>JAGBNR010000020.1 GCA_017634315.1 Lachnospiraceae bacterium
AGCCCGTGGACGAGGCAGAGGCATATGAGATGCTGCGTCTTCTTGCCGGAAAGACACACTCCGTCTATACGGGAGTGACAATTATATATCCTGACAGGGCAGCCTCACAGGTCACGGATACTTTTCATGTGAAGACGGATGTGACCATGTATCCTGCGGATGAAAAGCTTCTGAAGAGCTACGCAGGCTGCGGCGAGCCGCTTGACAAGGCGGGAGCCTACGGCATACAGGGGAAAGGAGCCCTGCTGGTGGAGCGCATAGAGGGAGACTACTATAATGTGATGGGGCTGCCTATAGCGGAGCTTTATCGCAGATTGAAGGATGTAACGTTATCATAGGCAGGGAGGCACATGAACATAGTACTGCTTGAACCCGAGATCCCCTTTAATACCGGAGCCATAGGGCGCACCTGTGTCGCCACTGATACGGCACTGCATCTTATAAGGCCATACGGCTTTATCTTAAGCGACCGCAATCTCAGGCGGGCGGGACTTGACTACTGGTCCAAGCTGAAGCTCACTGAATATAATAATTACGAGGACTTCATGGAGCAGCATGAAGGCATAGATACGGATGCGGTAAAGGCACCAAGGCTTTGGTATGCGACTACCAAGGCAGAGCAGACCTATGCGGATGTCACATACGGACCGGATGACTATATCATGTTTGGTAAGGAGAGTGCGGGCATACCCGAAGAGATACTTGCAGCACACAAAGAGTCGTGTGTGAGGATACCCATGTACGGAGACGAGCGTTCGCTGAACCTTTCAAATGCCGCAACAGTGATACTATATGAAGCACTCAGACAAAACAGCTTCCCGGGTCTTGAGACACAGGGAAACAGCTATAAGCAAAATATGTAGAGTGACGGCTCACTGTCCGTCATGGCAGTCCGGACAGGCGATCTCCACCACGTTTTCTATGATATGATGAAGGGCATCGGCCAGCTCGCTGTCAGCACACTTATAAAAGACCTCCTTACCATCGCGTCTTGACGTGATGAGTCCGGAGGTCTTTAGAAATTTAAGATGATGAGACAGAGCCGGAGATGACATATTCATCATAGCGGCAAGATCGGTCACGCATTCTTCGGTATGGCAGAGCAGCCAGAAGAGCTTCACTCTTGAGGGATCTCCCAGCAGCTTAAATATATCCGATGCCGATGAGAAGCCCTCAAGGCTCGGCATCTCTTCCATAAGGCTTTCCGAGACTTCACAGTTTTCGTGGTCGTGAGGCAGTTTCATATATTTCTCCTTAAACACATATTGACACAAACCCATAACAAGTATAATATGATATAAACAATTAAACAATCGTTTAATTGTTTAATCAAATACCGGATCAAGGAGAACAGACATGAAAAAGAGCTATAAGATCGAGGTGGACTGCGCAAACTGTGCGGCAAAGATGGAGGATGCGACAAAGAAAACAGAGGGTGTGAAGGATGCAGTGGTAAATTTCATGGCATTGAAGATGAATGTGGAGTTTGAGGATGGAGCAGACCCGAAAGAGGTGATGACGAGAGTGTTGGACAACTGCAAAAAAGTCGAGGACGACTGCGAGATCTTTTTCTGACTGTGAGTACTTTCCTGTGACTGCGTATCAGATACGGAGGTATCGGCATGAATAAGAAACAGAAAAACAACCTGTACAGGATAATCATATCCGCAGTGCTGCTTACAGGGCTTCATTTTGTGCCCGTGAAAGGAGTGCTGCGGTTTTTACTGTATCTAATACCGTATTTCATAATAGGATATGATGTGCTGCGCAAGGCATTCAAGGGTATAAAGAACAGACAGCCCATGGATGAGTCGCTGCTGATGTGCGTGGCAACTGTGGGAGCCATGACCCTTGCAATCTACAGGGATCTGACGGGACAGACCGGAGACTATGTAGAGGCGATCGCAGTCATGCTCTTTTATCAGATAGGAGAATGGTTTCAAAGTGTGGCGGTGGGCAGGAGCCGTCGTAATATATCCGAGCTTATGGATATCAGACCTGACTACGCAAATATAGAGACTGACGGGAAGATAGAGCAGGTCGATCCCGATGAGGTGGAGCCGGGCATCGTCATATATGTGCATCCCGGAGAGAAGATACCGATAGACGGCACTGTTTCTGCAGGTACGAGCACACTGGATACCGCGGCACTGACCGGAGAGAGCCTGCCAAGAAACGTCACCGAGGGAGACGAGGTCATATCGGGGTGCATCAACCTGACGAGCCCTCTGTATATCAGGACCACAAGAGAGTTTGGAGATTCTACGGTATCAAAGATACTGGATCTTGTCGAAAATGCTTCGTCACGCAAGTCAAAGTCTGAAGACTTCATCACGAAATTCGCGAGGGTCTATACTCCGGCAGTCGTTTATTCTGCCCTTGCGCTCGCCATCCTTCCGCCTGTGTTCAGGATGATATGCGGAGCTGCTCCCTACTGGGGAGACTTTATATACAGAGCTCTGGCCTTTCTTGTGATATCGTGCCCCTGCGCACTAGTGGTATCGATACCGCTTTCTTTCTTTGCGGGGATAGGCGGAGCAAGCCATGCCGGAGTGCTTATCAAGGGCTCCAACTATATGGAGACACTGTCGGAGGTAGATACGGTGGTATTTGATAAGACAGGTACTCTTACAAGGGGAAGCTTTGAGGTGGATGCCGTACATCACAGTCCTGTGGATGAAGCACAGCTTATCGAGGCGGTGGCACTCGCCGAAGCCGCATCCACTCACCCGATCAGTCTGAGTCTCAGACGCGCATACGGAAAGGAGCTTGACCGATCCAGAGTCTCCGATATAGAGGAGATAGCGGGTCAGGGTATAAGGGCGAGGGTGGACGGCAGAGACATAGCCGTAGGAAATACAAAGCTCATGTCGGCAGTCGGAGCAGATTACATAGAGTGTCCGAATGACATGGGTACAGTCATCCACGTGGCTTTAGAGGGGGTGTATGCCGGACATATCGTGATATCCGATACGATAAAGCCTCACTCTGCTGAGGCGGTGAAAGCCTTGAAAAACCTCGGCATTAAGCGTACGATAATGCTCACGGGAGATGCATCAAGGATAGCGGACAGTGTGGCTGCAGAGCTCGGTCTGGACGAGGTCCACTCTGAGCTTTTACCCTCTGACAAGGTCGACCGCGTCGACCGTCTGATCACTGAAAGGAGCGGTAAGGGACGTCTTGCTTTTGTGGGAGACGGTATAAACGATGCACCGGTGCTCTCAAGGGCGGATATAGGCATAGCCATGGGAGCCATGGGGTCTGATGCTGCGATAGAGGCAGCGGATGTGGTTCTTATGGATGATGATCCGCTTAAGATATCCCGCGCGATAGCTATTGCGAGAAAATGCCTCCGCATAGTAAAGGAAAACATTGTATTCGCTATCGGGATAAAGCTCCTGTGCCTGCTATTATCAGCGTTGGGACTGGCGGGTATGTGGCTTGCGGTATTTGCCGATGTAGGAGTGATGGTGCTCTGCGTGCTCAACGCGATACGGGCACTTATTATAAGGAAATGACAGTATGGGTGACACACATTATATCAATCTGCCGGATGAGCTCGCTGCGAGGATAGAGGAAGACCGTAGGGAGCATGTCGTAAATCCGTATGCCTGCAGGGATGAGGATATCCTGAGGCGGGATATGGATCATGACAGGGCCAATCTGCAGCGTCCGGCATTTGTCAGGGATGTGGAGAAAATAATGAATGTGCCCTTTTACAACAGATATTCGGACAAGACACAGGTGTTTTCTCTTGTAAGAAACGACGATATATCAAGACGCTCGCTCCATGTACAGTTCGTAGCCCGTATAGCGCGTAATATAGGCAGACTCTTAAATCTGAATCTTGATCTCATAGAGGCCATGGCACTCGGGCATGATATAGGGCATACACCCTTCGGACATGCCGGAGAGAGGGTGCTCTCACGGCTGTATCATGAGCACACAGGCAGATATTTCAATCATAATGTACATTCGGTAAGGGTACTGGACGATATCTGCTGTCAGAATCTCTCACTGCAGACACTTGATGGCATAATCTGTCACAACGGGGAAATGGAGATGAAGGAGTACCGCCCCCGTAAGGACAAGACGACCTTTGCGGAGTTTGATGCCATGAAAGAGAGCTGCTACACCGATCCTGCCGCCATAAAGGGGCTGGTACCCTGCACTCTGGAGGGGTGCGTGGTCAGGATATCCGATATCATAGCTTATATCGGAAAGGACAGGCAGGATGCGGAAAAGCTGGGACTGTTTGACGAGAAACCCAAGTATTCGCAGAAGAAGATCGGTACGACCAATGCCGAGATCATCAACAATATGATAGTAAATATAGTAGAAAACAGCTACGGGAGACCATATCTTTGCATGGCTGATGAATACTTCTCGGAGCTGACTGCGGCAAAAAAAGAGAATTATTCCATGATATACGGAAATGAACGCACGGAAGCCGCATTCAAAAAGGATATTGAGCCCATGTTCGAAGAGATGTATGAGGAGCTCCTGAAGGAAGCGGGGGAGATGGATCCCCGGTCCGTGCTCATGAGACATCATGTGAATTATATAGAAAATATCACACAGTATGTGAGAGTGGCGCATAAGAGATACAGGGACAATACGCCGGATGATATGGTCATGGACTATATGGCAAGCATGACAGATGACTATTTCATAGATCTTCACGCACATCTTTTCCCGGAGTCGGAGCACAGGGTGGAATATGTCGGGTACTTCTGATACATTTCCGGATTGTATTTAAAAAGATACAAAAATAATTTGCGCTACAGGGGTTATGTATTTTAAACCAGTGCCGATACATATAGTGTAAGCAAAAGGATTTGCAATATATCATGGAAGAAAGGAGGAGACTTCAATGCGTATAGATGCAATATCACAGATACAGCAGGTATATGGAGTAGGTAAGCCTAAAAAGGCATCAGGCACAGGCAAGGTTTCGAGTGGTCGGGACGCTGTGGAGATCTCCAGCATAGGAAAGGATATCCAGACATTGAAAGCAGCAGTGAAATCAGCTCCCGATATCAGGGAGGGCAAGGTAGCAGAGCTTAAGAAGCAGATCGAGGCAGGTACATACAATGTATCGGGCGAGAGCTTCGCTGATAAGCTTCTTGCAAAGTACAACGAGGCAGCAGGCCTTTCATAAATAAGATCGGGGTAATGTGACGTGGCGAGCCTTGTAGAGGTGCTTATCGATACGCTGACAAAAGAAGAAAGCGAGTATGTCACATTACTCGATCTGTCTAAGAAAAAGACCCCGGTCATAGTGGCAGGGGAGATAGAGAACCTTCAAAAGATCACGGATGAGGAACAGGCAGTAGTAGACCGGCTCATAGCACTTGACGCAAGGAGAGCCGATGCCATGAAGGATATTGCCGAAGTCATGAACAGGGACGTTAAGACTTTGAAGCTTTCGAACCTTATTGAAATGCTTGAAAAAAGGCCGGAAGAAAGAGATGCGCTCTCACTTCTTCACGACCGGCTCAAGGCCACGGTGGGTGAGCTTAGGATGATAAACGATCAGAACCGCGAGCTCATCAGACAGTCACTGGATATAGTTGACTTCAATCTCAATCTGATCAAGTCTCAAAGATCCGCTCCGGAGACGGGCAATTACAACAGCTCTGCCGACATAGCGGGATCATCTCTGGGAGGACCGTCCGGCGGCTTTGACGCGAAACAGTAACCGAATCACCGATAGCAGCTACACAAGGAGAATACTATGTCGCTATTTTCGGGTCTGTACGTTGGAGCTTCAGGGCTTGTAACAAACCAGAACGCATTAAACACCACAGCACACAATCTTTCAAATATCGGGACCCTGGGCTATACCCGCCAGCAGGTCGTACAGTCCAACAAGAATTACGATACCATAGGTCAGGCGTATATCAGCTCGAAGCAGGTCGGCCTCGGAGTACAGTATGCTGATGTGCGTTCCGTCCGCGACTATTTTCTTGACAAGGCATACCGCACGGAGTCCGGGAGATCAGAGTATTACACCACAGGGTACAATGCCATATCGGAAATGGAGACACTTTTCGGAGAGATG
>JAGBNR010000021.1 GCA_017634315.1 Lachnospiraceae bacterium
AGCTGTCGCAGTTCATGGATCAGAACAATCCGCTCGGAGAGCTGACACACAAGAGAAGACTCTCCGCTCTGGGGCCCGGCGGTCTGTCAAGAGATCGTGCGGGCATGGAGGTCAGAGATATACACTATTCACACTATGGACGTATGTGCCCGGTAGAGACACCTGAAGGACCGAACATCGGACTGATCAACTCACTGGCATGCTTTGCGCGTATCAATGAGTATGGTTTCGTAGAGTCTCCTTACAGAAAGGTGGATCACAGCGATCCCGACAATCCGATGGTAACGGACGAGGTCGTATATATGACCGCGGACGAAGAGGACAATTATCACGTTGCACAGGCTTCCGAGCCACTTGATGAAAAGGGTCATTTCGTGAACCGTATGGTATCCGGACGCTTCAAGGATGAGACGCAGCAGTATGAGAAGAGTATGTTTGATTTCATGGATGTCTCACCGAGACAGGTCTTCTCTGTGGCTACGACACTGGTACCCTTCCTGCAGAACGATGACCCCACGCGTGCGCTGATGGGATCAAACATGCAGAGACAGGCTGTGCCGCTCCTTACGACGGAGGCACCTATCATCGGTACCGGTATGGAGGCAAAGGCTGCCGTAGACTCGGGAGTCTGCGTAGTGGCTGAGCAGCCCGGTACGGTACTCCTTTCGCAGAGCGACTCTATCCTTGTGGCAAATGATGACGGGACAAAGACTGAATATAAGCTTTCCAAGTTTATGAGATCCAATCAGTCAAACTGCTACAACCAGAGACCCATAGTCGTAAAGGGACAGCATATCGAAGCCGGAGAGGTAATAGCTGACGGTCCCTCCACTTCAAACGGAGAGCTGGCTCTGGGCAAGAATCCTCTGATCGGATTCATGACCTGGGAGGGATACAACTATGAGGACGCGGTTCTTATCAGTGAACGTCTGGTAAGGGATGATGTATTTACTTCCATTAATATAGAGGAATATGAGTGCGAGTCGAGAGATACCAAGCTCGGACCGGAGGAGATCACGCGCGATGTGCCCGGTGTAGGTGAGGAAGCACTCAGAGATCTGGATGAAAACGGTATCATCCGTATAGGTGCCGAGGTCAGGGCAGGAGATATCCTGGTAGGAAAGGTCACTCCCAAGGGAGAGACAGAGCTTACCGCAGAGGAGAGGCTGCTGCGTGCGATCTTCGGTGAGAAGGCCCGTGAGGTAAGAGATACTTCTCTCAAGGTTCCTCACGGCGAGTACGGTATAGTGGTAGATGCCAAGGTATTCACAAGAGAGGCGGGCGATGAGCTATCACCCGGAGTGAACAAGGCAGTACGCATATACATAGCGCAGAAGAGAAAGATCGGTGTGGGTGATAAGATGGCAGGACGCCACGGCAATAAGGGTGTCTGCTCCAGAGTGCTCCCCATAGAGGATATGCCTTATCTTCCTAACGGAAGACCGCTTGATATCGTGCTCAATCCTCTGGGTGTGCCGTCACGTATGAATATCGGACAGATACTGGAGATCCACCTTTCACTTGCGGCAGCGGCTCTCGGTATCAAGATCACGACTCCGGTATTTGACGGTGCGAACGAGATAGATATCGAGGATACTCTCGAGCTGGCTAACGACTACGTCAACAGCGAATGGGAGGACTTTGAGAAGAAGTATAAGAAGCTGATACTGCCCGAGGTGATGCAGTATCTTTCGGACAACAGGGATCACAGGGAGCTCTGGAAGGGCGTGGAGATCCACAGAGACGGCAAGGTAAGGCTCAGGGACGGCAGGACCGGTGAATATTTTGACAATCCTGTTACTATCGGACATATGCACTATCTGAAGCTGCATCATATGGTAGACGATAAGATACATGCACGTTCGACGGGTCCTTATTCGCTTGTCACACAGCAGCCTCTGGGCGGCAAAGCACAGTTCGGCGGACAGAGATTCGGTGAGATGGAGGTCTGGGCACTCGAGGCATACGGAGCGGCATATACGCTGCAGGAGATCCTCACAGTGAAGTCCGATGATGTCATAGGTCGTGTGAAGACCTATGAGGCTATCATTAAGGGAGAGAATATCCCCGAGCCCGGCATACCCGAGTCATTCAAGGTGCTTCTTAAGGAGCTCCAGTCACTCGGGCTTGATGTACGCGTACTGAAGGATGACGGTACCGAGGTTGAGATAGCGGAGACGGCTGAGTTTGGTGATACCGATATGAGGCACATCCTTGACGATGACCGTTTCTACGGCAGACCGAGTGAGGACGAGTTTAGGGCTAACGGCTACACCACTCAGGAATTCAGCGACGAGACCCAAACCTTTGAGACTGTAGATGATGAAGAGTCGTATGTGGACGAAGAGCCTGCAGATGAGGCTGTCTACGATACGGAAGAGTGATAGAGAGGAGTCATACCAAATGCCGGATATGATAAACAGACAGACAGACAAATATGAGCCCTTATCCTTTGATGCCATAAGGATAGGTCTGGCGAGCCCGAGCAAGATCCGCGAGTGGTCCCACGGCGAGGTCAAGAAGCCCGAGACTATCAACTACAGGACGCTGAAGCCCGAAGCAGACGGTCTTTTCTGCGAGAGGATCTTCGGACCCACAAAGGATTGGGAGTGCCACTGCGGTAAGTACAAGAAGATAAGGTATAAAGGAGTGATCTGCGACAAGTGCGGAGTAGAGGTGACCAAGGCATCCGTGCGTCGTGAGAGGATGGGACACATAGAGCTGGCTGCCCCGGTATCTCATATATGGTACTTCAAGGGTATACCCAGCCGTATGGGATTGATACTTGATCTCTCACCCCGTATTCTCGAGAGAGTGCTTTATTTCGCGTCTTACATCGTCCTCGATCCGGGCGAGACGGATCTGGAATACAAGCAGATACTTACCGAGGCGGAGTATCAGAATGCGCGTGAGCAGTACGGCTACAAGTTCCGTGTAGGCATGGGAGCAGAGGCTATAAAGGAGCTGCTGCAGAGTATTAATCTGAATAAGGAGTCCGATGAGCTCAGAGAAGAGCTTGAGGGGGCTACCGGACAGAAGAGGGCACGTATAGTCAAGAGACTGGAGGTGATCGAGGCATTCAGGGAGTCAGGCAATGAGCCTGCATGGATGATACTCGACTGCATACCGGTCATCCCTCCGGATATCAGACCTATGGTTCAGCTTGACGGCGGCAGGTTCGCAACCTCCGACCTTAACGACCTTTACAGAAGGATCATCAACAGAAACAACAGACTGCAGAAGCTGCTTGAGCTCGGCACGCCGGATATCATCGTGCGTAACGAGAAAAGGATGCTGCAGGAGGCTGTAGATGCGCTTATAGACAACGGACGTCGCGGCAGACCCGTCACAGGACCCGGTAACCGTCCGCTCAAGTCACTTTCTGACATGCTCAAGGGTAAGGGAGGCCGTTTCAGGCAGAACCTGCTCGGTAAGCGTGTGGACTATTCGGGACGTTCCGTTATAGTCGTGGGACCGGAGCTTAAGATATGGCAGTGCGGTCTCCCTAAGGAGATGGCTATAGAGCTTTTCAAGCCTTTTGTTATGAAGGAGCTCGTGGCAAACGGGACATCACACAACATTAAAAACGCAAAGAAGATGGTAGAGCGTCTCGATCCCGAGGTATGGGATGTGCTCGAGAAGGTGATACATGAGCACCCCGTCATGCTCAACCGTGCACCAACACTGCACAGACTCGGAATACAGGCATTTGAGCCCGTACTGGTAGAGGGTAAGGCTATCAAGCTGCATCCTCTGGCATGTACACCCTTTAATGCCGACTTCGACGGAGACCAGATGGCTGTACATCTGCCGCTTTCCGTAGAGGCACAGGCTGAGTGCCGATTCCTTATGCTCATGCCCAACAACCTTTTGAAGCCCGCAGACGGCGGTCCGGTAAACGTACCCACACAGGATATGGTTCTCGGATGCTATTATCTGACTCAGGAGAGAGAGGGAGAACCCGGCGAGGGCAAGATATTTAAGAATGTAAACGAGGCTATACTTGCCTATGAGAACAAGGACATCACGCTTCACTCCAAGATAGGCGTGAAGGTAACACGGGAGGTAAACGGAAAGACTTATACGGGTGTAGTGAATTCCATACTCGGTCGTTTCCTCTTCAATGAGATACTGCCTCAGGATCTCGGATTTGTAGACAGATCCGTAAAGGGCAACGAGCTGGCACTCGAGGTAGACTTCCTCGTGGGCAAAAAGCAGCTGAAGCAGATCATCACCAAGGTGATCAATACACACGGTGCCATCAAGACGGCGGAAGTGCTCGATCATATCAAGTCGATGGGATATCATTACTCAACGCTTGCTGCAATGAGCGTGTCTATCTCGGATATGACCGTGCCTGCACAAAAGCAGGAGCTTCTCGATCAGGCACAGGATCAGGTGGATAAGATATCAAGGAACTATAAGAGAGGTCTTATCACCGACACCGAGAGATATAATGAAGTAATACAGACCTGGAAGGATACCGATGAAGCACTTACAAAGGATCTGCTTGACGGTCTGGATAAGTACAACAACATCTTCATGATGGCTGACTCGGGAGCGAGAGGATCTGATAAGCAGATCAAGCAGCTCGCCGGCATGAGAGGACTTATGGCGGATACCACCGGTCATACCATAGAGCTTCCTATCAAGAGTAACTTCCGTGAGGGACTGAACGTGCTGGAGTACTTCATGTCAGCGCACGGTGCGAGAAAGGGACTGTCGGATACGGCTCTGCGTACAGCTGACTCGGGTTATCTTACAAGAAGACTTGTCGATGTATCGCAGGAGCTCACCATACGTGAGCAGGATTGCTCGGCTGAGAGACCCGAGATACCCGGCATGGTGGTAAAGGCATTCTATGACGGCAAGGAAGAGATAGAGAGCCTTCAGGACAGGATCACGGGCAGATTCTCCTGTGAGGATATATATGATAATAAGGGCAACCTTATCGTAGGAGCCAATCATATGATCACTCCCAGACGCGCAGAACAGATCGTTACAGTGGGAGTAAAGGACGGAAAGCCTGTAGAGGAGGTAAAGATCAGAACCATACTTACCTGCCGTTGCAAGAACGGCATATGCTCCAAGTGCTACGGTGCTAACATGGCTACCGGAGAGGCGGTGCAGGTAGGTGAGGCTATCGGTATCATTGCCGCACAGTCCATCGGTGAGCCCGGTACACAGCTCACCATGAGAACCTTCCATACCGGTGGTGTGGCAGGAAGCGATATCACTCAGGGTCTCCCCAGAGTAGAGGAGCTCTTTGAGGCAAGAAAGCCCAAGGGACTTGCTATTATCTCCGAGATAGACGGAGACGTGTCTATCAGAGAGAAGAAGAAAGAGTCAGTGACATCTGTAAAGGAAACTGATGCGGATGATGAATCCGTGATAAGCAAGGATGATATAGTCAAGAAGGAGGTTGTCGTCACGGACAGTGAGTCCGGTGAGGCCAAGAGCTATCTGATCCCCTTCGGCTCGAGACTCAAGGTAGTCGAGGGTCAGCATATAGAGGCCGGACAGGAGATAACCGAGGGATCTGTAGATCCGCATGATCTGCTCCGCATAAAGGGGCTCAGAGCCGTACAGGATTATCTGCTCCGCGAGGTACAGAGAGTGTACAGGCTGCAGGGTGTCGAGATCAACGACAAGCATATCGAGGTCATAGTGCATCAGATGCTCAAGAAGATAAGGGTAACAGAGGCTAATGACGCTCTTGATATCCTTCCCGGTGAGCTGATGAATGTCCTTGATTTCGAGGATATGAATGAGAGACTCGAGTCGGAGGGCAAGACTCCTGCCGATGGTACACAGGAGATGCTCGGCATCACAAAGGCTTCACTTGCCACGGACTCCTTTATGTCCGCCGCATCATTCCAGGAGACCACAAGGGTGCTTACGGATGCGGCCATCAAGGGTAAGATTGATAAGCTCGTCGGCATGAAGGAGAATGTTATCATTGGTAAGCTCATACCCGCAGGTACCGGTATGAAGAGGTACAGAAACATCGATCTCAACACGGACGGTCCTACAGTCGGAGATATGATTGACTTCAGCGATGAGGAGATCACTGTAGAGGAGGTCGCGGAGGAGACAGATGATGAGATCCTGGCCGACCCCGAGCTCGAGACAGTCGTTGACACTGAAGAATAAAAGTTTTTCTTGACAGTCAAATGCATAGGAATTATTATATTAGAGCGTGTCTTTAGGGCACGCTCTAATTTAGTCTGTTTTGAATGGCAGACAACAATACAAAAAAGAAAAGAGGTGAAACTTAATGCCAACATTCAACCAGTTAGTAAGGAAGGGCAGACAGACTTCCGCAAAGAAGTCAACGGCTCCCGCGCTTCAGAGAGGATTTAACTCTTTACAGAAGAAGGCGACTGCCACAAAGTCTCCTCAGAAGAGAGGCGTGTGCACAGCCGTAAAGACTGCTACCCCCAAGAAGCCTAACTCAGCGCTCAGAAAGATCGCCCGTGTGCGTCTTTCAAACGGTATCGAGGTGACGAGCTATATCCCCGGAGAAGGCCACAACCTTCAGGAGCACAGCGTTGTCATGATCCGTGGCGGAAGAGTAAAGGATCTTCCCGGTACAAGGTATCACATTATCCGCGGAACGCTTGATACAGCCGGTGTAGCAAATCGTATGCAGGCCCGCTCCAAGTATGGCGCAAAGAAGCCGAAGGATAAGAAGTGATCAGTCAAATATAATTGATCAAGAGGTTGTGTTGGATTAAGGTTCAGCACGAACACAAGTAAATTTGATTGTGAGTACCTGTGGGTGTATATCCACAAAGGAGGGAAGAAACGTGCCACGTAAAGGACATATAGTAAAGAGAGACGTTCTGGCAGACCCTAAGTACAACGATAAGGTTGTGACGAAGCTCATCAATTCCATCATGCTTGACGGTAAGAAGGGCGTAGCACAGAAGATCGTGTACAATGCGTTTGACAGAGTCGAGGAAAAAACAGGCAAGCCTGCAATAGAGGTTTTTGAACAGGCTATGCAGAACATCATGCCTCAGCTTGAGGTAAAAGCAAGACGTGTCGGCGGTGCCACATATCAGGTGCCTATCGAGGTCCGTCCTGACCGCCGTCAGGCACTCGGACTCAGATGGCTGACTATGTTCTCGAGACAGAGATCTGAAAAGACCATGGAAGAGAGACTTGCTAACGAGATCATGGACGCAGCGAACAATACAGGTTCCGCAGTGAAGAGAAAGGAAGATATGCACAAGATGGCAGATGCAAACAAGGCTTTCTCTCACTATCGTTTTTGATTTAACTGATATTATTTGGAGGATAAATTCTTGGGTAACGCAAAAGAGAGAGAATACCCTCTGGAGAGAACCAGAAATATCGGTATCATGGCGCATATCGATGCCGGCAAGACCACTCTGACCGAGCGTATCCTGTTTTATACAGGTGTCAACTACAAGATCGGAGAGACTCATGACGGTACCGCTACCATGGACTGGATGGCTCAGGAGCAGGAGAGAGGTATCACCATTACCTCAGCAGCTACCACCTGCCACTGGACTCTGGAGGAGAATGCAAAACCTAAGCCGGGTGCCGAGGAGCACAGGATCAATATCATTGATACTCCCGGACACGTAGATTTCACGGTGGAGGTTGAGAGATCACTCCGCGTGCTTGACGGTGCAGTAGGCGTTTTCTCCGCAAAGGAGGGTGTTGAGCCCCAGTCGGAGAACGTTTGGCGTCAGGCCGACGGATTCCACGTACCGAGACTTGCTTTCATCAACAAGATGGATACTATCGGTGCTGATTATTACAATGCTTGCCAGACCATACATGACCGTCTCGGCAAGAACACGATCCTTATGAATATCCCTATCGGAAAGGAAGATACCTTCACGGGTATCATCGATCTGCTGGAGATGAAGGCTTATTATTATGATGATAAGCAGGGTACAGAGGTCGAGATAAAGGATATACCTGACGATATGAAGGATGAGGCAGAGGAGAAGCACCAGGAGACACTGGAGGCTATCTGTGAGCTCGATGAGGATCTGATGGAGCAGTATCTTGAGGATAAGGTTCCTTCCATAGATGATCTGAAGAAGGCACTCAGAAAGGCTACCATTGCGGGTGATGCCATTCCATGTTTCGCGGGATCGGCATATCGTAACAAGGGTGTGCAGAAGCTCCTTGACGGTGTCATCGAGTATCTGCCTGCACCTACGGACGTACCTGATGCGGAGGGTACAGACCTTGACGGCAACGCACTTACCGTACCTTCAAGTGATGACGCACCCTTCTCGGGTCTGGCATTCAAGATCATGACAGATCCTTTTGTGGGTAAGCTTGTCTACTTCAGAGTATATTCGGGTACATTAAAGTCAGGCTCATATATCCTTAATTCTACTAAGAACAAAAAGGAGCGTGTGGGACGTATACTCCAGATGCACGCAAACAAGAGGACAGAGCTGGATGTGGTTTATTCGGGCGATATCGCGGCAGCGGTAGGCTTTAAGTTCACCACTACCGGTGATACCATCTGTGACGAACAGCATCCTGTTATCCTTGAGTCGATGGAGTTCCCTGATCCCGTTATCGAGCTCGCCATAGAGCCTAAGACAAAGGCAGGTCAGGATAAGCTCGGACAGGCACTCGCAAAGCTTGCCGAGGAGGACCCCACATTTAAGGCACACACCAATGAAGAGACCGGACAGACCATCATAGCAGGTATGGGTGAGCTTCATCTGGAGATCATCGTCGACAGACTGCTGCGCGAGTTTAACGTGGAGGCTAATGTAGGCGCACCTCAGGTGGCATACAAGGAAGCTATCACAAAGCCTGTTGATATCGAAGCAAAGTATATCAAGCAGTCCGGCGGACGCGGTCAGTACGGACACTGTAAGGTTAAGTTTGAGCCTATGGATGCCAACAGTGAAGAGACATACAAGTTTGAGTCTCAGGTAGTCGGAGGAGCTATCCCCAAGGAATATATCCCCGCTATCGGCGAGGGTATCGAAGAGGCCATGAAGACCGGTATACTCGGAGGATTCCCTGTCACAGGTGTACATGCTGTAGTATATGACGGATCATATCATGAGGTCGACTCATCCGAGATGGCTTTCCATATCTCCGGTTCCATGGCCATGAAGGACGCTATGCAGAAGGGTGCATCCGTACTGCTTGAGCCCATCATGAAGGTGGATGTCACCATGCCTGAGGACTATATGGGAGATGTCATCGGCGACCTGAACTCAAGAAGAGGACGTGTAGAGGGTATGGAGGATATCGGAGGCGGCAAGATGGTGCGTGCGTTCGTACCGCTGGCTGAGATGTTCGGATACGCTACGGATCTTCGTTCGAGGACACAGGGACGTGGAAACTACTCAATGTTCTTTGATCATTATGAGCAGGTTCCGAAGAATGTGGCAGACAAAGTACTGTCAAAGTAATTAACGACTTGAAATTGTAGCCCGTTTGAAATATAATCGTTTCATATGCGGGTAAGTGTATACGTCAGGAAAAGACGTACAAAATAAGGAGGATACTTAAAATGTCAAAAGCTAAATTTGAACGTACCAAGCCCCATGTAAACATCGGTACAATCGGACACGTTGACCATGGTAAGACTACTCTTACCGCTGCTATCACAAAGACTCTTTCAGAGAGAGTTGCCGGCAACGCAGCCGTTGATTTCGAAAACATTGATAAGGCACCCGAGGAGAGAGAGCGTGGTATCACCATCTCTACAGCACACGTTGAGTACGAGACAGAGGCTCGTCACTATGCACACGTGGACTGCCCCGGACATGCTGACTATGTCAAGAACCTGATCACAGGCGCAGCACAGATGGATGGTGCTATCCTTGTTGTCGCAGCTACTGACGGTGTCATGGCTCAGACCAAGGAGCACGTGCTTCTTGCACGTCAGGTCGGTGTTCCTTACATCGTTGTATTCCTTAACAAGTGTGACATGGTAGACGATCCCGAGCTTATCGAGCTCGTCGAGATGGAGGTTCGTGACCTCCTTAATGAGTATGAGTTCCCCGGTGATGATATACCGATAGTCCGCGGTTCTGCTCTGAAGGCTCTTGAGGATCCTTCAGGAGAGTGGGGCGACAAGGTCATGGAGCTCATGAAGGCAGTAGATGACTACATCCCTACACCCCAGAGACCTACCGACAAGCCTTTCCTTATGCCTGTCGAGGACGTATTCACCATCACAGGTCGTGGTACTGTTGCTACAGGCCGTGTAGAGCGTGGTATCCTTCACCTCAACGACGAGGTAGAGATCGTAGGTATCAGAGAGGATGTCAAGAAGACAGTCGTTACAGGTATCGAGATGTTCAGAAAGCTGCTTGATGAGGGTCAGGCAGGTGATAACATCGGCGCACTCCTTCGTGGTGTAGACCGTAAGGACATTGAGCGTGGACAGGTGCTTGCAGTACCCGGCTCGGTTACATGCCACACAAACTTCACTGCTCAGGTATACGTATTGACCAAGGACGAGGGCGGACGTCACACTCCTTTCTTCAACAACTATCGTCCTCAGTTCTACTTCAGGACAACCGATGTGACCGGCGTTATCTCTCTTCCCGAGGGTACAGAGATGTGCATGCCCGGCGATAATGTAGAGATGACCATCGAGCTCATCCACCCCATCGCTATGGAGCAGGGTCTTACATTCGCTATCAGAGAGGGCGGACGTACTGTAGGATCAGGAAGAGTTGCTTCCATCATAAAGTAATCCATACTGGACAAAGTATAGAGATAAAGGCTTCCGGATATTCTCCGGAAGCCTTTTGTATATGGAATGATCCGGTGTGGACAATTAAAGCGCATCCGTGTAAAATAGGACGGACGAAAAGGCTTGAGGAGAAGGGGGAGTGATCATGGGTGAAAAAGAGATGAAAAGCGTTGGAAGGAAAATGAGCATACTGATGGGAGTGACGCTCAGCTTTTTCCTGTCACTGACCGGATCGGTCACTTCGGGACATTTCGTGCTGCCGAACTGGATCTTCAGCTTTCTGCTGAGTACGGCGGTGAGTCTTGTGATCGGCTTCATAGTGCCTATGGGAAAGGTAGGACAGATAATATGCAGGAGGCTGGGGGCGCGGCCGGATGAGATTATGGCACGAGTCGTGAAAAGTCTTGTGTCGGATCTTATATATACTCCGCTTATCACCTTTCTTATGGTTTACTATGCTTACAGGATCGCGTTGTCGCACGGTGCGAAGAACATCTCACTGCTGCCCATGTATTTGAGTTCCCTAATGGTGTGTTTTATTGTCGGTTTTGTTTTAATCTTTATATTGGAACCGGTATATATGAATCTTTTGATGAAAAAAACAAAGAGTCCCGGAGCGGATTAAATATGAAAGAGACAAACGATGATTGCTGATTTTTATAAAGACAAGAAAGTATTGGTAACAGGACATACAGGATTTAAGGGCTCTTGGATGTGCAGGGTTCTGATCGGGGCAGGAGCGGCTGTCACAGGCTATGCCACACAGCCACCGACGGATCCGTCGCTGTTTGAAATGGCCTCGATCAAGTCCAAGATAAATCATGTCACAGGGGATGTGAGAGACCTCAAGAAGCTGAAAGAGGTCTTTAATAAGGTGCAGCCCGAAATAGTCATACATATGGCGGCACAGCCCATAGTCAGAGACTCATACAAGGATCCGGTATATACATACGAGACAAATGTAATGGGCACTGTAAACGTGCTGGAATGTATAAGAAACACACCATCCGTCAGGTCGGTCATCAATGTCACGACTGATAAAGTCTATCTTAACCGGGAATGGAGCTGGGGATACAGGGAGAACGAGGAGCTGAACGGGTATGATCCGTATTCAAATTCCAAGTCATGCTCTGAGCTCGTGACATCCTCTTACAAAAATTCGTTTTTTAAGGACAGAGATATAGCTGTCACCACCTGCCGGGCAGGTAATGTGATAGGCGGCGGTGATTTTGCCAAAGACCGCATCATACCCGACTGTCTGAGGGCGGTAAGAGAGGGCAGGGATATAGTGGTAAGGAACCCGGATTCCACCAGACCGTATCAGCATGTGCTGGAGCCCGTGTTCGCGTATCTTATGATAGCTGCCAGCCAGTATGAGGATATGAGTGTGGCAGGAAGCTATAATGTCGGTCCGGATGATTCGGACTGCCGTACCACGGGAGAGCTGGTACAGCTGTTTTGTGATAAATGGAATGCGACCTGTGAAGACGGTGATCCGGCAGCGTCATGGAGATGTGAGAATGACGGCGGGCCGCATGAGGCAGGATTCCTGAAGCTGGACTGCTCGCTTATTAAGAGAACCTTCGGATGGAGTCCGTGCTGGAATATAGAGACTGCCATGGAAAAGATAGTGGAGTGGAGCAGAGCGTATTTTGACGGCAAGCGTGTGGCTGCTGTCATGGATCGGCAGATAAAGGAATACATAAATACATAGAGTCCGTGATCACCCGGATAAATCCTACGTGAACGGACTCTGATCATCGGAGTGACAAGATTCGAACTTGCGGCCTCTACCTCCCTAAGGTAGCGCTCTAGCCAAACTGAGCCACACCCCGAAATATATATTGTTGCTATTGACGAACGAATGATATTTTAAGTATTTTTGCGTCTCATGTCAAGTCTTATATATAAAATATGGACGAATTTTCGGAAAATCCAAAGGCCATACCGAATATATGAGAAAGATGGGCTTCATTAAAGACGAAAGAGGATATATCAAAGAGCATTGATTGTGTGCTATACTTATCTACAGCTTCGCTATGGTGCGGAGGTCATTTTCTTACAGTGTGAAGGAGGGGTAACACATGGCAAATCGTTTTATGCTCAATGAAACATCTTATCACGGAAAGGGTGCTATCGATGCTATTCCTGAGGAGATCAAGGCACATGGTTTTAAGAAGGTATTTCTTGCATCCGATCCCGATCTGGTAAAGTTTAACGTAACCAAGAAGGTGTCCGACAAGCTTGATGCCGCAGGCATCCCTTATGAGCTTTACTCAAATATCCAGCCTAATCCCACTATCGAAAACGTACAGTCGGGTGTAAAGGCATTTAAGGACTGCGGAGCCGACTGTATAGTGGCCGTAGGCGGTGGCTCATCGATGGATACTTCTAAGGCGATCGGTATCATCATTGCCAATCCTGAGTTTGAGGATGTGAGGAGTCTTGAGGGTGTCGCGCCTACCAAGAATCCCACAGTACCCATCATAGCTGTTCCCACAACCGCAGGTACTGCTGCTGAGGTTACTATAAACTATGTCATCACCGATCCTGAAAAGAAGAGAAAGTTTGTATGTGTCGATCCTCATGACATACCTATCATAGCTGTGGTAGATCCCGATATGATGTCATCTATGCCTGCGAGCCTGAAGGCTGCTACGGGTATGGATGCTCTTACACATGCTATCGAGGGATATATCACCAAGGGCGCATGGGAGCTCTCTGATATGTTCCACATCAAAGCTATCGAGATCATCGCGAGGAGCCTCAGGTCATCCGTGAAGGGGGAGGAAGAAGGGGCCGAGGGCATGGCACTCGGACAGTATGTAGCCGGAATGGGATTTTCAAATGTGGGACTCGGCATCGATCATGCCATGGCTCATACACTTTCGGCATATTACAATATGCCTCACGGCAAGGCTTGCGCTACGCTTCTTCCCACGGTAATGGAGTACAATGCTGACGCGACCGGAGAGAAGTATCGTGAGATAGCGCGTGCCATGGGAGTGGCAAATGTCGACTCCATGTCTCAGGAGGAATACAGGAAGGCAGCATGCGATGCAGTGAAGCAGCTAGCTGCGGATGTCGGTATCGAATGTACGCTTAAGGGGATAGTGCCGGAGTCGGATCTTGATTCTCTTACATCCGACGCACTCAAGGATGCGTGTGCTCCGGGTAATCCCAAAGACGCGACCTTTGAAGATGTGAAGAAGATGTTCCGGTCTCTGATGTGAATGTGCCAAATGAAGAAGAATATCAAGATGATCCTGCTGCTTACAGGGATTGCAGCCGTATTCATATTTGAACTCTGGCTTTGGCTTACGGTTACAGCATGACAAGGATTACAGGCGGTACGGGTATTACCCGTGCCGCCTTTTGATGTTTGGCTTTCTGTGATAGAATATCCTACATGAGCCGTAAAGCATTTTATACTGCGCTTTCAGCCATTATCCTGCTGGCTGCATGTGCACCGTTGTTTACCGTTAACTGCATAGGCGGACATGATATCACCTATCATCTGCTCCGGATCGAGGCACTCAAGGAAGGAATACTTGCAGGCAGACCTTTCCTGCGTATAAATCTGCTTTTTTTAGGTGGCACGGGATATGCCTCGTCTCTGTTTTATCCGGATCTGCTGCTCTATATCCCGGCTCTGCTCAGGGTATCCGGGCTGGGTATAGATCTTTCATTCCATATATTTATTGCGGTCTGTATCGTACTCGGATACATATCCTGCTTCCTCAGCGTAAGATATATATCTGAAAGTGACATGGCTGCGGCAGCCGCAGCGCTTATCTTTACTCTTTGCCAGTATCATCTTGACGACATCTATGTAAGAAGTGCAGTGGGGGAATATACGGCAGCGATCTTTGTACCTCTCGTTATCGCCGGACTGTACGATCTCGTAAGCAAGGGATTTGCCAGACCCTGGATTTTGATGCTGGGGATGACAGGGGTGCTGCTGTGCCATACCATCACTGCGGTTGTCTGTACGGTGCTGTGCATAGCTATGGTACTGGTCTATGGCAGGCAGCTTGCGGCTGAACCAAAGATATTTCTTAAGCTGGCACTGGCTGCGCTTACTACTCTTGCGCTTACGGCATTTTACTGGCTTCCCGTAGTTGAGATGCTCTCGGCAGGAGGCTTCGGCAGGGACTTTACATTTGATCTGGGCTATGAAAGCGTGAAGCTGTGGGAGGTGTTTTATAACAGAACCGGCAGAATGGGAATAGCGATATTTCTTTTTCTGCTTATAAGGCTTGTGATAAATAAAAGCCTGAGATTCGCCGACATATGCATGATCTGCGGTCTGCTGCTCACTCTTTTCTCAACCAGCCTTATACCATGGGAGAGGCTGCAGGAGGTGCTTGGCTTCATGCAGTTTCCGTGGAGAGTCTATGTGGTGGCAGGACCGTTGCTTGCAGCTGCCGGAGGGATATATGCTTCAATACTGGTCTCGGAGGCAGGAGCAGATAGCGGAGCAGGTAGGGCATCTTGGGAGAGACTGGTGCTCATTATAACGACAGGGATAATGCTTTGCTCCGAAATATGTGTGCTTCAGAGAAACGATCAGCCGTATTATTCATACTCGAATGATTATTTTGCGTATGCACCGTACACGGCAGAGATCATAGGGGGAGAATGGCTCCCTGCTGCGGCAGGTGACCGTGAAGCTCTGATAGCAGGGGCAGATGTCGCCGTACTTGACAACGGCAGCAAACTGAAGGCAGAGCGTTATAAAAATGAGATACGTGTAAGCTCTGTACCGGATACAGCGGAGTATGTGGACGTACCCTTCGTATATTATAAAGGATATGCAGCGACCGATACGGACAGTGGGAGCGTACTCGACGTGTCCGCAGAGGGGATGAACGGGTGCGTAAGGGTATATACCGACGGAGCGCGGAATATAAGGGTTTATTACAAAGGAACCCTCATACAGCATATCAGTGATGTCGTATCGATCGTTTGCATCATTGCTTTGGCTGCATACTCTGTAATGCGGATAAGACGCGAAAGGACAGTGGCGGAGGAGGACTGATGCAGGAGATAAGGTGTCCGCACTGCGGAGAGGTATTTCAGATAGACGACTCCAACTACGAATCGCTTGCGAAGCAGATACGTGACAAGGAGTTTTACAAAGATATCGAGGCTATGCGGGAGCAGTATGAGAGAGACAAGGAAACCACTCTCAAGCTGTCCCGGACCGAAGCCGATGCTCTTCATGAAAAGAACCTGGCAAAGATCCATGCCGAGCTGGAGGATATGCGGCATAAATACGAATCGCTCGAGGGAGAATACAGACGACAGCAGGATGTAAGTGAGAAAAATACAGAGCTCGCGGTGATAAAAGCCGTAAAGGAAAAGGATGATGAGCTTGCGGACAGCAGGGAGAAGCTATCTGTCTTGAGCGAAAAGCTCAGGGCGAGCGAGAAAGAGAATGAGCTTTCCAGACAGCAGCTGAAGGAGGAGTACAGCGGGAAGCTCAAAGAAAAGGATGAGCAGATAGCCTACTACAAGGATCTGAAGACCCGTATGTCCACCAAAATGGTGGGAGAGACACTGGAGCAGCACTGTGAGATCGAATTTAACAAGCTGAGAGCGACAGCATTTCCTAATGCTTATTTTGATAAGGACAATGATGCCCGCACGGGAAGTAAGGGAGATTATATTTTTCGTGATTTTGAAGACGGGCTGGAATATATCTCGATCATGTTCGAGATGAAGAATGAGTCCGATACCACTGCCACCAAGCACAAGAATACGGATTTCCTAAAGGAACTGGATAAGGACAGGAATGAAAAAAACTGTGAGTATGCCGTGCTGGTATCTTTACTTGAGGCGGACAGTGAGCTGTACAATACAGGCATAGTCGATATGTCATACAAGTATCCTAAAATGTACGTGATACGACCCCAGATGTTTATACCCATGATAACTGTACTCAGGGATGCTTCAAGGAAGTCGCTGGAGTCTAAAAAGGAGCTGGCAGCCATCAGGGAGCAGAATATCGACATATCCAGATTTGAGGACGAGCTGACAGCGTTCAAGGATGGCTTCGCAAGGAATTACCGGCTGGCAAGCGAGAGATTCAATACGGCTATCAGTGAGATAGACAAGAGTATAGAGCATCTTGAAAAGATAAAGAAGGCATTGCTTTCCTCCGAAAACAATCTCAGACTGGCAAACGACAAGGCAGATGATCTTACCATAAAGAAGCTTACAAAAAACAATCCGACAATGAAAGCCAAGTTTGATGAAATAGGATAGATGTTGTGCTATCATAGAAGAGGTTTATCTTATGGGTGAGGGGGATTCATATGGCAAAGCAGACCATAGAGTCTAAGGACATACTACATGCTACCAATGAGCGTGTGAGAGAGCTGGAGATAGTCATAAAAGGCTCTTTCATTGCCACATCCGGTGATGTGATCATAGATCTTCCGTATGGATCGATGATAGGACTCATGGAGCATCCGGGGGAGCTGTACCGGTTTGATTATGAGGCTAAGGAAGATTCCATCACTGTTTCTTATCCATACAAAAACCCGGGCAGTGTGCAGGCGATCATCAAAGCCAATCCCCAGATAGCACCCTATATCACTACGGCTATATACAGCTGCATACAGGAGCTTTTTGAAAAAACGGCACAGGTGATACAGGCATGCCGGGATCTGATAGATGTGCTCGGCACAGGTGAGAAGCTGTCGTATGATCTGCAGGTATGGAAGTATGAGTTTTTCAGGTCGCTGGGAAATATGCTTCCATCAAAGGATGTGGCTTTCTGCACAGGATTTATCCTGAGCGGATACGAATACACTCAGTACCTTTCTTTTATCCTGTCGGAGCTGCTTGAAAAGAAAAGTGAATATGAATTGCAAAAGCAGACCAAGACCGACGAAGCGGAGACGGAGAGCGATCTTGGGAAGGAAGCCGATGCCGCCGAGGGAGATCCGGAAGCTGATGTGGATGACAGTGAAGCCGTGAGTGAGCTCATGGGTTCAGGGGGATCAGCGGATGATGAGGACAAACCCGATGAGGTGGAACGCGGTGAGGCGAAGGATATGTCAGACGCACTTGAGCGTATCCTTGAGTACTCAGGAGTGAGTGAAGAAAAAGCAGAGAAGTTCAGGACATATATTGCAGACTTTATTGCTCTGCCGGACAAGACTGACACTTCCGATAAGGCAAGACTGCTCAGGCGGCAGCTGTCGGAGGTCTTTTATGATGTCTACGAAGGTGCATTTATGCGCAGCATTACGGACAGAGATATGCCTTTGGTGATGAAGATGTTCTTTTATTTCGGATTCGTCAGCGAGGAGCTGGCGGGAAAGAAAAACACCGGGGTATTGCAGCGTCTGGCGCGAAACTATGAGCCTGACCCCGAAGGGAACGTACTGACTGCATATGAGTGGATCAGACTTATATATGACGGCAAAGTGGAGCCGTCAAAGAATGAGTTTGACATGGAGTACCCGAAGTATCTGAAGCAGCGGTATGATGACGGGGAGATAAAGCAGGCCGATATGAAAAGGCTGCTCGACGATCAAAGGGAAAAGGCTTCGTTTGAGATACGGAATTTCATGAAGAACGGTTCACGTATGACATTCGGAAGGATCTCTTCTTTTGTTCCTGTATTTACCGAGGAGAGTGTCATGAAGCCGCCGGCTGAGTCGATGGCTACATGGAAGGATATACACGAGGCCTTAAATACCGTGCGCAGGATCGATTTCAGCTGCTTTACCAGGCAGATAGTTTTCTCGAATCAGCAGATAGGTGTAACGAGGGAGTTTATAGATACGGAGATCCTGCCGTATATCGTACTCATGCCGAACGGCGGATCGAGAGCCGCGCTGTGGCAGGAGATATCGGGAGCGCACAGGGATACTCCCGGACGTATGATGATGCCCTTCTTTCCCGAAAAGGAGGTCAGTAATTACGTGATAAAGCTGGCAGGCGAGTTCAGATGGGAAATGTGCAGACGTGAGCAGGGAGTACACTGGAATGATGTGACGGTGCCTTCGCTTACATCTATGTTTTGTGACTATCTGCAGTTTTACAGGAAGAACCACGATCTTTCGCCTGATCTCAGAGAGAAGATAAAGGCGCAGCTGCAGTCCGCGAGAAATTCATCCAAGGCAGTATTTGTATCGGACTATATCAACTATCTGGCATACGAGAGCTCTGGCTCACTAAGGCTTAATAAGGTATCGAGGGATATCATATTCAGATTCTGTCCGTTTGCCGCGGACATCAGACAGAAGCTTGCCGCCACAAGTCCTGCTTATCAAAAGCTCATAGAGAGGTATGAGATCAAGCTGGCGCAGAGAAAGCATCTGATGGAGATAGTCTGTACAAAGATAGATAAAGCGGGAGCTCCGGTGCCCGAGGAGATCAAGAGGCAGCAGCAGTTCCTGGAGAAGTAGGAGAGTCATTTTCTGGAATATATGTACTCTCTGCCTTTCCTGCCTATACGTTCTATGATGCCGACTTTCATGAGAATACAGAGCATACGTCCGGTGCACGTCCTTGTGACGTGCGCCTTTTTTGAAAACTCCTTTGAGGTGAAGGCTTCAGGGAGGTCATCCGGCAGGAAATAGTCATAATCACCGGTTGAAGAGATGGTCTTTTCGCCTGCAAGGTTTTTGGGTATACGTTCATAGCGTTCCGAGCCTTTCTTGCCGCTTTTGTCCCATCCGTTTTTCAGCTTGTAATCCTCCACATCTATATAAAGTATTCTGAGTGAAAGGTTGGGATGATCTATATAGGGCAGAATATGTATCAGCTCATGAGCCATCTCCTGAGGATGCGGCTTCTTTGGAGATTTCGCCTTTCAATGATCTCTCCGGTCGAAGGATCGATCCAGTTGATATACTTTTCATTGGGGATGGGATAGACTATTGTGACAGGATACATTTCAAGAAAACAGGCGAGCTTCTTTTTCATGCCATAGAAATTGCGTGTCTGGATCTCGGTGATCCGTTCACCGTCAAATATGTCTGCGACAAAACCCCCGACCTTTACTTCCTGCTTTTTTTTGTCAGGTTCAATGTACTCCTTTAATATCGCATGAAGTGACTTTTCGTTCAGCGTTCCGATGCCGGATGACTCATGGTCACGTGAGATCACTTTTGCACATACATCCTCAAAGGCGGGTTTCGTCATTATCAACAGTCACTCCTTTCTGATGATTATATGCTACTGCTATAAAATATACCACTTTAGCTGTTTGGGGTCACCGTCGACATGAGGGCATATTGTTGATGTACGAGGTCGATTTTGCTATAATATTCTTCATGCCAAAACATAGAAATCATAAGAAGAATAAACATAGAGTATATATTCCGAACGTATCAGAAGATCAGACCGGGGAGATACGGAGCAGTATGGAGGAGCCTGAGGGGGCAGGAGAAGAGCCGGTCGGACAGCCGGCAGAGGAGCCGGACGAGCAGTCGAAGGAGCCTGAAAAGACAGCCGATGAACCGGCAGAGGGGGTCGAGCCTGCTGATGACAGATCTCAGGCAGAGGAGATCGGGACTACAGAGGAGGTGTCGGAGCCGGCAGAAGCGGCAGAAGAATCATCTGATGCAATAGAGACAAAGTCTGAGGAAGCTGTGTCGGAGCCGGCAGAAGCGGCAGATGCGGCAGAAGAATCATCTGATGCAATAGAGACAAAGTCTGAGGAAGCTGCGTCGGAGCCGGCAGCAGAGGAGTCTGCATCGGAGTCCGTGACAGAGGAGCCAAAGCCGGAGAGTGCAGAGGATACGGACGATCTTGATCCTGATATAGACGCAGTCGATACAGTGCCTATCAGGGAGATATTCATACGAAAGGCAGCCGGGAAGAAACGACCTTTTAAGGAGCGTAAGCCTAAAGAACCGAAAGAGCCTAAGGCACCTGAGGAAAAGGAGCCTAAAGAGGATGAGCATGATGACGATAAACCCGTCACGCTGCCCCGTATCAAGGAAAGCTTTACTGACAGTGCGGATACCGCAAAGAAGACCGGAAGGAAAAAGCCAAAGGGCTACAATATCCTTTTCGTGCCGGAAGACGGCAGAAGAGTAAAGTCCGTAAGGACTTCAGCCGAGGCGATACTGGCCGGCACTTTCGTACTGGCAGGTATACTGACGGCCATCGTCGTATATATTGTGTGGAATTCATTCTCGGCTGAAGAGTATAAAGAGGAGATCACAGCTCTGCATGAGGAGATAGTCACTCTTTCCGAGGACAAGATCGTGCTCGAGGCCGATATCGAGAGACTGGAGCAGGAGCTCAGCAACGCGACTACGGAGATATCCGCGAAGGAGACACAGGCACAGGCTGATACCGAGATACAGGCATTGCAGGCCATACCATCCGCGCTGCCGATCAACTCGGGTGCACTGCCGAGTGACTATGACAAGGAGAAGCATTGGATAACAATAGATGCTGCATCAGGCACGCATGTGGTGGCGACAGGCAACGGTACCGTGACTTATGTAGGCGAGAGTGCAGAGGCCGGAGGCTACCGTGTGACTGTGGAGCACGGCAACGGATATGAGACCAATTACTACTGCCAGTCATTCCCTGTGGTCACGCAGGGAGCCAAGGTCAGCAGAGGCACGACACTTTTTGTTATAGTTGACACGGATAAGCTTATATATCAGATAAAGTATGAGGATGATTTCATTGATCCCTATACCGTTCTGAATATCGCAGGATAAAACAAATCTGTATCGGGGGGAGCATTATGACACTTGATAACAAAGACAACGCATGGCTTACATACTCAAAAAATGACCGCAAGGAGCTCATGGAGCTATCGGACAGATATATAGACTTTCTTTCCAAATGCAAGACTGAAAGAGAGTGTGTGCGTGAGGCTGTGGACATGGCCAAAAAGGCAGGCTACAAGGATCTGGATGATATCATCGCAAAGGGCAGGCACCTGAAGTACGGCGACAAGGTCTATGCTGTCGGGATGGACAAGACGGTAGCATTATTTAACCTTGGAAAAGAGCCCTTTGAGAACGGGCTTAACATACTCGGAGCTCATATCGACAGTCCGAGACTCGATCTGAAGCAGAATCCTCTCTATGAGGACGGAGGGCTTGCTTACCTGAATACGCACTATTACGGGGGGATCAAGAAATATCAGTATGTGACGATCCCACTCGCCCTGCATGGTGTAGTGGTAAAAAAAGACGGTACGGTCGTGGATGTCGTGATAGGAGAGGATGAGAGCGATCCTGTATTTACCATCACGGATATACTTATCCACCTCGCATCGGAGCAGATGGATAAAAAGGCATCCAAGGCAGTAGAGGGTGAGAGTCTGGATCTTCTCATCGGCTCGATCCCGATGAAATCAAAAGACAAGAATCCGGTAAAGGAGAATATATTAAGGCTTCTTAAAAATGTATATGACATCGATGAGGACGACTTCATGTCGGCGGAGCTTGAGGCGGTACCGGCAGGAAAGGCGAGGAGTCTGGGTCTCGATGAGTCGATGGTGCTCTCCTACGGACAGGATGACAGGGTATGCGCGTATACGTCTCTGGTTGCTTTTCTTTCCACGGAAAAGGTGGACAGGACGGGAGTGTGTCTGCTGGTAGACAAGGAGGAGATAGGCTCTGTAGGTGCTACCGGCATGAGATCAAGATTTTTTGAAAATACGCTTGCCGAGGTGATGAATGCGGCGGGAGCGTATTCCGAGCTGGCTTTAAGACGTACTCTGGCCGGCTCTAAGATGCTGTCTTCGGATGTATCGGCATCCTTTGATCCGCTTTATGCTAATGTATTTGACAAGAATAATTCGGCTTATTTCGGACACGGAGTCGTATTTAATAAATATACCGGTGCGAGAGGCAAGAGCGGCTCGAATGATGCCAACGCAGAGTTTATGGCTCAGATCAGATCCATACTTGATGCGGATAAGGTGAGGTATCAGACCTGCGAGCTCGGAAAGGTGGATGCCGGCGGTGGCGGTACCATAGCCTATATTATGGCACTCTATGGTATGGATGTGATAGACTGCGGTGTGGCTGTACTTTCGATGCATGCTCCGTATGAGGCCACAAGCAAGTCTGATATATATGAGGCAACAAAGGCATACAGAGCATTTCTACAGGCATGAGCATCAGAAAAACAGTAGCACTTATGGTTCGTGAACTCGGCGGCGATTTCTTTGGCGGTATAGTCAGGGGCGCGAGGATGGCGGCGGAGGAGAAGAAGATAAACCTCATGGTAATCCCCGGAGGAATAATCGGGAATGACTATGAGGATAATGTGCTGTATTATCTTGCAAAACAGAAAAGCGTGGATGCGGTATCCTGCACCACAGCTTCCATAGTCAATACCGATGAGGCATATGACCTCTTCGTAAAGGAGCTGAAAGATAAGCCCTCTCTTGCAGTAGCTGACAAGTACAAAGAATACCCTTCAATTTATTATGACAATGCTTCAGGTATCAGGGAGGTCATGGACTATCTGGTAAATGAAAGGGAATGTACGAATATCATCATGTTTGCGGGTCCCGAGGTTTCCTCCGATGCGGAGGAGAGGCTTGGGGAGTATCGCAGATACATGAGAGAAAAGCATCTGCCTGTGAAGGACAGTATGATAGGGCGTGGAGATCATACCACTATGTGCGTAGAGCAGGCGGAGAAGCTGATAGCGGCAAATCCGGGGGCTGAAGCGATAGTATGCAGCAATGATGCCCAGGCTCAGGCGGTATACAGGGTACTGAAGAACAATGACCGTGTGATCGGCAAGGACGTGCTGGTGACAGGCTTTGACGATATCACCCAAAGCTCATATATGGATCCGCCGCTGGCATCGGTCAGGGCATCGGATCTGAAGCTCGGATACGAGGCATGTACGCTTGCCGGAAGGATGGGTGACGGTGAGCAGGCATCCGACAAGATGCTTGAGTGCCATTTCATCAAGCGTGAATCCGTGGGATATGATCCCGGGAGGACTGTTGCGTCCTTTGATAACAGGAGAACTATAAATGCCGGCACCACCTTTGATATACCCAGTCTTGCTTCGGCAATGTCTGATTTCGTGTTTACCGGTGATGTGCATGATTATCAGTCTGAATGTCAGAAAAAGCTTATCGAGGATTTCTTTAACAGATTCCTGTCTACATACCTTGGAGATGTGGTGAGGCGCAGATCGGGAGACCAGCTGGAGTATGCCATCAGCATCTTTGACCGAGGAGGCACGCAGTATATAGACTGTAACAGGCTGTTCAGGATATTGGACAGCATATACAGGGTATTCTGTATGAAGCACAAGTCGGAGGCATCCAGGATGGATCTGGTGCGCATTATCGCTAATGTAAAGAGCCGGGTGGCGGACAATCTTGAGCGCAGATCCGGAGATATCAAGAAGATAGTGGAGTCACAGCATGAATCACTTATGAGCTTTTCAAAGAGACTTCTGTCGATAGATCCTAAAGCAGATGACAGGTATGCGAAGCTCATGGAGGCGGTTTCTCTTATCGGCGTGATGAATGCCAGCATCTTTATGTTTGAGAAGCCGGTGAAGCAGACAAAGGGTGTGAAGTTTGATTTTCCGGACAGACTGTACCTGAAGGCATACAGGGACAGGACAGGTGTACATCAGATAGATGAGGCTCATCAGCTCACCCTTACCGACAACATAATGGACTACAGATATCTGGAGGGAGGCAGACAGCATACCTTCTATACCATGAGCCTGCATTACGGTGGCTGGCAGATGGGTGTACTTCTTATCGATCTGGATGACGAGTATTTCTCCAGCTATTCATTGATCAATAATGAGATCAATCTTACGGTAAGCCATTTTTTATACCCCTTATCCTTATGAAAAAGGAGGAAAATTAAATGAACGATAAGCTTCATACCGGGGCTGTGGATACGTTTTTTGATGCCGTGCTCGCGCTTAAGGATCGGGAAGAATGCTACAGGTTCTTTGAAGATATCGCAACGGTAAATGAAGTACTCTCACTTTCACAACGCCTTGAAGTGGCAGGTATGCTGAAGGAGGGCAGGACCTACCTGGATATAGCGCACAGGACCGGAGCTTCCACTGCCACCATCTCGAGAGTCGGCAGATCCATGTCGGGTGGAAACGGGAGCTATGATATCGTGTTTGAAAGACTGAATAAGAAAAAGGAAGACAAATGACGGATTTTGAAAATGAACTTAACCCGAAGCAGCTGGAGGCTGTAAGGGCAGCGGAGGGTCCGATCCTGATACTGGCGGGAGCCGGGTCGGGCAAGACAAGAGTCATCACATACAGGGCAGCGTATCTTATAGAAGAGCTGGGAGTAAAGCCGTGGAGCATCCTGGCTCTTACTTTTACAAACAAGGCTGCTAAAGAGATGAGGGAAAGAGTGGCAGCCATGTGCGGAGAGGACGCAAGGGATATCCTGGTATCCACCTTTCATTCGCTGTGCCTGCGCATCATGTTCACTCAGGCTGACAGGCTCGGATACAGCAGGAATTTTGAGATAGCCGATCAGACGGATCAGAGGTCTCTGATCAAGGAGGTCTGCAAGAGGCTGGATGTAGATACCAAGATGTACAAGGAGAAGGCTCTGCTCAACGCCATATCGGGGGCAAAGGACGAGCTCAAGACTCCCGATGACTTTGCAGCGGACAATGAAGGTGACTACTACATGAAGACTTACGTCGATGTCTACAGGGAGTATCAGAAGAGCCTTAAGGCAAATGACCAAATGGACTTTGACGATCTGATAATGAACACCATAGAGCTCTTTAAGACCTATCCGGAGGTGCTTGAGTATTATCAGGACAGATACAGATATATCATGGTGGATGAGTATCAGGACACGAATTCAGCTCAGTTTATGCTCATATCTCTGCTTGCGAAGAAGTATCGCAATCTCTGTGTGGTAGGTGACGATGATCAGTCGATCTATGCTTTCAGAGGCGCAAATATCCGAAATATCCTTGATTTTGAAAAGATATATAAGGATGCATATGTGGTGAGACTGGAGCAGAACTACCGATCCTCTTCGAATATCCTGCAGGTTGCAAATCAGGTCATAGCGAATAATAAAGGCAGGAAGGCGAAGGAGCTGTGGACTGATGCCGAGGAGGGCAGGAAGATACGCTTCAGACAGCTCGACTCTGCTGCCGGTGAGGCAGCATTTATCGCCGATGACATCAGGGACAGGGTAAATGCAGGCAAGGCTTCCTATAAGGACTTTGCGATACTTATGCGTACCAATGTGCAGTCAAAGGAATTTGAGGATGCTTTCAGAGTGAGAGGGATAGACTATGATCTGGTGAAAGGTCTCAGGTTCTGGGATACAAAGGTCATAAAGGATGTGACCTCGTTCCTGCTCACGGTGGCTTCGGGCAATAATGACATGAGGACCGCAAGGGTTATAAATATACCAAAACGCGGAGTAGGAGCTGCAAGTCTTGAAAAGCTGAGAGCTTTTGCCGCAGCAAACAGGATCACGCTGCTCGATGCCTGCGGCAGACCGGAGAACGCCGGGATAAGCGGCAAGGCGGCATCCGGCTTAAAGGCATTTTATGAGTTGATAGTGGGACTGCGTGAGCGTACTGAGGGTATGAAGCTCGCAGATATGCTTGATGAGGTGATCAAGGAAACCGACTATATGACCTATCTTGTGGACGAAGCGGATACGACCGAGAAGTATCTGGAGCAGGAGGAGTATATAAACAAACTGAGGGATTCGCTTACGGAGTATGAGGTGGGCTTTGAAGAGACTGAGAGAACCGGATCAGCGGAATCCGCGGGGGATCCGGGTGCAGACGCAATACCGGATTATGCGGAGGGCTCCGAAGCAGGAGTGACCGGACCGTCACTCATTGATTTCATGAGGATGAACGGAGTGGAGGGTACTACGGTGGATGTCGATACCGACCCGCTTAATGACGACAAGGTACTCATCATGACAATGCACAATGCAAAGGGACTGGAGTTTCCTTATGTATTTATGAGCGGCATGGAAGAGGGACTGTTCCCCGGATACCTGTCGATAAACAGCGGTGATGAGAAGGATATCGAAGAGGAAAGAAGGCTCTGCTATGTGGGAATCACGAGAGCTATGAATGAGCTCACCCTGACCTGCGCTAGAACCAGAATGGTAAACGGTGAGACAAGATATGCGGTGGCATCAAGGTTTGTGAAGGAGATGCCCTTCGGACTGCTGGATATGAACATCACACCGGAGAAGACGGAAAGGCCGGTGACCTTTTCAGACGGGAGCAGGGTTTATAACGGAGAAAGCTACGGCAGGAGACAGATCGCTCCGATGAAAAATGGCATAAGCCAAATCAGCAATAGCTCTCTGTCTAAGGGAAAGGCTGCACGCAATACAAGACATACGGCGGGAAAGATACAGCTGGGGCGTGACATGACTCCCGTAAAGCCCGACTATGAGGCGGGAGACAGGGTACGTCATTTCAAGTTCGGGGAAGGCACGGTGCAGGCGATAAAGGACGGCGGAAGAGACTACGAGGTTACCGTAGACTTTGATGAACACGGGGTCAAAAAGATGTTTGCGGGATTTGCTAAGCTAAAGAAGCTATGATATGATGCAATAATAGATTGATAATAATATGGAGGTAGAGGGTATGAGTATCGAGAGTTTCTTAAATAGCGCAAAAGCCGGTGGAGCCGATCTTCTGCATTCCCTTAACGGAAAGAAGAATGAACTGGCCGGACAGATACAGAGCTTTAGAAGCAATAATGATATAAAGGACATTCTGGCTGCGGCCAAGCTTAATGAAGTATTAAAAAGAGACGAGGAGGAAGCTGAGATGAACAAGAGAAGCCCTATAGTCACGATACTTGCAGTGATCGGAGCCGTTGTAGCGGTAGCATGTATAGCTTTTGCCGTATACAAGTATTTCACACCCGATTATCTGGATGACTTTGATGACGGTGACGATTTTGATGATGAGGATGATCTTTTCGAGGACGAGGATGATCTGAAAGATACAGTCAAAGAAAACTCATAATAAATGAAAAAGGGTGAACAGTATGTGGGGAAGGTAAAGGATATTACCTTCCCCAGTAAAGGGATCGCCGTAGCGGACGGAGTGGAAGTCATGATAAAGAACACACTCCCCGGACAGGAGGTCTCTTTTGTTTTAAAGAAAAACAAGCCCGGACTCAAAGAGGGACGTTTAGTGGAGGTACTAAAGAGAGCCGATATTGAGATCTGCAACGGGTGCGTGCACGCAGTGGGGCATGTTTACGCCACAAGTGAAGCAGATGATGAAAAAAGGGGTAACGGCACAGAGGGTGCTCATGAGGTCTGCATGAAAAACTGTGGCGGATGTGTCTTCCAGACCATCCCGTATGAAGAGGAATTAAAGCTTAAGGAGCATATGGTAAGGGATGTCATCCTTAAAGCACTGAAGCAGTGCGCAGGGTCGGTCAGTCATGACTGCGGAGATGATGCTCCGCGTACATCGTCTGACGGCAGTGATATGCCGGAGAATCCGGAGGAGTATGCCGGACGCGTGATAGCTGAGGCATGGGATGGTATCACAGGCTCACCGGAGTATGAGGGCTATCGCAACAAGATGGAGTTTTCCTTCGGCAATGCGGTAAAGGACGGTCCCATGACGCTCGGAATGCATGTATCGGGGCATTTCATTGATGTGATAGATACGCAGGAATGTAATATAGTGGATGCGGAT
>JAGBNR010000022.1 GCA_017634315.1 Lachnospiraceae bacterium
GCTATGGCTTTTGCAGTCTCCTGCATCCTGCTGATATTGGCTGCAAGCCTGTCCCGCACCTCATTAAACAGAGCTCTCTCAAGTGCTGTGAGTCTTTCCTCGGAGTTAAGCATCTTGTCTTCCATCTCCTGCAGCTCCGGCGTCGTATATCTCTCTGCGCCGGTGAGAGTCTGCTTTCTTATGAAATCATCCGGAACAAGCGACAGATAAGAGTTCGTAACCTCAAAATAATAACCGAAAACCTTGTTGTATCTTATCCTGAGATTTTTGATGCCTGTCCTGTCCTTTGTCCTGCTCTCAAGCTCCATGAGCCATTCGTTTCCGTTCATTTTGACGCGTCTCAGCTCATCCGCATCAGCCGAATAGCCCTCCTTTATCACCCCTCCGTCATGTACGGACACAGGAGGCTCGTCACATATCGCCCGCTCAATGAGCTCATGCATATCATTAAGACTGTCTATATCGTCAGACAGCTCTCTCATAAGCGATGCCTTAAAGCCTGATGTGAGCTCCTTTACAGGTGACAGCATGGACAGCGAGGACTTTAACGCTATCAGATCTCTCGGATTTGCGGTACCGAAGGCCACTCTGCCCATGAGTCTCTCTATATCGTAGACGGTACCCAGGTACTCCCTTATCTCATCCCTGTCCATCAGACGCTCTGACAGTTCGGATACCGCATCAAGTCTTGCTTCAATGGTCTTTCTGTCAATAAGGGGCTGCTCCAGAAACCGTCTGAGCATCCTCGCCCCCATTGCCGTCCTCGTCTTATCAAGTATCCATATGAGCGAGCCTCTCTTTTCCTTTTCGCGTAGAGTATGAGTAAGCTCGAGATTTCTTCTTGTGGATGAATCAATGAGCATGCATCCCGCGGTGTTGAGGATGCCGATATGTGTGATATTCGACAGGTCATTCTTCTGAGTCTCGTAAAGATACATGAGCATAGCTCCGGCTGCAGTCACTGCCTGTGAGAGATCGTGCAGTCCGAGACCGTCCGTATGAGCCACCCGGAAGTGATCCCTGATAAGCCTGCCGCCGTTATCATCATCAAAGTATCCCGGCGGAAGAGCATTCACGCAGATATGATGCTCACTTCTGAGCCGTTCCGTATCAAGACCGCTCATGAAAAGTGCCTCATTGCATATCAGTTCCTTTGGCGCAAATCTTATTATCTCATCCCTGAGCCTTGTAAGATTATCAACCTCCGCCACAGTAAATTCTCCTGTAGTCACATCCGATACGGCGATCCCGAATACGTCCGATGAATAAAAGATGCACATTAGATATGAGTTAACGGAGCTGTCCATTTCGGATATGTTGGTATTGGTTCCCGGAGTGACTACCCTTATGACTCCGCGCTTTACGATGCCCTTTGCCTCCTTAGGGTCCTCCAGCTGCTCGCATATCGCTACCTTGTAGCCTGCCTCGACCAGCTTATTTATATATATCTCCGCGGCATGAAAGGGTACCCCGCACATCGGTGCCCTCTCAGGCAGACCGCAGGCCTTACCGGTCAGTGTCAGTTCAAGTACCCTTGAGCATTCCTCGGCATCATCGAAAAAAAGCTCATAGAAGTCTCCGAGTCTGTAAAAAAGGATGCAGTCACTATACTCCTCCTTCATTTGGAGATAATGCTGCATCATAGGGCTTACTTTGCTTTTATCTACCTCTGCATATGTCATAGCTTTGCTATTATAGCAAAAAAAGGACATAAAAAACAGGCTTCGGAAATATCCGAAGCCTGCATAGAGTTGATGATTACCCTAAATGCGGTCAGTCGACCTGGAAGCGGCTCACAATCGCTTTCATGTTCTCTGAGCACCTTTCCGTCTCGTCCACGATCTGCTCTGTATCGGCAGTAAGTGAAACTATGTCGGTAGTCTTGTTTGCGACATCGGTCACGCCCTTTGCTGACTCGTTTATCGTGCTGTTCATGCCGGATATGGACTCCGATACATCATTTATGGAGCTTGAAAGCTCTGCGACTGCCTGATGGATGGATGTCATATTCATCTCAAAGTCATTGGCATCTGCCGAATATCCCTCCGCGATCTCATCAAACTTGGCATAATCAGCCATAGCATTGTTGTCTATATAATCGAGAGCTCTTGTCAGGCAGGAGCTCATGTTCTGTACAGACTGATTGACCTCTGCCACTATATCGTTGATGCCGCTGACCGTATCGGAGGACTGTGTAGCAAGATTACCTATCTCCTCAGCGACCACGGCAAATCCTCTGCCTGCCTCTCCTGCTCTTGCTGCTTCTATGGAGGCATTGAGTGCAAGCAGATTAGTCTGGCTCGCTATGCTTCTGATCTGCTCCGTAAGCTCATTGATCTTTTCCACAGCCTTGCTCTGCTCTATGGCATCATCCGACTGCTTCTTTACATCATCGAATATGTTTCTTGCATTATTGATAGAGTGCTGTACATCGTCTTTTATCGCCTCAGCCTTGTTCCTTATCTCAACCGCATGCGCCGCACCCTGCTCGGACAGATCGTTGATCTGGTCGGCATTCTGTACCATGACAGCCACATTGCTGTTTATGGTATCGGTCGTATCTGCCGCCTCCTGCATGCCGGCTGCAAGCTCCTGTGATGTGGCGGAATTGTCTGAAGAATTATCATTAAGCTTGACAGTAGTGTCCTTAAGCTGATTGATGATCTCGTCAAGACGCTCCTCCGAACCGTCTATCTCACCGACCACATTTCTGAGCACGCTTCTTAAAGAGCCGATATCACGGGCTATGCTTCCGATCTCATCCCTCCGGTACTTCACCTTCTCGGACTTCTCATTGTGTCGCAGATCCAGCCTTGCCGAATCCTGCAGTATCTCAGTGAGTATCCCTATAGGCTTCAGGAGCTGCCTTGAGAGCAGACCCATGATAACCGCAAGTATCACGAATGCCACCAATATGATGATAGTGGATTTAATGGATGTATTATTTATGGGAGCGAATATATCGTCCTCATCAACGGTGATGATCAGTATATTGTTGGAAAGCGGCTGTACGTAGTATGCAGCGTACTTCATCGCTCCCTTAAACTTATACTCTATCACTCCGGGCTCCGGGATCACCCCATTGCTTATCTGTGCCACAAGACTTTTCACTGCCTCATTCTCAACAGGCTGGCCTATCTTTTCCGGCGTGGGATGATAGAGCATGGTACCGCTTTTATTTACAGCATATGCGTAGCTCGTGCTGCAGGTCTCAAGCTTGATATCCCCTATCAGCACACCTAGAGAACCGGGATCGGCATTTATCTGCACCTCCTTGGCATCCATAAGTGCTCCACCTATCTCTACCATGGTGAGCAGATCATTTGTTACCGTCTCCTTATAGTTGGCTCTGAACTCAACTACATTGACCACCTCAGCTACTATGCCTATACAAAGCATAGAAATGATGACCGCAAGCACCACAAGGGTCGCAATAGACTTAAAGCCATGAAGCTTGGCTCCCTGTGCATTCGCTTCTGCAGCATTTTTCTTAGACATTTTGTATTACCCTCCTAAGATTAACCATTAAATACCAATCCATTATAATAAAATCCTTTACATTCATCAAGCCGGATTTGTGCAAATTCACCAATCTTCAATCCGTCTTTGGGAAAATGTACGACATTATTCTGAGAAATCCTGCCCGTATACCTCGTACTGTCCTTTTCATCCTCTCCCTCTACGAGCACCTCCATGACCCTTCCTTCAAACCTCGCCGCCTGCTCCTTTGATATACGCTGTACAGTCTGCAGCACTCTGTCGAAGCCGGGCTGCACCTCTTCCTTTGCAAGCTGTGTCATGGATGCGGCCGGTGTCCCCGTCCTCGGCGAATACTCAAACGTAAAGGCACCGTCGTATCTCACACGCTCGATCACGTCAATGGTATCATCCACATCCTCTCTTGTCTCTCCCGGAAAGCCCACTATGATATCCGTAGTGATGGCTACATCGGGTATCTCTTTCCTTATCCTCTCCGCGAGATCGATGTAGCTTTGTCTGGTATAATGCCGGTTCATGGCATGCAGTATCCTGTCAGAGCCGGACTGCAGGGGCAGATGTATATGGCGGGCTATCTTTTCATTATCCGCTATGGTTTGTATCAGCTCGTCCGACAGATCCTTCGGATGCGATGTCATAAACCTCACCCTGCGTATCCCGTCAATCTTTGCGACTTCTCCGATAAGCTCGGCAAAGGTCACATGGCTGTCCAGCCCCTTACCGTAGGAATTTACATTCTGTCCGAGCAGCATCACCTCCACCACTCCGTCGGCAGCATAACCCTCTATCTCTCTTATTATCTCCTTCGGATTGCGGCTTCGCTCTCTTCCTCTTACATACGGCACGATACAGTAGCTGCAGAAATTGTTGCAGCCGAACATTATATTTACTCCCGTCTTAAACGGATATTTCCTGACACTCGGCAGATCCTCCACTATCTCATCCGTATCCTTCCATATGTCTATGATCTGAGATCCGCTCTCAAGCCTTGTATATAAAAGCTCAGGCAGCTTAAATATATTGTGGGTGCCGAATATGATGTCCACATAGGGATAGCTCCGGCGTATCCTGGTGATGACATGCTCCTCCTGCATCATACATCCGCACAGAGCGATTATCATATCCTTATTGGTGCTTTTGAACTGTTTACATACTCCGAGCCTGCCGTACAGCCTTTTATCGGCATTTTCCCTTACGGTACACGTATTATAGACAAGGATATCCGCATCCTGCTCCGATGCAGCCACTGTGTAGCCCATCTCCTCAAGTGCCCCGGCTATCTTTTCCGAATCCCTCTCATTCATCTGGCAGCCGAAAGTCACCACCAGATACTTCCTGCCTCCGGTACGCGGCAGCTCATGTATCCTTTTTATATATTCCCTTTGTCTCAGAGCCTCTGCCCTGTCACTCATCCCGTTCATACCACGACACACCTTTTTTCTGTTATTACCATATCCATCCTGATGTCTGTATCCTGCGGAGTAAAGGCACCTACTATCTGTGCTTCAAAGGCAAGACATATCTTCGGTATATCTTTATGTGCGCAGAGCACCCTGTCATAATATCCCCTGCCATGACCTATCCTGTTGCCGTCCATAGCTACCCCCACGCACGGCACTATTATGATATCGGGACTAATGTCCGTCACTCTCTCCAATGCCTCTCCGGACGGCTCAGGTATACCGAACCTCCCGGTATCAAGCTCGTCCGCCGAGCGTATCTCCGAAAACACCATATCCTTTTCGTTAAGCACTCTGGGAAGAGCAGTCCTTTTGCCTTCCGCTAAGGCACACTCAAGGATCTCTCCTGTCTGAACCTCGTCTCCATATCCGAAGTACATATATATCACCGAAGCCTGTTTCCATGCTTCCAAAGAAAAAAGCCTTTGCGCTATAAGAGCCGAGGCTTCGTATCTTTCATTATCCGGCATTGACCTCCTGCGTTCGGACGCAAGCCTTCTCCATTCGGATTTACTCTTCATCAAGATAATCCTCAATGAAAAAATCCGATCTTTTGTCAGCGTGTATGTATGTACCTATATCATCTCCATTGACTATGCGATGTATGTTCCCCAGATCTGACGCATTCGCTATGACCATATCGCAGCCTGATGCGGAGGCTATATGGGCAGCTGTTATCTTTGTGGCCATACCTCCTGTACCTGCCAGACTGCCTGTAGTCCCCTTGGCAAATCTGTCTATGCTTTCATCCAGCTTTATTATCTCAGGTATAAACTCGGCATCCCTGTTTGAGTGCGGATCATCCGTATAGAGTCCGTCAATATCCGACAGCAGTATCAGCAGATCCGCATCGATAAGGGACGCAACTATCGCAGAAAGAGTATCGTTATCGCCAAACTCTATCTCATATGTGGCTATGGTATCGTTCTCGTTTACCACAGGTATCACACCGAGAGTAAGCAGCTCCTCGAATGTGTTTCTGGCATTAAAGCGGTTTACGTTGTCCACTATGGTATACTTCGTCATGAGTATCTGTGCCGTCGTCTGATTGTATTCGGAAAAGAGCTTCTGATACATCATCATAAGACGTGCCTGTCCTATAGCCGCAGCAGCCTGCTTGAGCTTCAGCTTTTCATCGGGGCCGTCGCTTTTTTTTGTGCCGTCATAATATGTGTCACGTATATGTGCAGCCTTAAGTCCCACTGATATCGCACCCGAAGATACGAGCACCACATCCCTGCCTCCGTTGTGCAGATCCGTGAGCTCTCTCACGAGCTTTTCGAGCCTTATAAGATCCGCTCCGCCCGTCTCCTTATGAGTGATGGATGAGGATCCGATCTTGACAACTATTCTTTTCTTGGTCTTTAGCTTCTCTCTCATATATCCTTCCTGTCCGTCATGCATATACCCCTATATATGCTTCCGCGCTTTTCATGCCGTCGATAGCCGCAGACATTATGCCTCCGGCATATCCCGCACCCTCTCCGACCGGGTACAGTCCCCTGATGCCTAAGGACTGCCTGTCCTCTCCGCGCACTATCCTTAGCGGAGAGGATGTCCTTGCTTCGATCCCCGCAAACAACGTATCATCCCTGTCGTACCCTGATATCCTCTTTCCGAATGACGGCATCGCCTCGATTATATCATCACAGATATATCCCGGTAAAACATTCCTGATATTTCCTTTGGAATACATACCCCTGCAGGCAGGCTGTACCTCATCAAAATCCCCCGATATCCTGCCTGCTTTGAAGTCTCCGTATTTCTGATACGGGATCATGCCACCGCACTCCTCGTATGCTTTTCTTTCGAGGCTTTTCTGAAACCTGACTCCTGCGAGTGCATCGCTTCCGAATCCTGCATAATCCTCAGGGGTAATCGTACATACTATAGCCGCATTTGAGTTCTCTCCGCTTCTTGAAGCATAGCTCATCCCGTTTACGGTAAGACAGCCCGTTTCTGAAGACGCATTCACTACATAGCCTCCCGGACACATGCAGAAGGAGTATACACCTCTCCCGTCCCTGCAGTGGTATGTGAGCTTATAGCTTGCGCTCTCCTGCCGCATGGCCTCATCTATCATCCGCCTTTTATGTTCGGCCCTCACACCTACCGCAAATGCCTTTGATTCCATACTGATTCCCGTATCATAAAGCATTTCAAACGTATCTCTCGCGGAGTGTCCGAGGCAGAGAAAAACACTCTCCGCCGGTATATATTCATCCCCGTTTATATATATGCCTGTTATGCCGGTATCCGCCTCTATCCCCGTAAGCTTAGCTCCGAAGCGGATCTCGCCTCCCATTGCCTCGATCTCGCGTCTTATAGACGGGATGATACTCTTCAGCCTGTCCGTTCCTATATGCGGATGTGAATCGGTCAGTATAGACCTGTCCGCACCGTGACGTACAAAAGTATCAAGTATGTATTGCTTTCTTCCGTCCCTGTCCTTTACCCCGGTACTAAGCTTTCCGTCAGAAAAGGTACCTGCTCCGCCCTCTCCGAACTGTACATTTGAATCAGGCTTGAGACAGCCGGTCTGAAAGAATCTCTCCACATCGATAACCCGCTCTTCAATACCCTTTCCTCTCTCGTATACTAAAGGTCTGTAGCCTTCATGAGCAAGCAGCAGAGCCGCAAATATCCCCGCGGGTCCGAAGCCTATCACTACCGGACGATGTAAGGCATGTCTTTCTCCGTGGCAGGGATAGCTGTAGCTTTTCTCCTCGCATATCGATACGGATCTGCCTGCCGCCCTGCCTACAAGCCTTTCCTCATTGTCAGCTCTTACGGATACAGTGTATACATCGAGTACATTCTTTCGTTTTCTGGCATCCTTTGACCTCCTGATGACCTTGAGATCATATATCTCATCCGGCCTCACACCGAGAATATGCGCGGCCTTTTTCCTTATATGCTCATCATCAGCACCCTCCGGTACCTTTATGTCGGATATTTTTATCATTCTGCCCTACCTGCGGCATGAAGACCCGATATATATCCCGTCGCCCATGCAAAGTGAAGGTTATAGCCGCCGCACACACCATCGGCATCAAGGATCTCTCCCGCAGCATATATGCCGTCACAGCACCTCAGCATACAGTTTTCATCTATCCACTCAAGAGATACCCCTCCGGCAGTGGTCTGTGCCCTGGACATATCCTTTATGATCTGCGGAGAAACCTCGTATCTGTGATGCTTGACGCTTTCCGTGAGTTTGCCGATATATCCTTCCTTCCTTGTATCGATCGGGTGTACCAGGTAGGTTATGAGCTTTTTGGGGAACAGTCCGTTGAGCAGCTCGGTGAGATTCCTTTCCGGAAAGCACTCCGATCTGTACTTTATCAGCTTATAAAACCCATCATCGTCACATCCGGGATAGTAGTCTGTCTCAATAAAGACTCTCTCGCCGGCTCCGATACGACGGCAGGCATTGCCCGATATGTCGAGTGCGCATATCCCTGATAAACCGTTTTCAAAGGGCTGCAATTCTCCCACGGAGCTTTCTATGATCCTGTCTCTCTCATCTCTCAGCGTAAGTGCAGCCTCACATCTTATCCCTTTTATGACAGACAGGTCTTCGGTGAGCGGTATAGGGGTCAATGCAGGATATACATCCGTCGTAGCCGCCCCGAGTGCCCTGACAAGGTCATAGCCTGATCCGTCGGAGCCCGTTTTCCTTGCTGCCAGACCTCCGCAGGCTATTATCGCACTGTCAAAATCCCTGCCCCCTGAAAAGATATCCGATGTTACTCTTATACGGTTACCGTCCTTATAAATGATCTTTATGTTTTTGCATCCGCAGACGATCTCGACGCCGAGCCTTTTCAGCTCCAGTCTCAATGCAGTCCGGACAGACTCCGCCGTATCGGTATACGGATATATGCATCCGCGTCTTTCCCTGCCGATTATACCGATGCTCTTAAAAAAGGCTTCGGCTTCGGCGTATCCGAAGCGCGTTATTATACTCCCTATCCTGTCGTCTCTGTCAGTCCCCGAATGAAAGCTGTCGCGTGAGATATCGGTATTGGTATAATTACACTTGCCGTTTCCTGTCATGAGTAGCTTGCTGCCTATACTGTCGGTATGCTCAAGTAAGGAAACCTCCGCTCCAGATCTTGCAGCTGCTATCCCGGCCATTATTCCTGCCGCTCCTGCCCCGATCACGGCGACTCTTCTTACTTCACTCATACGAATCCGATCCGTTTGATGAGCCTCACAAGTCTGGCTCCCATAGGCATGTCATACATTTCCTCTTCTCTTACGGCCCCGAGTCTGATGATACAGACCATATACACAATGACGGCAACCACCACGGGTATTACGACCTGAAGCAGAGACCCTGCAAACAGTGAAAGTATCTTCTGTATCACAAAGATAACCACTCCCATCACAGCCGATGATATGGCAGGTATCAAAAACGTACCGACCTTCTCCTGTCTGTGTCCCAGGGAATGCTTCAGTGAAAGATTGTTTAAAAAACACATACACAATGAAAATACTATAGTAGATATGATGACCGCATATATCCCAAGGTCTGTCCTGTCCATGAGAAGTATCAGTACAGCGATATGGATCACAAGAGATATGACTGCATTTTTAACAGGCAGGTTCATCCTGCCTATCCCCTGCAGCATACCGTTTGAAAGTGTCGACATGGAATATGTGATGACAGTGACTGCACCGGCTCTTATCATAGCTGTTCCTATAGTCGGATCACCCGAAAAGAGCAGATCCACTATAGGCTCCGCGAGCACAAACAGTCCTACGGCACAGGGAAAGGCTATGATCATGGTGTATCGCATAGCCACGCTTATCCTTCGTCTCGCCCCTTTTTTATTGTCCGATGCAATACATGAAGCAAGAGCCGGAACCGTTGATGCCGACATGGAGTTTGCAAGTGCTATCGGCACATTGAGCAGCAGCTTTGCCTTGCCCGTATAAATGCCCCAGATAGCGGTCTTTTCGGCTCCGAGCCCTTTGGCCTCCATGCTGTGATTAAATATAAAATTATCCATAATATCATTTATATTATAGATCGCCGTTGATAAGATGACCGGAAATACCGTGAGCAGTATCAGTCTGAATACATCCCCGTAGCTCTCCGTATATCTGGTGTCATCCTCGAGAAATCTCTTTCTCAGTCTGCCCGCCACCATGATATAAAGCAGTACAAGAAAGACAAGGGCAACAAAAGCCCCGATACTCGTACCGAATGTACTGCCGGCAGCTCCGTATGCATATGCCAGATCTTCATTTCTTAAAAGTGCGGCTGTCTTTGATCCGTAATCAAAGAGTGCCTTCGCGGCGACTATACTGACTATGGCATTTATTATCTGTTCGATGATCTGTGATACCGCAGTGGGAACCATATTTCCCATCCCCTGGAAATACCCTCTGAAGACTCCCATGACTGCCACGACCAGAAGCGTAGGTGCAAATATCCTTAAAGCGATAGCCGACAACGGCTCAGCCAGAGCATTCGCCAGAATATCCGCCCCGAACAGTACAATAAGACCTACCGTTCCCCCGGATGCGATGGCAAACAGTATACCGCCCTTCAGTACCTTATTTGCATTTCTGTATTGTTTCTTTGAAAGTCTTGCCGATACGACCTTTGATATGGCAAGCGGCAGCGAATAGGACGATATCAGAAGCATTATATTATATATATAATATGCGGAAGCGTAGTATCCGTTCCCCTTATCGCCGATAATATTGGTTACCGGGATACGGTATATCATGCCGATGATACGGGTCACTATACCCGCCATACCCAGCAGACTGCCTTGTACGATAAAATTACCGTTTCTCTTACTGTCCCGAGCCATTTATCTGATAACTACCTTATCTCCCTCGGTATCCTGAATGATCTCTATCAATGTCTTGCCCTGATTCAGTACTATCTCTTTATTGTCACTGTCATAGTATCTGACCGCGCTCTGGGTACCGCCGAGCAAGACCCAGCTCCCCTCCACCGCTTTACCTCTGGTAATGAATATCATCTTCCCGCCGTTATGACAGTCAAACCCCAGATAGCCTTTATCATCCACCTGCATCCAGTCGGAATACTGCAGTATGACATTGTCAAACGCAAGCTGTTCTCCGGTCAGGTCATCCACATGCTCTGTCCCGTACTGCCATCTGTAATACTTACCGTCAGTCTCGTTATACTCAAGATATGGCTTGTTTATCACATATCCGGGCTCAATATGAGTGGCAGGATAGGAGGGCGCATCGGAGAGATCATTGGGATCGCCATCCTTTGCAAAAGTAAATTTGCCGATATAGTCAGACTGATAATTCTCCCTGTAGCCCATCTCCTCTATGCCCTTTTTGATACCCTTTGCCGAAGCATAGGCATTATGAGGCGCCACCCTGTCGGTCGTCCTGTAGAAGACGGTATCTCCTATCGCCGCAAGCCCTGACAGATTATTGACATTGTCCTGCTCAAGCAACGGAAGTGCATATGATGACTGACCGTAATGGCAGTAGATAGCATCCAGCTCCAGCGCATAGTATACAAAATAATTGCGGCAGGATCTGACTGATCCGATCTTCTCCAGATCATCATAGTTTTCAAACACACCCATCATGCGAGTAAGCCCGCCCTCGACCACACACTCGTAAAGTACGTCGGCATAGCTCACTCCGCTCATCGGCATGGCATCCTCGATATTATTAAGCATGATGGCAACCGGACGTCTGTCGCCTATGACTGACGGCACGAGCCTGCCTGTGAGATAGCTCCTTACCTTGTCACCGTCTCTTTCCCTTTCAGCTCCGACCGAAGATATATATCCTTTTTCCGCAAGTAATCCGTTTGCGGATAAAGCTTCGGATATATCAGGTACCTCCTTGTCATCAGATACCGACTCCTCAAATTTGGCATATGCCTCATTATCCGAAACCTCTTCCTCAGCGTATTCCGACGATGTCTCTCCGCCTCCGCACCCAGCGAAAACACATGCACTTAAAAAAATGACGCAGCAAAGCGCGGTAATCCTAGAATATTTCAAAGCTGTCTCCTTATGTTCAACATATTTAATATATCATCCTGAGTCCGTTCCATTATCACGGCATCACCGGGCTCAATATGATCAAATCCAAGCAAGTGTAACATACTGTGTGTGATTAGGAAAGCCAGCTCCCTAAGCACGGAATGTCCGTATTCTTCAGCCTGTGCGATAACATGATCCGTGGATATCACGATGTCTCCAAGTATCAGTTCGCCGTTTTCGGGATCAAAAAGATCTGTAGGATCTTCATCGATACAGGAGTAATCTGCCGGCTGCTTAAAATCCACCATAGGAAAGGACAGCACATCGGTGGAGCTGTCCATATCCCTGAACTGTCTGTTCAGCTCCCTGATATTTTCGTCATCTGTCAGTGTGAGCGATACCTCACACTCAAACGGACATTCAAGCACCTCCAGGACGGCTTTTGCCACCCTTTCAAATACCTTATCCACCTCCAGCTCCAGCTGTCTTATCCCCTCATCGGCCTCAACGGAGAAAGTCATAATATATCCTCTCGGTTTTCAGATGCTTTCTTATGTCTTCGAGATCCGAATACGGTATGGCGGATTTCTTCAACAGGCTGTTCTGACCTGAAAAGAGCCTGAGTATGGACTTGTCTATAAACTTATTAAGATCAGGTTTATCGTTACCCTTAGCGAATTCCTTCATAAGATCACATATCACGGAATCCACTATCACGGTGATCGCCACCTCGGCGGATACCTTATTGCCGGGTCTTACTTCTCCGTATTCCTTCAATGCATCGATGATATCCTCGGGAAAGCCTTCATTTACCGCAAGCTTTACGGTCCTTACCGCAATACTGGTATCCTCTTTACTCAACACACCGATCCTGTGGTAAAAGCCGAGTCCCTTCATCAATATCCTGTTATAGCCAAACTTTTCCGCAAACAGATCTGTGAAATGCGCTGTGTGTATCGCTCTTTTATATTCGGTCTTATTACTGTTTTTAAGCTCTATGAGCAGCGGATGCTCGGGATCGACCACTGTCTTGTAGAGATCCTCCCTGCGCTTTATCACATTGTTGTAGAACCTGTATCCCGCGACCTCCATTATCACAATACTAAGGACGAGTCCTACTACCGGATCTATCACAAGCTCAGGCTCTATCGTCATCCTCTTCATTACTATGAGTGCAGTATAAAGGAGCGTATATACCAGGGTATAGATCAGCAGTGCCTCAACGTATCGTCCCGTCCTGCTGCATCCGTATATCAGGGAGATACCGATGATCCCCATCAGTGCGATAAAGAGAAAATACTCAAATGACCTCTCTGTGACAAGAAATGGCATCGCTGCGAAATATACCACGGAAGTGATCCCTATCATGGGAGACGCCATAAACGCGAGTACCACCCCGAAAGCAGCTATCGGCACTATAAAATCAGGAATAAATGCCTGTACCGATGAAATAAGGGCAAGCAGCATCATGCATACCGATGAAGTAAATGTCATCTTTTTCCTTCCGGTATATACTACCGCAAATCCCGCAATGGCTACTACCAGCAGATCCCTGACAGCCACAATAACGGACTGCCTCACTATATACCCCTCCACAGCAATGACTATAGCCGGGATTATTACAGGCATCAGCATATATGCTGAAAATGGTCTGTTACCTTCTGTTTCCATTTTTTAAATGGTTCTTCCTTTTCTTTTCGTCAGATGCCGCTCTTTTGGCATCGTATTCCTCATAGGCTTTTACTATCCTTTGTACCAGCGGATGTCGTACCACATCCTTGGCCGTAAGATTTATAAATGATATCCCTTCTATCCCACTAAGGACTCTGCCGGCCACCTCAAGCCCGGAAACAGTACCTTCGGCAAGATCCATCTGTGTCTTGTCTCCGGTGACTACTACCTTGGAGCCGAAGCCTATCCTCGTCAGAAACATTTTCATCTGCGCGGGTGTGGTATTCTGTGCTTCATCCAGTATGATAAATGCGTTGTCAAGTGTCCTTCCTCTCATATATGCAAGAGGTGCCACCTCGATCAGCCCCTTCTCCATGTTCTTCTGAAAGGACTCGGCTCCCATTATACTGTACAGTGCATCATACAGCGGTCTCAGATACGGATCTATCTTGCTCTGCAGATCTCCCGGCAGAAATCCGAGCTTCTCCCCTGCCTCTATGGCCGGTCTGGTAAGTATGATCCTCGAGATCTCTTCCTTCTTAAAAGCTGTAACTGCTTTTGCTATGGCAAGATACGTCTTTCCGGTTCCTGCTGGTCCGACCGCAAATACGATCATATTCTTATCTATCGCATCTATATACTTTTTCTGCCCGACTGTTTTAGGCTTTACCGGCTTACCCTGTATCGTATGACATATCACATCATCATCAACGGATGTGATGAACTCACCGGATGAATCCTTTATGCTTTCCAATGTATAGCTTACCTTCTGATCATCTATGATCTCACCGCGTTTTGCCAGTGATAAAAGCTCCGTAAGCAGTCTCACCGTTTCGGTGCCTGCTTTTTCAGGACCGTCTATCGATATCATGTCATCCCTGATCGATATCTCCACCCCGAGCCTGCTCTCAATGGCAAGAATATTCCTGTCAAATGCTCCTGCCACGTTTTGTATCATATTATTGCTGTATTCGCCGATGCCTATGCTTCTAATCATCTAATGTATAGATCAGCCTGCTCTTTTCGGGTCTGTCCGCAGTTATCTCTGTAGCTGACAGATATTGTTTTTCTGCCTCATTTGCCTCCGCTTCATTCCTGCCGTATATCTCAAGCAGCACCTCACCCTTTTCGACCGGATCTCCGTTCTTTTTTTTCAGCTTCAGTCCTACGGACAGGTCTATCTTCTGCTCTTTGGTAATCCGTCCTCCGCCGAGTATTTTTACACATTCCCCTATACCCGCACAGCTTAATACGTGAAGATATCCTGAAGCTCCGGCATATACTTCTTTTACAAAAGGTGCCTCCGGAAAGAGACCGTAATCATCGATCACATCCGGATCTCCGTGCTGCGCCTTTATCATCGCCCTGAACATCTCAAGTGCCTTTCCCGAAGACACTGCCTCGTTCGCAAGCTTCAATGCCTCTTCCCTGTCAGCTGCCCTGCCTCCTGCTACTATCATGGCAGGCACTACATACTCCATCACCTCACGCACATCATCAGCTGCCCTGCCCTTGAGTGCCTCTATAGCCTCTATCACTTCGAGCGAATTGCCTACGGCATATCCTAAAGGCTCATTCATATCCGTGATAACCGCACTCATTTCAAGCCCTGCGCTTCTTCCTATGTCGATCATGACCCGGGCAAGCTCTATTGCCGAGGTCTCATCCTTCATGAAAGCACCCGTGCCATGTGTCACCTCAAGCACTATCGCATCGCATCCAGCGGCTATCTTTTTGCTCATTATGGAAGAAGCGATGAGGGGTACACAGCCTACCGTACCCGTTACATCCCTCAGTGCATACAAAAGCTTGTCGGCAGGTGCTATATCCTTAGTCTGTCCTATCACGGCATAGCCGATGCTTTTAACCTGTGCTTTAAACTCCTCATTGGTAAGTGATACGGAAAACCCGGGTATCGACTCAAGCTTGTCTATCGTACCTCCGGTAAAGCCTAATCCCCTGCCGCTCATCTTCGCGGTAGGTATACCGCATGCCGCAGCGATGGGTGCGGCGATGATCGTCACCTTGTCTCCCACTCCGCCAGTAGAATGCTTGTCTACCTTGATACCGGGTATCCCGGAGAGATCAAGGATATCCCCCGACATTGCCATGGCCTTTGTAAGCTCATAGGTCTCTTCTTTATCACATCCGTTCAGGTAGATAGCCATAAGCAGGGCTGACACCTGATAGTCCGGTATCTCCCCCTTCACATACCCGTTTATAAAAAAACGTATATCATTTGCATCGAGCTTTCCCTTGTCTCTCTTCTTCTCGATGATATCGATA
>JAGBNR010000023.1 GCA_017634315.1 Lachnospiraceae bacterium
GGATCGATCTCATAATCCTCTGCATCCTTTATATCGGAGCCATCCTCATCCACATAAGAAATGCGCAGACTGATATCAGGCACTTCACGTACCTCTTCCTCATCTGCGCTCTCCTCTGAAGCTTCTTCCGTATATTCGGAGCTCTCTGCGCTCTCCGACTCCGTGCCCTCTTCTGTCTGAGACTCCTCGCCGTATTCCTCGGAAGGCTCGGCTTCAGCTGCAGAGCCATCGTCCTGCGTGGACTCATCCACCATCTCTCCCGGCTCTACATCCTCGGTGATCTCATCATCCGCGTATGCGTATGACTGGGCTCTGATCCCAAACATACTTGCCGCAGCCGAGTACAGGGTCTGCGACAGCATCGTAACCAGCAATACGGCTACGATGATCTTCTTGCTTGTCTTTTTCTTCATAACGGTCACCTCTCCAACTACTGCATATTTATTGGTCGTATAAAAGCAGGCATAGGCATACTATGACCCACTTTACCTATTATTCCCATTATAATCAGCAGGAATGCCGCTGTCAAACCGCTATTTTACCTCAAAATCTGCGTTTCCCTTTGTATAACCTCGCGAAAACGTTTTCGGTTCGTATTTTTCACAAAGATGCAGCAATCGATATCCCGATACGCTCATTATACGGTATCAGCGTAGCCTGTACCGCGTGATACAGATCCGACTTGCCCGGCCATACCGTACCGATGACATGATTATGTCTGTCCAGCTGGTGAAACCACGAACCGTTCTTGTGATCTGCGACAACCTCATCCAGATATTTCATAAACATTGCATAGTCCTCGGCATACCTTCCGCTGCCCTTCACTCTGTACAGCACAGCTGAAGTATTTATTGCTTCCGCCAGAGTCCAGTGCATGCGGTCATGTACCACGGGCTTTCCGTCCCAGTCTGTAGTGTAGCAAAGTCCCGGCTCCCCGTCGGCAGCCCATCCATCCTTTAGCGCACGGTCATACAGCTGCTCCGCCGCATCAATATATGCCTCAGCCTTGTTGTCATCACCATATGTAGAGACCGCCCACTGCAGGATAAGCCTCGCCCATTCTATACCATGACCGGGTGTGGCACCATAGGGCTTGAAGGGATCATCGGGTCTGTCTTTATTAAGCATCAGATCAGCCTTCCAGTCACTTGTGAAATGCTCGGGTATACGCCAGCTGTTGTCCCTTGCCCATCCTATGACATGGTCTATGATGCGTCCTGCCCTGATCCTGCAGCTCTCATCCTTAAGGGCATCCGCTGCCGCAAGAAATGCCTCCACCGTATGCATATTGGCATTTATCCCACGATACTCAGACAGTACGGTAAACTCAGTGTTCCAGGTGTCAACTGCAAGACCCTCCTCCTCGTTCCAAAAGAACCGGTCGTAGGTCGTCATTGCCTCGTCAAGCAGCTCCCTGGCACCTCTTCTGCCTGCGAGCATAGCCGAGGATGCCGCAAGTATGACAAAGGCATGGGCATAGCACTGCTTGTCCGGGAGTATATCTCCCTCTGCTGTCCTTCCTGCATACCAGCCTCCGTTTTTATCATCATGCAGCTCTCCTGCGAGTCCTTTAAGCGCGGCATCGGCAAGCTCGCCGCTCCCTCTGTGTCCGAGCATAACTCCCATGCTGTATACATGAGCCATGCGGCAGGTGATCCATGTCTCTCTTGGTCTGTCCTTCCAGGGGGTGCCGTCATCACCGAGATAATACGCTCCACCCTCCGGTGATGGGAAGGCATGACCGAAGCTTAAAAGGTCTTCCCTCAGCTCCTTTGCAAACAAACGGTTCTCTTTTGTATCCAGTTCATATTTCTTCATGGTAAGCCCTCCTCCGTCATCTGATATCGTACACGCTTCTGACTGCAAGACCCTCAGGATCGCCCCTTAGGATCCGTACCCTCTTCTCCCCACCGTTCATATCAAAGAAATTGTCCGAAAGTATAAGATCGTCAGAGTCATTTCTTATCTCTACGCTCCTTGCAAAGTGCTCTGATGTCACACAGATCTCATCACCGTCTACCCTTACGGAAAGCTCCGGATCTACGAATCTGAAATGCTTGGGCGGACAGAAAAGCACAGTCCCCTCGGAGACGGTCTCTCCGTCCTCAATGAGCTGATAGCTCACGTAGCTGTCGTACAGTCCGGCATCCGGAAGCTCTACTTTATCCATCCACATCGAGGAAAGCGCAGCCACACTGACCTCTTTGCTCTCATCGCGGATCACTGTCCCCCCGCTGTCGCGCAGCTGCCACTTCACTACTCCCTGTCTCTCATGCATTGATTCGTTTGCGACACTAAGCCGTATAGATCTGATGACATCAAAGGGCTCGGCGTTTACGTTCATGGACTGCGTCAGAAGACTCTCTTCCTCACAGGATATCATGAAGGGGGCAAAGAATCTTTTCGCATAATAATGAAGAGCCTTCCACCGACCGAAATAGTCTATGGATGACCAGGATGCCACCGGCCAGCAGTCATTCAGCTGCCAGTAGATCGTCCCCATACATCTGCCCCGGTTGCGTCTGAAATGCTCCACTCCGTAGCGTATGGCCTCGGCCTGCAGAAGCTGTGACGCATATATGAGAGTGTCCAGATCATTAGGATACAGGAATGTCTGCTCCATATAGTTCATTATCTTGCCGTTTGCGGCAGCATTTCTCTGATGCTTCTCCATCACATATGAGAATACATTGCGGTCCGAAGGCTCGGTAAAGCTCTCCACCGTTCTGATGGACGGAAAGGACTGAAATCCAAACTCGGACAGATATCTGAAGTAAAACTTCCTGTACTCCGTGAAAGGCTTGTTGCCGTGCCAGACCTCCCAGTAATGGACATCCCCCCTGTCCGGAGAATCAGGGTCATCAAAGCTGCCTCCGCTGGACGGAGATGCCGGCCAGTAAAATCTGTCGGGATCCTCTTCCTCCACAAGTCTGGGAAACAGATACTCGTACATTTTTATATAGTCGCTCTTTATCTCGTTCTTTGCTCCCCATTCGCCCACCAGGACAAATTTCTCCATCTCGTTGTTGCCGCACCAGAGTCCCAGACTCGCATGATGTGACAGACGCCTGATATTATCTCTCAGCTCAGAGAGGATATTTTCCTCAAATTCCCGCGTAAGTCTGTAGTTTGCGCATGCGAACATAAAATCCTGCCATACAACAAGTCCCAGTTCATCGCAGGCATCATAGAAATCATCTGAAGGATAATAGCCTCCGCCCCATACGCGTATGCAGTTGAAATTGGCAGCTGCGCATTGTCGCAGCAGATCATATGTACGGCTCCTGTTTGTCCTCGAAAGGATATTGTCCTCCGGAATATAATCAGCACCCATCGCGAAGAATTTGACTCCGTTTACCATATGGGCAAACTCCGAGCCGTATTCATCCTTCACCGTACTCATCTCCATCCTGCGGAGTCCTATACGTCTCTTTACACTGTCACATACATTTCCGTCGCTATCAACAAGCTCCGCGATCACCGTATACAGAGGCTGACTGCCGAGACCGTTGGGCCACCAGAGCTCCGGAGCATCCACTCTGAGCACAGTCTTCTCCGTCTCCGCGCCTGCTCCGTCTGATATGTCCATCTTATCGTACAGCTTGTTTCCATCGGGAGAAATGAGAGTGATCACGGTCTTTGATCCGCATCCGGAGGGTGACATCTGCTCGGTGGAAATATCAAAGGAAAGACCGGCGCAGGTCATGTCATCATTAAATGTCTGACGGATATATACTCTCGTATATCTCGCTTTTTTGACCCTGAGCAGCTCTACCTCTTTCCATATTCCGGCATCCGGAAGTCTCGCTCCCCAGTCCCATCCGAACATATAGTGAGCCTTCCTTATCTTAGGAAAGCCTCTCATGGCATCCTCTGTGCCCATGATGGCCGGATCCGCCTCATACTGCTCCGCTATATACCTGACAGGCGAATGAAGCAATACGGTAAGCTCGTTTCCGCTTTGCTTGAGGATATCCTTTACACTGTACTCCCATATACGGTGCATATTATCCGTGCTGCCAAGACTCTTTCCGTTTAGCTCTATGTCCGCGATGGTATCCAGACCGTTAAACCTGAGGATCACGTCATCGGCATCCTTAAGCCCGTCTGCATCCACTTCGATCATACCGCGGTACAGAAAGTCATCCTCCATGATCCGGAGTGCCTCCAGCTCGTTATCTCTCCAGTACGGGTCCTCCATGAGTCCGGCATTCAGCAGGTCATTATATACAGATCCCGGCACCTTCGCGGAAATGTATCCCTCGTCAGTGCCCTCCCTCATGACACGCATCTGCCATTTCTGCTCTGTATCTATCCTTTTCATATCAAATCATTAATCTCCTCTGCCTTTTTTCCGTCTGTCACAGACCGATTGACGCTCTATCATTGTCCCGGCTACAAGCACACGTCCTGCCGAGAAGCTCCGATCTGCCAGTTTTTCAAGCATTATGCCTATGCTTTTTTTCACAAGAGTATCCATGTCCGCACCATATGTAGTGATCTGCGGGGTACTCATCTCGGCGTAGATAAAGTTATCAAAGGCGACAACGGAAATATCCTCCGGTATCCTGTAGCCCTCTGTCTGGAGCCTCTTTACAAGGCTGAACGCAGCCGCATCCGAGTTGCACACAAAGGCTGTGGGCATGGCTTCCGGAAGAACGATATCAACCGATACCCCGTCTTCATCTCTGTCCTCTATCCGCCATTCATCCTTTACATCAAGTCCTGCCATAAGCATCGCTCTGTAGTAGCCCAGATAACGATCCATGATGCTGCTGGTGCTTCTTATGCTTCCGACGAAGGCTATATCGGTATGACCTTTTTGGATCAGATAATCGGTCAGCAGGTATGAACCGTACACACTGTCGCTGATCACCGAGTCCTCCGATACATCCTGTTCGTAAAAATCAACATAAAGAACGGGAATATCCGCACTTTTCAGCAGCTTCAGATATTTTGCCGACATCTGTCCTATAACGATCAGACCTTCGATCTGCCCGGCTGAAATGATCGCCGGCGGTTCAAGCTCTTTTTCCGAGCTTCTCCTTACTATCTCCAGCATTCCCATCTGCTTCTGCTTTGACAGCTCCAGCATCATCTTCTCGTACAATCTGCTGTAATAGGTATCCCTGTTAATAAAGCGTTCGCTTACCACGATACCTATATTGTGCCTCTTCAAC
>JAGBNR010000024.1 GCA_017634315.1 Lachnospiraceae bacterium
ATCCTGATCGCTCCCTGACTTAGATACTATACATATCATCTATCCCTATAAGTCTGCAGTTTTTCGCTTTTTCCCTGACGTAATCAGAAAAACCACCCAGCGAAAAAATACATATTACAGGATCTGCTGTTGGCATATATTTAACCTTTTCCAGCAGCTTTTCGTATTCATCCTTATCAAACTGCGATTTCCTGAACTTACATTCTCCTATCAATTTTATATTTCTGCCGTTTTTGCCAAGCAGATCCAGCTCGATCTGCTTTATCTTCTTGTTTTCATCAAATGCTGCTGCCTGATAATCCGTGATCTCGGTAAGTATCGGAAAGCCACCCTGCCCGGCATGCTCCATAAGATATTCCTTCGCCATCTTTTCGAATACCTTACCCATGAAGTCATGTATGTGATCCTTAACATTTGCCATATAATACGCCTTGCCATTATCCGCATTTATCATACTGGCGGCTCTGTTTACGTAACGGAACCAGAATTCAAGCATAGTGTCATTTAAGACATAATACGGTCTTTTCGATATACGCTTTTCCAGTATTTCCGCGTTAGTAAGTACCTTTAACGGATAACTCACATCGTCCGAGCCGACATATGATGCAATCTCACTGTTTTTCGTATGTCCGGTAGCAACAGCGGAGATTATGGAATTGTATATCGCCGGACTTTGCCGTTCGCTTGTGATCACCGTTCTTATCTGTTCTTCCGAGAAATATCCTCCAATGGAATAGAACTGTTCAACGATGTTGTCTTCAAGGCTCTCACCCGTATCAAACTGCTCTATGTACTTTGCAACACCGTTAGTAAGCCCATAGCAGACAGCCTTTTCTTCATTGGTATAGCCCTCCAGAAACTCTGCCGTCTCGACATAATTGAAGGGACCAAGCTTCAGTTCAAGATCGCTCCTCCCATGAAGGGGAGCAGACTCAGCAAGCACTTCGTCCTTCATAAAGCTCACAAGCGAACCGCAAAGTATGAAAAACAGATTTCCGTTTTTCCACTTCGTATCTATCTCCCTCTGCAGTACGGATTGGATATATGGACATTGCTTTGCCAAATAAGGATATTCATCTATGAAAAAAATGATACGTTCCTTTTCAGCGTGCTTACCTATATAATCAAAAAGCTTCTCGAAGCTGTTGAAGCTTATATTTCCGGACATGTCCGGCGCAAGGGAGGAAAGCACGGCTTCTGTCATCATGGATAATAATTCTGTTTCGCCACGCTCCACAGATGTAAAGGAAATATGTTTGCAGTCATGCCTATGGATAAATTCGTTTATCAGTCTGGTTTTACCGATCCTTCTTCTTCCGTATATCACGGTCATTATAAACCCGTCCTGACTGTATTTCTTTTCAAGTATCTTTAGTTCAGTATTTCGTCCTCTGAAAACACCCTGCATAACAAGCTCCTCTTTATCTAAATGCATTTGGCCGAAATCCATTTAGCCCAAATTAATTTGGATTCATTCCATTTTACCCGTCTCCCGACAAATTGGCAAGTATACTTGACTCCTTTCTCTCTTGACAAATCGCCGGTTTATGGTAAGCTGTAGCTGATGGTGGTTTCACATTATGGCTATGTCGCAAGACATAGCCATATTTATGCTTACGATATGTTGATTGCAGAGTAAATTTATTTATGTCGTTTATCATGACTTTGCAAAAGGGTGACTATGAAGAAGATAAGCGTGATAATCCCATGCTACAATGTGTCACAATACGTGGACAGATGCATGGAGTCTCTTGAAAAACAGACCATAGGGATAGATAACCTTGAGATAATACTTGTAAATGATGCGTCTACAGATGCCACTCTGGGTAAGCTCCTGCTGTGGGAGATGAAGTATCCTGAGGATATCATGGTCATCCCCCTTGAAATGAACGTAATGCAGGGTGCGGCAAGAAACATTGCAAGGAGATATTGCAGCGCGGAATATATAGCTTATCTCGATGCAGACGACTGGGTGCTGCCGGAGACCTTTGAAAAGACATACGAGGCTGCAAGCAGCAGTGCTGCCGATATAGTCAACTACCTGTCAAAAAAGACATTTAAGGGACCTGAGGAGACAGACAGCGATACGGACAGCGGCATAAGGGATTCGCTTGCAGTGATCGAAAGCCCTAAGGACAGACTTGCCCTCTTTATGTCTCCGGACTGTCCGCTGATACGCGGCTGCTGGGACAAGCTCTTTAGGAGGAGCTTCGTCGAGGAACATGATCTCCTTTTTGCCGAGGGTGTCTTCGATGAGGAAAGCCTCTTTACTATACCTGCTTATATGCATGCAGAGAGGATCTGTTTCATAAACAGATATCTGCACAGGTATTTTCAAAATCCACTCGGATCTGCACATAATTATGTGGCAGACATGAAACGAAGAGATGATAACGCAAAAACATGGCTTGCGACCTATGACCGGCTTCTGTCCGACGGATCACTTGCGTCGAACCACGAGCTGTGCGAATGGCTTTTTGTCATTAATTATTTCATCAGATCCTTTGTATATGCAGCTGAAAGACATATACCCTACGACGCAGCAACGGTAAATGCCATGCAGACTAAGGTAAAGGAGCTGTTTCCACAGTACAAACAGAATAAAAGCCTCCTTACCGGAGGCTTTTATACCGAAGCCATGAAGTTTATAGAGATCCCCGTCACTGAGGAGAATATTGACTCCTATAATGCCACATGGCAGCAGATAGTCAGTGCTTTCGGTGAAGCACTGTAGGCTTCACTCTTCTCCTGCTTTTACAAGCGGAGCGTATTTCTTCTGGATATCCGGATCATACGACAGCATAGGCTCCACATCATCCTTCCCATGTATCCTTCGCTCGACATAGTTGTTTGTGAGCTTGACGACAAGGGGTGTAAGCGAGAGCACACCGATAAGGTTGGGTATCATCATGAGACCATTGAAAGTATCGGATATATCCCATGCAAGAGAGGATGTCATGATCGCACCGGATATCATCATCAGCACGAATATGATCCGGTATACCCTCGCACCCTTTACTCCAAACAGATACTCTACCGCCTTGGAGCCGTAATGTGACCAGCCGAGTACGGTCGTGAATGCAAAAAGAAGCACGGCTATAGCTACAAACCATTCTCCCGGCTTGCCGAATATGTTGCCGAAAGCCTGTGCGACAAGCGTTGCGTCATCCGTTCCCTCTTTTACAAGTCCTGTCGTAAGATCTATGGCTCCGGAGGACAATACCACGATAGCTGTCATCGTACATACGACCATGGTGTCCGCGAAAACCTCAAATATTCCCCAAAGTCCCTGCTTTACAGGCTCTTTCACGTTTGAATTGGAGTGAACCATGACCGAGGAGCCCAGTCCTGCCTCGTTTGAGAACACTCCTCTTTTACATCCCTGTGTGATGACCTGAGAGATGGCTACTCCTGCTGCTCCACCGGCAGCTGCCTTTATACCGAATGCAAACTTAAATATAGAAGCGATCATTGCACCAATGCTGCCTATATGGATAAACATGATGATAAGTGCGCCCACTATATAGGCTACAGCCATAAAGGGGACCACCTTCTCGGCGAATGCCGCGATCCTCTGGAGACCTCCGATGATAACAAAACCTCCGATTATCATAAGACAAAAGCCTATAGCCCAGTTTACGAAGGAGACACCGGCTATTTCCGTTGCCGATATGTTACTGAAGAAGGCTGACTTCAGGTTGAGAGTTATTTTGTTTATCTGTCCCATATTTCCGATACCGAATGATGCAAGTATGGCAAATACCGAAAACAATCCGGCAAGAAATGCCCCTATCTGCCTGCATCCCTTATATGATCCGAGGCCGTCCTTCAGGTAGTACATCGCCCCACCAGACCATTCGCCTTCGGAATTCTTGTGTCTGAAATATATACCGAGGATATTCTCGGAAAAGTTTGTCATCATTCCGAGGAAAGCGGCTATCCACATCCAGAATACCGCTCCGGGACCGCCTATGCATATTGCTGCGGATACACCGGCGATATTACCTGTGCCGATGGTGGCGGCAAGAGCTGTGCACAGAGCCTGAAACTGCGATACTGAGCCGGACTGCTTGCCGAGCTTCTTGTGAGTATCCTTGCTGAAGACTGACCCTATCGTCCTTCCCCACCAGTGTCTCAGATGTGTGATCTGAAAGCATTTCGTGATAACAGTGGTGATAAGCCCCGTGCCCAGCAGCAGGACGAGTCCTATCCTCACCCACACGAATCCGTTTATGGCATCGTTGATGTTTGTGATGGCAGTGACAAAATTCTCCATTTTCCTTTCCCTTTCCCGATTGCAAAATAAAAGAGCCCATATATGTGATCAATATCACCGTGAGCCCCATTGCTTACATTTTCAAATACTACTTATGTTATATGAATTTGTCAAGAGAGCACCATGCATATCGATCGAAAAAGAGACAGCGGATACAAAATGTGGTATCATTATTTTATATGAAAAGCTATATAAGACTTTTATTTTTCATAATGATATTCATGTGGACGCCTATGATCTTCGCATGTGCGCCGGACATTGACTCTGCCCATATATCATACGGTATCAGGGCGACAGGGACATACAGTGCCGAAGGTGCTCTCATTATGACCTCCGCAAGCATAACTACAGACAGCAATATACAGCTGTCCGAGGTGGTTGACATAACCAGAGATGAAGATAATTCTTCTGTAATAAAAGGGGCAGGAGGCAGTACTTTAAGTGACTTAAGTGCTTCAGGCTTTGCAGACGACGGAAGTGTTGGTAGCACCGAAAGTGTCGAAAGTGCCGGAAGTGCCGAAAGTGTCGAAAGTGTCGAAAGTGCCGGAAGTGCCGGGAGTGCCGGAAGCACCGGAGATATGGCCAGTGCGGACAGCATAAATAGTAAAGAGAATACGGCAGAGACAATTGCCTACGATATGCAGTATGGAAGCGGTGAGGGCAGACTGCCCGATAATATGGAGAGAGCTGCTGATCACTCATACACCGTTGTGCAGGGTGACTGTCTGTGGAATATTGCGAAAGCTCGCTATGGAAGCGGGATAGACTATATCAGGATATATGAAGCCAACCGAAGTGTGATCGGAGATGATCCTGATCTGATCTTTCCCGGGACTGTACTTGTGCTGCCATAGCATTTAGTTTACATAATTTGGAAACGAGTTTACATAAATGCCGGATATATACATTGACCGCGAAACGGTCGAATACGAGGAACGGCGTAAAGCGCGTGCGTTAAGGCGTGCTGAACGAGCCAGAAAGCAAAAAGAGAGAGAAAAGAGGATAAAGAGGTACATGGTCATCGCAGCGGGAAGTGCTGTGATAGTCATTGCCGCCGTCGTGTCTCTCTTTTTTTTGCTTTCCTCTCACAAAAAGAATACCGCACAGACTGCAGATACTGCAGAGTCCGCTGAAAACGTTCAAGTTGACATAACTCAAACGGAGACATCCGGGGATGTAAGGGAAGTGCTGTATGAAGATGCTGATATAGCAGGTGAAGAGACCGTAGAGAGGACTCCGCTGATGACGGAGATCTCGGAGGAAGAGATACGACAGGCTGCTATAGATAACGGTGAGATAACGGGCATAGGTCAACAGAGGTTGAATACTCAGCCGGATGAGACAACTGCCGGGGTATCGGCTGCGGTCGACTCGGGATATGCCATACTTGTCTCACTGTCCGACAACAGGGTAGTGGCATCAAGGCAGGCTAATGAGAGAATGTATCCGGCATCTATGACCAAGGTTATGACGGTGCTCGTTGCAGCCGATCATTTGGGAGGCGAGCAGCATCTTGACGATATCTTTACCATGACGCAGGCGATAGAGGGCTTTTCCTACGAAAACGGATGCTCAAATGTAGGTTTTTCTGTTGGTGAGAGGATACGGGTAGAGGATCTTTTCTATGGCACGATACTTCCGTCAGGAGCCGATGCTGCGATGGGGCTGGCCGAGTATATAGCGGGTGATCAGGAGAGCTTTGTAGCTATGATGAATGATAAGCTGACGGAGCTGGGCATTTCGGAAAGCAGCCATTTTACGAACTGCGTGGGTATTTATGATGATGATCACTACAGCACCGCGGCTGACATGGCTGTGATAATGAATGCAGCGATACAGAATCCGGTATGCCTTAAGGCTCTTTCGGCGCACACATATACCACCACCCCTACCTCCTATCATCCTGATGGGATAATGGTCTCAAACTGGTTCCTCAGACGCATAGAGGATAAGCAGGAGACCGGGACGGTAGTGTGCGGCAAGACAGGGTTCGTAAAGGAATCGCTGAATTGCGCCGTGAGCTATGCGACGGATGATGCCGGAAGGGGATATATATGCTGTACCGGATATGCTCACGGAGGCTGGAAGGCCATATATGATCATGTGAACATCTACAGTAAATACTTTGATCCGGACGGCTATATAGAGCCGGCGGTTCCTGAAGAAACAGGGGACATGGAGGGGGATTGAGCAACTCATTTGTGTTATGTAAACAAGAGTGACAGCGGGGTAAAAAACAGGAAATAATGTGGATCAGGGAAGTGGAAAAGGAATTGAACACCGTATATGGCGGAGCTAAAGCAAAGCAGGTGTCAGCTGTTCTTATGCCTGCTTTTATCGGCGATTTCAAAAAAATGCTCTCGCAGTCAGAGGATAATACGGAGGTGACTGAGGAATACCGGACCGAGGACAGACTGGTTTACATAAAGCTGACCGGTAAAAAAATACGCATCAAGGGCTCTGAAAAGCATATGCTCACGGGAGTATCAGTGAACGGACAAAGCATACCGATTGAGGTTTACATAAATGGACAGAGCATGGAGGAGCTGCCTTGAGATCGGTAAGTGATGATGTGAAAAATAAGGATTTTGCACCTGTTTACCTGATCTACGGGGAAGAGGCATATCTCAGAGAGAACTATAAAAGGACTCTCATCAAAGCATTGGTAAATCCGGGCGATAATCTGAATTACAACGTGTTCCGCGGAGCGGATACTGATATGGAGACTGTGCTGTCACTGGCTGTCACGCTTCCTTTTATGGCAGAGAAACGTGTCATACTCGTGCAGGATTCGGAGCTGTTTAATAAAACCTCGGATGAGCTGGCGGATTATATTGAGAACCCTTCGGAAGACACTGTACTCATATTTGAAGAAGAAAAGGTCAATGCGAATAATCGTTCCTTCAAGGTGGCAAAGGGTGCGGGATACTGTGTCAAGGCGGAAAGATACGACTCTAAGAAGCTGCCGAGCTGGGTGGCGGCGGATTTTAAGAGATATGGGAAAAAGGTATCAGGCTCTGCGGTTGATCTGCTTATAGAGCGCGCGGGCACGGACATGACCGCTCTCGATATGGAGGTAACGAAGCTTGTGTCATATGTGGGAGACAGAGAGGGTGTGTTTGACGATGATGTGATGAAAATGGTACACAGGAGTCCGAGTGCCTCCGTGTTTCAGATGATCGAGGCTGTGGTCGACAGACGATTGGACAGAGCTGTCGGTCTGTATTATGATATGCTTTCAGGTGAAGAAAGTCCTTTTGGCATACGCTCGCTGATAGAAAGACATTTCAGGATACTGCTCATAGTAAAGGACATGGCGGATCAAAAGGCAGACAATACAGAAATATCCGCAGCTGCCGGTATTTCCGAAAAGATCGTCTGGAAATATGAGAAGCAGGCAAAAAAGTATTCGCGTGTTAAAATAAAGAATGTGCTGAGCGAATGTACAAGGACAGAAAGAGCTATCAAGCAGGGCAGGATAGCGGATAAAACAGCAGTGGAGTTGCTTCTTTTCGGCATTGCGGATACCGGTGGGGGAAACAGTGGAAGAAATAAATGAGGATTTGCTCAGGTTTCTTGATGCAGACGAATATGAAGACAAGCTTAAGATACTTGAGGAAGTAAAGAACAGGGTGGACGAGAAAACGGCGCAGATGATGGCAGTGTCTCTGTCTCTATCCACAGGGGGTGCCTCTGCGGATGAGTGTATAGCCAGGATCAGGGACCACCTCACATTACAGATACAATATGACGGAAAGAGGATGAGACATTGAAATTACTTACATTTGCCGTACCGTGCTACAATTCGCAGGATTATATCGGAAGATGCATTGAATCGCTGCTTCCCGGAGGTGATGAGGTGGAAATACTCATCATAGATGACGGATCGACAGATCTGACGGGAGATATGGCAGATAAGTATCAGGAGAAATATCCGGGCATTATAAGAGCGATCCATCAGGAGAACGGAGGTCATGGCGAGGCTGTAAATACCGGCATCAAAAATGCTACGGGACTTTATTTCAAGGTCGTTGATTCTGACGACCGGATCGATCCGGATGCGTACAGGCAGGTACTTGACAAGCTCAGGGAGCTCACGGGCGGTGACGTTACCCTTGATATGATGCTCTGCAACTTTGTATATGACAAGGACGGGGCGAAGCGCAAGAAGGTGATGCATTATGAGTCATCGGTTCCGGTAGAGGAGCTTGTCTCATGGGATGATACGAAGCATTTCAGGAAGGGGAAATACATACTTATGCACTCGGTCATCTACCGCACGAAGCTGCTGCTGAAATGCGGCATCGAGCTGCCGAAGCATACATTCTATGTTGATAATATATATGTGTTTGAGCCGCTTCCGTATGTAAAGACCATTTACTATCTGCCGGTAAACTTTTACCGTTACTACATCGGCAGAGAGGATCAGTCGGTAAATGAGAGTGTCATGATCTCAAGGATAGACCAACAGATCACTGTGACCAAGCTGATGATAGACTATTTCAGAGATACCCGGATAGAGAATAAAAAGCTGCGCAGATACATGCGCAATTATCTGGAGATAATGATGGTCATATCTTCCATTTTCCTTATTAAAGCCGGAGATGATGAATCCCTCGCCAAGAAGAAGCAGCTCTGGGAGTATCTGAGATCCAGAGATGCGCTGACCTACTTTACCATAAGGCACAGCATGCTCGGACAGAGTATGAACCTGCCGGGCAAGGGAGGACGAAAGATATCCATAGGCGGCTATAAGATAGCACAGATGCTTGTGGGATTTAATTAAGGCCGGTGTTGTGGTAGAATTAGAACCGATACTGATAATTATTAAAGTTTTGAGGTAGAAGAATATGTATTCATTAGAGGATGTAAGGGCGGTAGATCCCGAGATAGCTGAGGCGATAGAGGCTGAGCAGAAGAGGCAGAACGAGCATATAGAGCTCATAGCCTCGGAGAACTGGGTTTCAAAGGCTGTGATGGCAGCTATGGGCAGCCCGCTCACCAATAAGTATGCCGAGGGGTATCCGGGCAAGAGGTATTACGGCGGCTGCGGCTGCGTGGATGTAGTGGAGGACATAGCCCGTGACAGGGCAAAGAAGCTTTTCGGCTGTGACTATGCCAATGTACAGCCGCATTCGGGCGCACAGGCGAATATGGCGGTATTCTTCGCGATGATGACACCCGGAGATACCTTTATGGGCATGAATCTCGATCAGGGCGGCCATCTGTCACACGGCTCACCGGTGAATTTTTCCGGTAAATATTTCAACTGTGTACCTTATGGCGTGAATGACGAGGGCTTCATAGATTATGATGAGGTCAGAAGGATAGCAAAGGAATGCAGGCCCAAGGTCATAGTGGCAGGTGCTTCTGCATATGCGAGGACTATTGATTTCAAAAAGTTCAGGGAGATAGCTGACGAGGTGGGTGCTTACCTTATGGTGGATATGGCGCACATCGCGGGACTCGTGGCTACAGGATATCATCCTTCACCGATAGGCATAGCTGATGTGGTCACGACCACTACTCACAAGACTCTGAGAGGACCCAGAGGAGGGCTTATCCTTTGCAATCAGGAGGCAGCGGATAAGTTTAACTTCAATAAGGCGATATTCCCCGGCATACAGGGCGGACCGCTGATGCATGTGATAGCGGCCAAGGCTGTCTGCTTCAAGGAGGCACTTGAGCCGGCATTCAAGGAGTACGCTAAGGGAGTTGTGGATAATGCACAGACTCTCGCCAAGGGACTGCTTGACAGAGGGCTTTCGATAGTTTCCGGAGGCACCGACAATCATCTCATGCTCCTGAATCTCGAGCCGCAGGGGCTCACGGGTAAAGAGATCGAGACACTGCTCGATGAGGCACATATCACTGCAAACAAGAATACCATACCGAATGATCCTCAGAAACCTTTTGTTACGAGCGGTATCAGGCTCGGCACTCCGGCAGTCACTACAAGAGGCTTCGTCGCTGAGGATATGGAGAAGGTGGCCGAGGCTATATCAAAGGTAGTGCTTGAAAAGGAAGCCGGTGTTTCGTCTGCAAGGGATATCATAAAGACGCTTACCGACAAGTATCCTCTGCTGTGATTTTTCAGCCGATGAGTCAAAGCTATTGCCCCGTAGCCCCGCGGCAAGCGCGTGGCTCGGCACTGAACAGTAACCAGCTCTATACAGTGCAGATTCGGAGTTGAAATAGTTTACATAAGAGAGTATCATAAAAGCCGCAGATTTACTTCTGCGGCTTTAGTTATCTTTTTTAAGTATGGCATTCAATGGGCAATCCGGTAATAACGGCTGAAAAGGTATATAAGGTTTATAAGCTGGGAGAGGAAAGACTCCGGGCACTTAACGGTGTCAGTCTCAGTGTCGGCAAGGGTGAGTTTGTTGCAATAGTAGGGACTTCGGGCTCCGGCAAGTCAACGCTGCTCAATATGCTGGCAGGTCTTGATAAACCGACGAAGGGAGCCATAGTCATAGGCGGACAGCACATAGAGAGTATGTCCGAGGCTGAGCTGGTAAAGTTCAGAAGAGAGCATGTCGGGTTCATATTTCAGGCATATGATCTGCTTCCCCAGCTAGATGCGGTGGAAAACGTAGCTCTGCCACTGTCCTTTAAGGGAGTGAGTAAAAGGGTGCGTACAAAGAAGGCTGAACAGATGCTGAAGCAGGTGGGGCTTGAGAAATACTTAAAGCACAGACCCAATCAGATGAGCGGCGGACAGCAGCAGAGGGTGGGGATAGCAAGGGCTCTCGTGGTAGGTCCCGAGATAATATTTGCAGACGAGCCTACCGGAAATCTCGATACCAAGACCACACTTGAGGTACTGCATATCTTAAAGGATGTCGTACACAATGGCGGTAATACCCTGATAATGGTGACACATGACAATAATCTGGCATCCTTTGCGGACAGAAGGATACATATAATAGACGGAGAGATAGTTTATGAAGATTGATCGCGGTCAATATAAGCGAATAAAGGCAGCTGCAGTTATTACGGCAACCCTGATTGCGGCCGTAATGACGATCATACCCATGCTCGCGGGACCCGGGACATGTATCGCATATGCCGATCCGACATCTACATACAATGAGGGCGGATCGGAGGGTCCTGCCGCGGCAAGCGGCGAGCGGTATAATTCAGCCACGACCACCAATCCTTTTCTTATGCCGGGCAATACATGGGTCACACCGGTGGCCACCTACGGTCAGGATGTGATAGTGGTCCTTCCGGTGGTAAATATGTTTAAGTATAATATCACGGATGTGATCATCACTCCGAGGCTGGGTGCCAAGACCGATGACTTCCCGTTTGAAATAAGCAATACCGGATATACGCAGAAGATAGGGACGCTCGTGGGTGAAGACGCACAGCCTGACTATTCATCGAGGATATATAACTGCGCGTGGATGTTCAGGACAAGGGAGAATGTCAAGACCGGATACTACAAGCTTGATTTTGACATCACCTATACCGATCCCACCTGTGCGGTGGATACAACCGTGATCTCCGTATATGTCAAGACGGTAGGTCTGCCGGAGAACGGTACCACGGACGGAGTGGACCCGGATAAAAAAATATCCACACCGAGGCTGATCGTAAAGGGCTTTACGACATCACCGGAGGAGATATACTCGGGAAATCAGTTTACCTTAAATGTAGTAATAGAGAATACTTCAAAGGATACCACGGTGAAGAATCTCCAGATGGATCTGACGGCTACCGTGGAGGGGTCCACTACTCAGGCGAGCTACGCGGCATTCCTTCCGACATCGGGATCCAACTCCTTCTACATAGACAGCATATCACCGGGCGGTCAGGAGGAGCTCACCATGGACTTTGAGGCAAAGTCGGGTCTCGAGCAAAAGCCCTATGTGATGACCATAGATATGAAATATGAAGATGCCGAGGCTAATCCGTATGAGGGTAAGGCAACGTTTTCCATACCCGTAAAGCAGGTATCAAAGTTTGATATCTCCACGCCGGAGGTAGAGCCCTCAATGATCGCGATAGGAGAGCAGAGTAATCTTATGTTCTCGATATACAATACCGGCAAGACCACACTTTACAATGTACAGGTCAATGTAAATGATCCGTCGGTACAGCCTGCACTGGCTTATGTAGGTAATCTTGCCCCGGGAGCCACAGGCAGTGTTGATGTTATGTTAACCGGTCAGGCTGTGTCGGAAAGTCCCGAGGGTATACTGCCGCTTCAGATATCCTATGAGGATGAGAGCGGTGCGGTATTCTCCCAGGCAAGGAACATCAATCTGTCCGTGGAAGAGGCAATGGCGGAGGATTTCGGACCGATGCCGGAGGAAGAGCCCGAACAGACCGGGATACCGGTCTGGCTGAAGATACTGATAGGCGCAGGTATCGGTGTGGTGCTCCTCATAGTGCTTATCGTCATAATAAGGAGCATCAGAAAGAAAAAGAAAAAGCAGGCGGAGGATGAGCTGGCATCGGAGCTGCTCGACGAGTCCGAAGAAGAGATACCTGAGGCTGTCGAAGGGAAGGATCTGAGCGGAAAAGACGATCCCGCAGCCGATCCGGATGAAGATGACGAAAGCGGAGACTGACACGGATGAGGTTTTCTGACAAGTTCGGTATGGCGTGGAGCTCACTGACCAAGCGAAAGCTGAGGACCTTTCTGACTATTCTGGGTGTCATGATAGGTATAGCGTCCATAGTCATAATGATGGGGCTAGGAGAGGGGCTGAAGCTTCAGACTATGGAGATGATAGAGGAGTATGGTGGCATACGCACTGTGGAAGTGAGAGAGGGCAGTGGACAGAATGCAGGCTCAAACGGAGGCACTGCCGCTTCGGGAGATGCTACGCAGTACAAGCTGACCGACGCTGCTCTTGCCGAGATAGAAAAGATACCTCATGTGGAGTCTGTATATCCGGTATTGGAATTTCAGGCTGAAATGGAGGTCGGTAAGTACAGGTACAGTATATGGGGAGGCAAGGCCATGCCTCTTGATGTACTTAAAAACATGAAATGGGAGTTTGCCGGCGGTGCATGGCCGGAGGAGGATGATGAATTACAGTTCGTGTACGGCAATCTGGTGCTTCAGGACTTTCAGGATTCACGGGGTAATAACATATACTGGAACACCGGCAAGCTGCCGGACGTGGATCTGATGACTGCAAGGATATATACCATATTTGATACGGAGAGCTACTACGCTTCAAAACAGAAGGCGACTGACTCGGGAGTGACAGCTCTGACTGCGGACGGTCAGATGAACAATACCGCGAAGCCCCCGACCCCGCCAAAGAAGTATCAGGTGCCTACCGCGGGAGTGCTTGCGGGAGATACGGGTGAGTATAAGGAATACTCATGGGGTGTCTACTGTGATATAGAGGCACTTAAAAAGATGTACAAAAAGGCTTTTAAGAATAAGGCCATACCCGGACAGCCTTTGAGAAAAAACGGCAAACCGTATCCCGAGCTCTTTTACAGCTCACTGATGGTCATAGCGGATGATGTCGCGAATGTAGAGACCATTCAGCAGGAGATCGGAGACATGGGATATCAGACAAACAGCAACTCCGAATGGATAAGACAGACGGAGCAGCAGTCCAGGAGCCAGCAGGCCATGCTGGGAGGCATAGGAGCGGTGTCGCTTCTGGTGGCGGCTATAGGCATAGCCAACACCATGATGATGTCCATATATGAGCGGACAAAGGAAATCGGTGTCATGAAGGTGCTCGGATGCGGCCTGTTTGATATACAGCAGCTATTTTTGGTGGAGGCCGGACTGATAGGATTGTTCGGTGGGACGGCAGGTCTTTTCGTCTCCGTACTGATCTGTCTGATTATCAATAAGATAACCGGATTGGCTACAGCGATGATACCGGTGTGGCTGTATCCGGTTTCAATCATATTTGCCGTGATAGTCTCCATGCTTGCGGGATATGCTCCGAGTAAGCGGGCAATGAGCCTTTCCGCATTGGATGCAATACGCAGTAACGGATAATAGGTTTACATAATGGTATTCAGCTCATTAGAATTTATTTTCAGATTTCTGCCGGCGTTTCTGCTGGTGTACTATCTGGTGCCGAGAGCATGGAAGAATGCGGTGATACTGCTCGGGAGCATTGTTTTTTATGCCTTTGGTGAGCCGAAGTACATATTGCTCATCATGGCATCCGTCGCGGTCAATTTCCTTCTTGCGAAGATCATGGGGGAGAGCCGCGGCAAACTGCTGAGAAAGCTGATCTTTATAGTTGACATAATTATAAATGTGGGCGTACTTCTTATTTTTAAGTATCTTGCATTTATAGTCACAAACATAAACGGATGCTTAGGGACTGGATATGCGGTACCGGACATCACACTGCCTCTTGGTATTTCCTTTTACACCTTTCAGATCCTTTCATATGAGATAGATGTGTACAAAAAACGCATACCGTATGACCGCTCGCTTACAGATCTCGGAGCATATATACTCATGTTCCCGCAGCTTATAGCAGGTCCCATAGTGAACTATACAGAGGTCTCACTCGATATGAAGAGCAGAATGGTAAGGCTCTCGGATATCGAAGACGGACTAAGACCTTTTATAGTCGGACTGTCGATGAAGGTGCTGCTGGCCAATAACTTCGGTACAATATGGGATAATGTGGGGACTGCAGGGTATGACAATATATCAACAGTGTTTGCGTGGATAGGAGCGGCGGCTTATACACTACAGATATATTTCGACTTTGCCGGCTACTCGCTGATGGCTATAGGACTCGGCAGGATGATAGGCTTTAAGCTGCCGGATAATTTCAGGCACCCGTATATGGCGGTGTCGGTCAGGGATTTCTGGGACAGATGGCATATCACACTTACCAGATGGTTCAGGGAATACATCTATATACCGCTGGGAGGAAACAGAAAAGGCAGGATAAGGACTTATGTAAACCTGCTGGTGGTGTGGTTCATTACCGGACTCTGGCACGGGGCAGAGTGGAGCTTTATCCTATGGGGACTGTATTACTTCTGTCTGGTGGTGCTGGAGAGACTTTTCATCGGAAAGCTGCTGGGGAAGCTGCCGCGGATCGTCGGACGCATCTATACGTTGCTTGCCGTGATGCTGGGCTGGGTACTTTTTGCGACCGAAAGCATACCGGATACATTGGTTTACATAACTAAAATGTTCACCGTAAACGCAGGAAATGATTACAGGGAGCATTTGTCTACGGTCATATTGCTGATCGCAGCAGGAGCCTTTTTTTCCACACCGCTGTTTGACAGGTTTATGAAACGCCATTCTAAAGATGCAATAGGGATCACGATTTTGTTCGTACTGTTCTGGGCCTGTGTGGTGGCACTTGTGGACACGCTGTACAATCCGTTCCTGTATTTCAGGTTTTAGGGGTGAGATGAAAAGATACACGTTACTTATTTTAATAGCTGTGACTTCGCTGCTGGTGTCGATACCCGGC
>JAGBNR010000025.1 GCA_017634315.1 Lachnospiraceae bacterium
AACGACAGAATCACTCTGATGAGTGCGAATTTTGACTACACTAAATATGACGATGAGTATGGAGCTTATTTTGAATGTCACGGCAGCACCATCGCATGCACGCCTGAGACGGGTGCGACATATCCGGCACTTGACAGGACACTAAAGGAGCTGGCGGAAGAAGAGGAAAAGAGCATTAAGCAGGAGGTAGATGATAACGACGAATATGCTCTTGAGTTTGCAAGGGAAAACGCCGAATACGCTACCGATGCGTATTATTCGCGCTATGCCAATGATTATATAAAAAGAGCTGATGATAAGAGTGTGAGCATATTGAGGGTCTCCGGTGGTTTCCTCGGCGGAGCGCATCCCGATTACTATTACGAGGCATATAACATAGACCCCGCTACAGGTGAGCTGATATCATTTGATGATGTGGTAAAGGATGAGACAGGACTGAAAAAGCTCTTGTGGAAGAAGCTTTATTATGATTATCCCGATGTCGAATTCTTTGACATGGATGAGATGACGGAGCTCATATTTACACTGGACCCTGACGGCATCGCTTTTTATTTTTCTCCCTACGGAGTGAGCCCGTATGCTTACGGAGATCAGGTGGTCAAGGTTTTGTATGATGAGGAGCCGGAGCTTTTTAAGTCGGATTATTCTGTGGACGGTGCCTACATATCTTACCTTACCGAATATGACAATAAGTATGCTCTTGACGGAGACGCTGCAGAGAATATTGTCGTGGAGAAGGATGGCTATGACGGATACTATGCTTTCAATTATCTAAACGTATATAAGGACGGCAGTGAGCTGATGAACAGGAAAGATCTGAACTATTACAGCCACTCGGCGTTTCTGGTGCATACCTCCGGCGGCAAAGACTATGTGTATATTGTCACGGAAATGGACAACGACTACGAGCAGTTTCTGGTATGCGGTCTTGATGAAGATAATGCGGGAGCGGTTCAGCTTGATGACAGACCATACAGATATGACTATTATTACGATGAGGAGATGGATATATACGGCAGCATATATCCGCTGTACCCTGATGATCTGACACTTTCCGTCCACTGTGATCTGCTGTCGACCTACAGCGCAAGCGGACGATTCGTGATAGGCGACGACGGACTGCCGGTGCTCCAGGACGAATACCTGACGATTCCCTACAGCAAATATCATATACTTGAGTCTGTGGAAGAGCTCAGATCCGATATAGTCGACGAAGACGGCAGAGTCACTGAAAAGGATGCTGTCATACCAAAGGGTGAGAAGTATTCTCTTTACCGGACCGACGGCATCGGGTGGGTGGATGCCAGACTGTCGGACGGTCGTATAGTGAGGATGAAGGTCTCAAACAGCTATCCTCATATCATAAACGGCTATATGTCTGAAGAAGATCTGTTTGAGATGCTGTATTATGCGGGATAAACAGCACCCCATTTAGATCCGCCATTGTATCTCAGCCGAGCTTCATATCACCGTCCTTCACCCAGCCGAGCTTTCTTACTCCCATATTGATGAGAGGACAGAGCACTGCCGGGAGTACGAAGGATATCAGTATGAGTCCCAGCCAGTCGGTAGCTGTTACGGCATCCTTACTTCCTGCTGCGATATCGTTTATCCAACCGGTATAGACACCTATCTGACCTACGAAACCGCATGTGCCCATACCTGAGGATACCGGAGTACCGTTCATCTGCAGCTTAAAGACACAGGTGGCTATGGGACCTGTTATGGCTGAGGTTATGATCGGAGCTATCCATATACGCGGATTCTTTACGATATTTCCCATCTGGAGCATGGATGTGCCTATGCCCTGAGAGACAAGCCCGCCCCATTTGTTTTCCTTAAATGACATCACGGCGAAGCCTATCATCTGTGCCGAGCAGCCTGCTACAGCGGCTCCTCCTGCGAGTCCCGTGAGAGAGAGTGCCGCGCATATCGCAGCTGATGATATCGGCAGAGTGAGAGCCACACCCACTATCACTGATACAAGGATGCCCATGAGGAACGGCTGCAGATCCGTAGCCCACATGATGATCCGACCTACCTGACTCGCAGCCTCTCCGAGTGCAGGTGCCCACCAGGCGGAGAGTGCTATACCGATACCTATGGTAATGAGAGGAGTGACAAGTATATCGATCTTTGTCTCCTTGGAAACGGCTTTCCCTATCTCGGAGGCGATGATCGCTATAAAAAGTACCGCAAGGGGACCGCCTGCTCCGCCCAGTGCGTTTGAAGCGAAGCCAACGGTAACGAGTGAAAAGAGTACAAGGGGAGGACACTTCAGGGCATAGCCTATGGCAACTGCCATTGCCGGACCGCTCATAGCCGAAGCGAGACCGCCTACCGTATACTCCGCACCCCCTATCGTGGCAACGGTAGAGGTGAGAAACCCTATATGAAACTGTGTGCCGAGTGTGTTTATTATCGTTCCTATAAGCAGTGAGCAGAAGAGTCCCTGAGCCATCGCCCCGAGAGCATCTATTCCGTACCGCTTCAGCGATATCTCTATATCCTTTTTCTTCATAAATGCAGCGATCTTTTCTTTCATGGTCTTTAATACTCCTTATATAAGGGGCAGTCACGGATCGATTAATCCTGTGACTGCTCCTAACGCTGATACAGTCAACCTCAAAGATTATAGTCAAATAGCAGGTATCATGCAACAGGTGTTTATTATGGACATTTTACTCCCGACAACATAATATGATATCAGGGTCAAAAGTCCGAACACTCCGGATATATGGTTTTGCTCCTATAATCATAATACAGATATATGAAAGGATATTGACTATGAAAAGCACAGTTGGGAAGAAAACACTTAAGATATACCTTGAGGGTAAGATAGATTCGGTAAATGCTCCGTCTGTCGAGAGAGAGATCAATGAACTGATCAGCTCCAATGCCGGACTGGATGTAATGTTTGATGCCGAAGATCTTCAGTACATATCAAGTGCCGGACTCAGAGTACTGCTGAAGGTGCGTAAGAATAAGGGCAAGAGCATAGAGATCATAAATGTATCGGATGAAGTGATCAGTGTATTCAATACCACCAACTTAAGTGATCTTTTTGATATCACGCGGCCCATGAGGAGACTTTATCTTGGCAGGACCGGACCCATAGCAAGGAGCTTGAACGGAGAAATATACAGACAGCCGGATGACAATATGGTGAAGGTATTTAATGACGGCATCTCGATCAGCGAGGTTAAAAAGGAAAGAGAAAATGCGCATGAAGCTCTGGTGGCAGGTATTCCTACGCTTATCCCGTTTGACATAGTTATCATAGGGGGCCGCTACGGAATAGTATTCGAGTCCGCCGGTTCAGTATCTCTTGCAAATGCTATAATGGAGGAGCCGTACAGGATTGAGGAATATGCGGTAAAGTTTGCTGCTTTCCTGCATGAGATCCATGAGATGCAGGTGGGAGATAAGTTTCCCGATATAAAGGACAGATACAGGGAATGGCTGGAAAAAGCCGGGCGCAGCCTGTCAGAAGCTGACAGATATAACATAGATGCCCTTATTAACGCGATACCTGACAGGAGCAGCTATGTACATGGCGATATCAATCCTGCCGATGTGGTTATAAGCGACGGAGAGATGATGCTCATGGATATGGCGGGCTCTGCTCACGGGCACCCTATTTTTGACCTGCAGGGACTTTATGCGTCTCTTGTAGAGATGGAAAGAGAACGTCCCATGTACTGCAGCAGCACATTTGGCATATCCGGCGAGAACTGCAGGAAATTCTGGGATGCATTTTTCCCTGCGTATATGGGCGGAAAATCCGACACAGAGCTTGAAAAGATGAAGACATTGCTCAAAAAATACTATGTGCTGAAGCAAAAGCTCCTTTCCGTATTGGAGGTTTAGAAGAGAGACCGGATTTGATCGAAGCAAAGCGCGGGGTAATATTTTACTTATTCGCAGTAAGAACGTCTATGTTGCAATATCCCATATACGGCATTATAATTTATTCATTCAAAAACGCATGACGGTGTGGATCACACCATTCTTTCGGCTTATGCCGATCCGTGTTCATGCTATTACCGTTTTAATTAAATAGCAGGAGCACAGGTAAAGAAGCAATATTGCTCCTG
>JAGBNR010000005.1 GCA_017634315.1 Lachnospiraceae bacterium
CGGTAGAGAACATCAGCAATAAAAGCAAAGACTGTATCCATACCGGAAATCTGCCGTTTATCATGAGCACAAATACCGCTACATACAGTAAAGCTCCGAAATAAGTGGATATATATCTGTCATAGCTCGAAAGAGAAAGTGCCTCCCATTCTTCAAATACAAACAGGTATATATATATCATCACCAGAAGATACCCGAGCATACCGCAGAGTACCGCGGCAAAAGAGAGCACATCGCGGACAGTATATCCGTAGGCATGCCGATAGATGATGATCGCAATGATAAAAACCAGCAGCATACAAAAAGCCGTGAGCCCCGCTCTGCCGTCGTTGAGCCCATATGTAAAAAGCTTCGCGGTAAAGGCTTTTATCGTAGATGCCGTATAGTAAGGCCAGTCATAGTGCCCACTCTGCATATTCCTGCTTAGATTGTCGGAAAGATAAGTGGTATTCCCTTTTATCCTGCAAAAAACCTTCCACGAGATCCAAAAAACCATTGTGACCACCGGAATAAGTCCGCATCTGATCCATGACCGCAGGTTGGAGGCTTCCAGCTCCTTTATGGTATATACCGCCACACACACTGCGGCAAAGATAAGACTTGTGGTCTTGAGCATACCGAGCAGAGTGATCGATACAAGAAGCCTCAGATAATTAAACATCCTGTCTTCGGCATCTGCATCCTTATCATATGCAAACAGGTATGTCAGTATGCTTCCGAAGAGCATCGTGACCGCTATGTCCAGTCCGAGGCAATGCAGGAACTGAAATGACATCAAAAAGGGAACGAGCATTCCTATAGCCGCCTTGCAGGTGTACCTGATACTGTTCTCGAACCTCTCTTTATGAAGGAAGGGCAGAGTCATGACGAGCATCAGCCACCACAGCACGGCAAACATAGCACTTTCACTATAAGTGCCGATAAGCTTAAACACCAGATAGTCCATATACATCACTACAGGGAAATAATCTCTGTAAAAGGAGCTTGCCATTCCCCCCGTAGGAACTCCGTCTATCGCATATATGTTTTTAGGGGTGATCGCCCAGGAATGGAAATCATCGAAATTCGTGACCCGCATATGCAGACTTACAAACCAGATAACTATGATCATTACTGCAAAGACCGCAAGTCCCGGATCAGTAAAGGGAAATCGTATATCCTTTTTTTCCTTATATATGATCCATGCGGATACAGCAAGACCCATGATCTCCCAGATGATGAGCAGCTCTGTGATATGGCTGATATGACCCGTGATGCCAAGCAGATACCCTGCCAGCATGAATGCATACACACCCACAGGCAGTGTCTCGGTCAGCTTTTTGTCAAATTTTGATGCGATCGCATATGATATCATGATCTGCTTCTTAAAAGGGTGTGGGAATGAATATCGCGCACAGTATCATAAGTGCCAGATAGCATGCCTGTATGATATATGCCCTGATGTCCCATGCTTTATACACGAGTGGCTTCATCTTGGTCCTGCCTTCACCTCCGTGGTAGCATCTGGCCTCCATAGCCATGGCAAGGTCGTTCGCACGCCTGAAAGCGGAGACAAAGAGCGGTACCAGAAGCGGCACCATTGCTTTTACCCTGCGCACCATACCTCCTGACTCAAAGTCTGCGCCTCTTGCCTCCTGCGCCTTGATTATCTTATCAGTTTCCTCCAAAAGTATCGGTATGAACCTAAGCGCGATAGACATCATCATGGCGATCTCATGCACAGGAAGCCTAAATATCCTTAAAAATCCGAGTCCCTTCTCCAATCCGTCGGTAAGATTATTCGGGGTAGTGGTAAGCGTCAGCAACGTCGAGCCAAGGATCAGATATATCAGCCTCACAGCGGTATAGGCAGCGTTCTTCAGCCCCTCATAGGTGATCGTTAAGTGCCAGATCTGTACCAGTGGCCTGCCTGTCGTAAGGAAGAGATTGAAGACAACAGTGATCAGCATGATAAAGAATATCGCCTTCATCCCCCTTACTATAAACCTGAACGGCACCTTTGACAGCTTTATCAATACTATGAGAAAAATCGTCGCCAGTGCATAACATACTATATTCTGAGATATAAAGAGAGAGATAATGTACACCATGGTTCCCATCAGCTTCACTCTGGGATCAAGGCGGTGAAGTCTGGATGTCGTCTGATAGTATTGTCCGAGAGTGATATCCCTGATCATAAGTCCACCGCCTCAAGTACAGAGTCCGTGGCTTCGGATATCGTTATAGCCGAAGGATCCACGTTAAAGCCTGCTCTCTTCAGTCCGCGCATTATATAAGTCACTCTCGGTGCCGCCAGTCCTATAGTCTCGAGCCTTGCCGCATGATAAAACACTTCTCTCGGTGTGCCGTTCATGAATACCCTGCCCTTATCCATCACTATGATGCGCTCGGCGTATTCAGCCACATCCTCCATAGAATGTGACACCAGCACAATGGTGATACCCTGCTCCTCGTGCAGCTCATTTACTAGTCCGAGTATTTCATCTCTTCCCTCGGGATCAAGTCCGGCCGTGGGCTCATCAAGGACAAGCACCTCCGGCTTCATAGCAAGTACACCGGCTATCGCCACCCGTCTTTTCTGTCCGCCCGAAAGGTCAAACGGAGATACAAAGTAGTATTCATCGGGGAGCTTCACCGCCTTCAGAGCCGCATAAGCCGAAAGCTCCGCTTCCTTGTCACTCAGACCGATATTCTTCGGTCCGAAGCAGACATCCTTAAAAACAGTCTCCTCAAAGAGCTGATGCTCGGGATACTGGAATACAAGCCCGACCTTTCCGCGAAGTCCGCGCATATCATAATCACTGTCGTATATATCCTCACCGTTAAAATAAATATGCCCCGAGCTCGCTTTAAGCAGGCCGTCAAGGTGCTGTACGAGAGTAGACTTGCCGGATCCCGTATGTCCTATGAGACCGACATAGTCGCCTTTCCTGATCTCAAATGATACGTCATCAAGAGCCTTTATCTCATCCGGCATGCCTTCGTTGTAGACGTAATCAACATGATCTAAAATGATGGCAGGCATACCATCATCCGTCCCGTCTATCCTTGTCTGAGACACCTCTCCGGCATCATACACAGTATTTACATCATACGCAGCCGGATAGCAGCGACTGATCTCCCGTATCAGCTCCTCTTCCGAAAGGACACACCCGGAGAGCCTGTCCATACCTTTTTTCTTAAGCTCATAGGCAAGTCTTGTCGCCTGCGGTATATCAAGTCTAAGCTGCTCCAGCTCTTCCACTCTGGAAAAGATCTCCTTTGGACTTCCGGCCATCCTCACCTCTCCCTTTTCCATGACGAATATCCTGTCCGCATATATAGCCTCTTCCATATAGTGGGTGATAAGAATAACCGTGACCTTCTCTACATCATTAAGTGCTCTCGCCGCCCGGATCACATCCTTGCGTCCAACGGGATCGAGCATCGCCGTAGGCTCATCCATTATTATGCATTTCGGATGCATGGCTACCACCCCTGCGATCGCGACACGCTGCTTCTGTCCGCCGGAGAGCCTCATAGGTGAGTGCTTTCTGTATTCCCACATGCCAAGAGTCTTGAGAGACTCCTCCACCCTCTCCCATATCTCTTTCGACGGTATACCCATATTTTCGGGACCGAAGCCTACATCCTCCTCTACGACCGATCCTATGATCTGATTGTCGGGATTTTGGAATATCATACCTGCCTGCTGCCGGATGCTCCAGATGTTTTCTTCCTCTGAGGTCCTTTTGCCGTCTACCAGCACATAGCCCTCCGTGGGATAAAGAATGGCATTGATATGCTTGGCAAGAGTCGACTTGCCCGAGCCGTTTCCGCCAAGTATCGCAATAAACTCTCCGCGCTCCACGGAAAGATTCACATCATTTACAGCCCTTGTGATACCGGTCACATTGCCTTCATCATCACGCCGTATATAATCGAAGCTAAGATTGTGTGTTTCTATGATAGCCATAATGTTTATACTTTATACTAAAATCACGGTTCAGGCAAATTTTGTATTCTCTGCAGACAAACAAATACCCCGCAGCAGCCCGCGGGGTATGATACAGATTTTAATTATTATCCTATACGCAGATCAGACCAGCTCGAGGAGTACTTCCATTGCTGCATCACCGCGACGGGGCCCGATCTTTACGATACGGGTATAGCCGCCCTTGCGATCTGTATACTTGGGAGCGATCTCATCAAAGAGCTTCTTGGGAAGATCGACCTTCTTTGTATTTCTCTTCCTCTGTGCTCCCTCTGAAGGCACCTCGGTCACAGGATAGAGAACCTTGAGCATCTGATGACGGGCATGTAGTCTTGATGGCATATCCTTCTGGATCTCTTTCTCCACGTCATCATATACGGTTACCTTCCTGCCGTCCTTCTCTTCCTTTACACG
>JAGBNR010000026.1 GCA_017634315.1 Lachnospiraceae bacterium
GCAGACCGGTATATGCGCTCACTTTCGGAGGCTGACATCAGAGATCTGGACATAGACTATGACATGCTTCTGCATATGTTCGAAGAATACGCGCTTGCCGACAAGGTCTACAATGACATAACCGGAGATATCAACCCTGAGATATCCGATGACGAGGCAAGGACCATCACCGTAAAGGTGATCGCTGTCGACGGCAAGGATCAGGCTGAGGCACTGCAGATTGCAAATATGATATATTCACAGGTGTCTGACGGAAGAGATCTCGATGCCGCAGCTGATGAGTATGAAGAGGCTACAGTCTCAAAATACTCCTTCGGCAAGGATACCGACGAATTTCCGGAGGATTTTGTCGATACCTGTTTCAAGCTGGCTGCCGATGAGATCTCCACCCCCATAATGAAAGACAATACCGCCTACATCGTACAGTGCATCAGCTCATTCGAGCAGGAGGACACTGATGCGAACAAGCTGCGTATTATCGCCAAACGCAAAAGCGAAGCCTTTGATCAGGTATACAATGACTTCGTCAGCGGTCTCTATTCCAATTTCAATGATACCCTGTGGGACGATCAGATGTTTCTCGACCGCAGACTCGACTCCACAGATGATTTCTTCAGAGTCTACGAAGACGTATTCTCCCTGCTGTAGGGTCTTTCTTACGTTTCCATTCACAAGTCTTCACAAGTCTTTCGTCATGCTATTTGACTGTGAACAATCGCTATTAGCACTCACTTCCGGTGAGTGCTATTGACAATATCTTTATGCCGCTATACAATACCATAAGCGTGAATGTACGGCATTCATGATAAGTATCTGTTCTTAACAGCTACAATTTAACAGCTACAATAATTCAATTTATATTAAAAGGAGGCATATGATATGGCTGAGAAAAGGGGCTCTCTCTCTATCACAAGTGAGAATATCTTCCCTATAATAAAGAAATGGATGTACTCAGATCAGGATATCTTTATCCGTGAGCTCATCTCAAACGGATGCGATGCCATCACCAAGCTCAAGAAGCTGGAAATGATGGGCGAATACTCCGCTCCCGCTGCCGAGACCGGCGGTGACAAGGACGCAATGCTTAAGGGTCGCATAGATGTAGAGTGCGACAATAAGGGCAGGACTCTCACCTTCATAGATAACGGTATAGGCATGACTGCCGAAGAGGTGGATAAGTATATCAATCAGATAGCTTTTTCCGGAGCAACCGATTTCATTGAAAAATACAAGGATAAGTCAGACTCCGATCAGATCATAGGACATTTTGGTCTCGGCTTTTACTCTGCATTTATGGTGGCCGACAAGGTAGAGATAGATTCTCTCTCCTATGCAAAGGATGCCATCCCCGTACACTGGGAGTGCGAAGGTGCCGGTACCGACTACACCATGAGCGACGGTACCCGTGACAGGGTCGGCACAAAGATAACGCTGCATATATCGGATGACTGCCTGAAATATTGCAACGAGTATTCCGTCAGGGAGGTCCTTGATAAGTACTGCTCCTTCATGCCTCAGGAGATATACCTGAAAACCGTCGATACCGAGCCCGAAAAGACCACAGACGACAGTGCCGGCAAGGATAAAAAGGATGAGAAGAAGGAGGAGCCCAAGCCGATAAACGAGACCCTGCCACTCTGGGCCAAGACACCGAGCGACTGTACCGATGAGGAATACAAGGATTTCTACAGAAAGGTATTCCACGACTACAAGGAGCCGCTCTTCTGGATACATCTGAACATGGACTATCCCTTCAACCTCAAGGGCATACTCTACTTTCCCAAGATAAATATAGAGTATGAATCCGCCGAGGGAGTGATAAAGCTGTACAACAATCAGGTCTTCGTCGCAGACAACATCAAGGAGGTCATTCCTGAGTTTCTCATGCTCTTAAAGGGAGTGATCGACTGCCCCGATCTGCCCCTCAACGTGTCAAGGAGCGCACTTCAGAACGACGGCTTCGTGACCAAGATATCGGACTATATCACAAAGAAGGTAGCCGAGAAGCTCTCGGGACTCTGTAAGACAGACCGTGAAAATTATGAGAAATACTGGGAGGACATTTCTCCTTTCGTAAAGTACGGAGTGCTGCGCAATGATAAGTTTGCAGAGAAGATAAATGACTATATACTTTTCAAAGATATCTACGGCAAGTATACCACCCTTCCCGAAGCACTTGATGTCAAGCCTATAGATACCGATGATGAGGAGAATGACGGAGAGGCAAAGACTGACGAGGCGGCAAAGACCGATGAAGCGGCAAAGACCGATGAAGCGGCAAAGACCGATGAGGCGGCGAAGACTGATGAGGCGGCCAAGTCTGAAACCGATGATTCCGGGAAGACCGAAGAAGAAAAGAAGGAAAAGAAGGTTTTCTATGTAACGGATGAGACTCAGCAGAGCCAGTACATAAACATGTTTAAGTCTGCAAAGATGACCGCACTCATCATGACATATGCTATAGACCAGCCCTTCATACAGCGTCTTGAGATGAAGAATGAGGGCGTGAGATTCCTCCGCATAGATTCAGAGGTCGAGGATGTGATGAAGGGTCGCCTTTCCAAGAAAGAGAAGGAGGAGTTTGAGTCAAAGTCAAAGGATCTCGAAAAGCTCTTAAGAAAGAGTCTGAAGAGATCGAAGCTTTCGGTCAAGCTCGACAAGCTTAAGAACAAAAAAGTCGCATCGATGCTTACTCTTTCAGAGGAGAAGCGTCGTATGGACGACATGATGAAGATGTACTCTATGGGGGAGCCCCTGCCGGAGAGTACCGATGGTGACGGAGAGACCCTCATACTCAATGCCGGACACCCGCTTGTGGAAAAGATCATGGCCGATCCGGACAACGAGAACTCCAAGCTCATAGAGCAGCAGCTCTACGACCTTGCACTGCTCTCAAACAAGCAGCTCTCGTCCGATGAAATGACAAAGTTTATCCAGCGTTCCAATGAGATCCTGCTGAAAGCTCTGGAGTGATCGCGCAGCCGGTACGCGGCTTCGACTGCGGGCATAGACAAATGAGTCGCTATATAATATTAAAAGACTCCCGGGTATTATATACCCGGGAGTCCTTCTTTAGCCGTTTCAGAATATATATCAGCAGCCGGACTTGTTATATTCAGTCCTCTATCTCGTCAGGTTCGGGAGTCCTGCCGGACTGCTTTATCGCCATGATCTTATCCTTCAGATCACGCGCCTTATCCTTTATCCTCCTGTTGGCACTTGCCGAAACCAGTATATCCGGCAGCATCTTGAGTGCCTTGTCAAACTCCCTGTTCTTGTAATAAAGGGCTGCTATCAGATAGTCCACAGTATACTGATCCATGCTTCCGCACATGGGATACCCCTCAGTCTGCCTTGCATAAGCAAATCCCTCCAGCGCATTCTGCTGCAGCTCCCGCTCATCATTTCTGTATTCCTCAAGCTTTGCGGCATATTCCGCATCATCTTCACTGAGCATCCTTCTCTGTCCTCTTACGATCCACGACATCATGAGACACAGATAAGCCTTTTCTGAAGTCTTTGAAACAGTACGCATCGCAGTGAGCAGCGCGAGCTCATATCTTCCGAGGGACTCTTCGTATGTATAGATCTTCTTCTCATTTACCGACGGATCAGGCTTGAACGTGCTGCTTACCTTTTCACGCACCACCTTTTTCTGGCTTGCGATGATATTCGGGAAGTTCCTTGCAAATGCCGAATATCCGCAGTTGGGACAGGAGACTATATTATACTTTAATGAATCGATCGGATCATACACGGGTCGCAGATCCAGATCCATAGACACCACTCTTGCACGGTTGGCCTTTACCGTCAGAGACTTGAAAGTACCGTCACAGACCGGACAGGTATAAGACTTGGACAGCAGGTACTCCTCTTCGTTGACCTGCCTTTTTTTAGCCTCCTCCGACTTTTTTTTGGCATCCTCGACAGCCGCCGCCTTTGCCGCTGCCGCAGCCTCCGCATCCTTGTTGGACTTGTTGTCCTCATAAAGATCATCGTTTTTCAGATCGATCCCCATGCTCTTAAGACCTGATAAAATCCCCATAACTATCCTCCGCCTCTTTTATTTACTACCGTTATTTTCAGCGGGAAGCCTGAAGGAAGACTTGAGCGATACCACTCTGTTCATGACTATCGTATCTTCCTTTGAATCCTTTGCATCCACACAGAAAAAGCCGTTTCTCACAAACTGGAAGGACTCATATGCCTTAGCACCCCTTAGCTCAGGCTCAGCATAGCACCCCTCCATTACTATAAGAGAATTCGGATTGACATTTACATCCCCGTTCTCATCATATACACCCTTTTCTTCATCAACTATATTCTCATAAAGACGGGCTGTAAACTTCACCGCGGTATCCGCCTTTACCCAGTGTATCGTCCCCTTTACCTTGCGGGGCATCTCCTTGTCAGTGCCCTGCCTGGTCTCGGGGTCGTAGGTACAGTGTACCACGCTCACGCGACCATCACTGTCCGTCTCATAGCTTACGCACTTTACGAAATACGCATTCATAAGCCGTACCTCGTTGCCGGGAAACAGTCTGAAGTACTTTTTGGGCGGATCTATCATAAAGTCATCTCTCTCTATGTAGAGCTCCCTGCCGAAAGGTATCTCCCGCTCTCCGAGCTCCGGATTGTCGGGATTGTTGCCACCCCTGACCATCTCGGTCCGATCCTCGGGATAGTTGTCTATAATGAGCTTTACCGGGTCGAGCACGGCCATTATACGCTTGTCCTTATACTTCAGATCCTCTCTCACACAGTACTCAAGCATAGGCATCTCAGCCGTTGAATTTGCCTTGGATACTCCCGACAGCTCCACAAACATCCTGAGTGCATCCGGGGTATAGCCTCTGCGTCTGAGTCCTGCTATGGATACGAGTCTGGGATCGTCCCATCCGTCCACGGTACCGTTTTCCACGAGCTTTTTGATATATCTCTTCCCTGTCACCACATTGTTAAGATAAAGCTTCGCGAACTCTATCTGTCTGGGAGGCATGTCAAAGCCGACATTCTCCACCACCCAGTTATAAAGCGGTCTGTGATCCTCAAACTCAAGTGTACATATGGAATGGGTAATACCCTCGAAAGCATCCTCCAAAGGATGGGCAAAATCGTACATGGGATAGATACACCATTTGTCACCCGTATTCTGATGAGACAGGTGCGCCACCCTGTATATGATGGGGTCCCTCATGTTTATATTAGGCGATGCCATATCGATCTTTGCCCTGAGTGTCTTCTCCCCGTCAGCGAACTCTCCGGCCTTCATGCGTCCGAACAGATCAAGATTCTCCTCTATGCCCCTGTCTCTCATCGGATCATTCCTGCCGGGCTCAGTGAGTGTACCTCTGTACTCCCTCATCTCATCCGCCGTAAGCTCCGACACATAAGCAAGTCCCTTCTTAATGAGCGTGACAGCTGCCTCATACATCCTGTCAAAATAGTCCGAAGCGAAGAACAGCCTGTCCTCATAGTCGGCTCCGAGCCACTTTACGTCTTCTTTTATGGATTCGACAAACTCACTCTTTTCCTTTGTGGGATTGGTATCATCAAATCTGAGGTTAAACTTGCCACCGTACTCCTTTGCCAGACCGTAGTTCAAAAGGATCGACTTTGCATGACCTATATGCAGATATCCGTTAGGCTCTGGAGGAAATCTCGTGTGTACAGAAGTATACACGCCCTCCTTTAAATCTTTGTCTATTTCATTCTCAATAAAATTCCTGGATCTTTCTTCAGCCATTGTCCCACCCCGTCGTGTTTTTATTCTACCTGATTTTAACACTCATATTATATAAAATCTATTGAATCTTGTCCCGAAAAATGATATCATGCTATAAGTTTGCTGTTGTAGCACAGTCGGTAGTGCGCCGCATTGGTAGTGCGGAGGTCTCCAGTTCGATTCTGGACAGCAGCACTATATATACTTTCTCAGCTTTCCACGGATACGCTGTATGGCGTTGTCCGTGGATTTTTCATTCTTGCCGAGTACATCCGCTATATCCGAATAGCTCATGCCCGTGACAAAAAGCTCCAGCACATTCTTTTCAAAGGGGGACAGCTCCTTATCTATAGCCTGCTCCAGCTCCTCGCTTTTTTCCTTTGAAAGCACTACCTGCTCGGGATTCATCCTGTCACTTGCCATGAGAGCGTCCATCATCTCCAGCTGTCGTCCGCCCTCATCCTCCGATCCTGTCTGTTCATAAAGAGAGATATATGAATTGAGAGGCAGATGCTTCTTTCTGCCGGAAGCCTTTACCGCAGAGTATATCTGCCTTGTGATACACAGTCTGGCAAAGGTGCCGAATGAAGCATCTCTTCCCGGATCATACTCCTGCACCGCCTTAAAGAGTCCGATCATCCCCTCCTGTATGAGATCCTCGGTCTCACCTCCGATCAGAAACATGGTAGACGCTATGGATCTCACCACATCCTTGTATCTGTCGAAGAGCTCTTCGGTACCGCCGTGACTGCCCTCTCTGACACTTTCGATTATCTCTTCATCCGTATATGTACTCATGAATATTTATTTCCGCATGTATCCGGATCATCTTCCCGGTTTTGACCTTTCCCCCTAAGCTTCGGAGTCATCCGAACCCTCGCCTTCTTACGATCTCATATGCCAGTACCCCGGCTGCCACGGAAGCGTTGAGTGAATCTATATGACCCTTTGAAGGGATGCTCACGATATAATCACATGCTTCCCGCACAAGCTTGGACAGACCTCTGCCCTCCGCACCTATTACAATGCCTATCGATCCCTTCAGATCCTTTTCATACATCACGTCCCCGTCCATATCGGCACCGGCGAACCATAGTCCTTCCTTCTTCAGCTCTTCTATGGTGCGCGCTATATTGGTCACCTTGGCCACGGGGACATAGTTGAGTGCTCCGGCTGATGCCTTAGCCACTACTGCCGTGAGACCCACTGCCCTGTCCTTTGCTATGATGACCCCGTGAGCTCCGGCCTGATCCGCTGTCCTTATTATCGCCCCGAGATTGTGTGGATCTTCTATGCCGTCCAAAATAAAAATAAAAGGGTCCTCGCCCCTTTCACGTGCCTTTGATAAAATATCATCCACGGAAGCATAGCCGTATGCCGCAGCGCGTGCCACCACCCCCTGATGTCTGCCTGTCTCGCTCAGATCGTCCAGCCGCTTCTTCTCCACGAAATCTATACGCAGTCCGGCCTTCTTCGCCTCTCGTCTGATGGTATCGAGCTTGCCGTCATGAGCCCCGTCCTGCATATAAAGTCTGTCTATGCTCCTTCCCGAGCGCAGAGCCTCTATCACTTCATTGCGCCCCTCAATGAGCATACTCTCTATGGTATCCTCTTCTCTTCCCATTTACCTTCCGTCCTGTCTGCCGCTGCCGGTCACACTGTCTATGCACAGCTCTATCAGCTCCTCTATCCTGTCGGTATCGCCTTTCAGATAGAGATATCCAAAAAGTGTCTCCAACCCGGTAGCCCTGTGATAATCAAAGCTTGACGCATTCTTTGCCTGATGTGCGGTATGAGCGTTGCTCCCTCTGTTTACAATGTCCGCTTCCTCATCCGTGAGCACATCCGATATCGCATCCAGTGCCCTCGCCTGTGCGGTAGCACTGACGATCCGGCTCGTCCTCTCGTGGAGCTTCCTTGCCTGAGTATTACCCGAATTTACCAGCGCAGTCCTTACATACAGCCCGTAGACTCCGTCTCCCAGAAAAGCAAAGGTGAGTGGTGAGTAGCTCCTCAGATCCTGCTCCACTTGACTCCCTCTCTGGTGTCCTTGAGCTGTATCCCCCTGGCAAGCAGCTCATCCCTTATCTCATCAGCTCTTGCGAAATCCCTGTTCTTTCTTGCCTGCTGCCTCTCTTCAATAAGTGCCTCAATGTCAGTATCAAGAACCTCCTCCTCAGTCTCAAGGATGAGCCCCATGACCTCACCGAGTCCTGTAATGATGCCCTCAAGCTCTCCTGCATAAGCCTTCGTAGCCCCCTCTGCAGTCGTGGTATTCGCATGCTTTACCAGATCAAAGATCACGGATATCCCGTCGGCAGTATTGAGATCGTTATCCATTACCTCATTGAATCTCTCCCTGTGCCTCAGTGCTTCCGATAGTGCCCCTCTCTCTGCCTCAGTCATGTCGCCGTCCGATCCGTTTACCATGATGTCCTTTAAATTGGACACAGCATTGCGTATTCGATCCAGTCCCGCCTTGGCAGACTCCATCAGCTCATCGGAGAAATTGAGAGGTGATCTGTACTGCGCCGAGAGCATAAAGAACCTCAGCACCTGCAGGTCATATCTTGCCGCGATATCCCTTACCGTAAAGAAATTACCGAGTGATTTGCTCATCTTCTGATTATTGATGTTCAGGAAGCCGTTGTGCATCCAGTAGTGGGCAAAGGGCACACCGTTTGCGGCTTCTGACTGTGCTATCTCATTCTCATGATGCGGGAAGATAAGATCCTCTCCGCCCGCATGTATATCTATGGTATCTCCGAGATATCTCTTTGACATGCACGAGCACTCTATATGCCAGCCCGGTCTGCCGTCACACCACGGCGACTCCCAGTATGGCTCCCCCTCCTTCTTCGGCTTCCAGAGGACGAAATCGAAATCATCCTCCCTGTCCTCAGTACCTGCCACCTTGAGCGTATGTCCCTCTGAACGGTGGCCGGATTCCAGCTCGTCTATATTCTTGCCGGAGAGCCTGCCGTATCCCGTAAACTTCCTTGTCCTGTAATATACCGTGCCGTCAGAAGCCTTGTAGGCATAGCCCTTGTTCTCCAGAGTGCGTATCATATCTATCATCGCAGGGATCTCTTTGGTAGCCTGTGGATGGGTGGTCGCCGGAAGGACGTTGAGACCCTCCATGTCTTTCTTACATTCGGATATATATCTCTCGGATATCTCGGATGCATCCACACCTTCCTCATTTGCCGCCTTGATTATCTTATCGTCCACATCGGTAAAGTTGGATACATAGTTCACCTCATATCCCCTGTATGTCATATATCGTCTGAAGGTATCAAAGACTATCATAGGTCGTGCATTGCCGATATGTATGAGATTGTATACGGTCGGACCACAGACATACATCGTGATCCTGCCCGGTGTGATCGGGACAAATTCCTCTAGTTTTCTTGTAAGTGTGTTGTAGATTTTCATACTGTTTCTCCCGTATCCGTGTTTATGCTCTTTCAATAAAGCCCTACGGTATGCTCCGCGCTTCCCGCTCCCGCATACCTATGGCCATTCGTATTCCGCGCTTTCGCGCTTCATACTCTTTTTTCTGCTCTCTCAATAAAGCCCTACGGTATGCTCCGCGCTCCGCTCTCTCGCATACCTATGTCCATTCGTATTCCGCGCTCTCGCGCTTCATACTCATGTCCATTAGCGTCTCTTGTGCAGATGCAATCCCGTACGCAAGCGTCCGGATTGCATTTGCACAGAGACTGGGCTTTATTGCTCATATCCCTTCTCCGTTCATGCCCTCCGTATTGGCTCTGTCCATTTCGATGCGATGTCTCTCAGTCACACCGGATGCGTCATTCTTTATTGCGCGTATCTCTTCCTCAAGGCGCAGTATGTGATTGGTAAGCTCGGAATTCGCATTCTTGAGATTGTCCAGATCCTCTCTTACGGGATCAGGCAGATCTGTCTGATCAATGATCTCCGAGGGCACCTCTATATTGCCTCTCTTCACTATGCGTCCCGGCACACCCACTACCGTACAGTTGTCCGGCACAGACTCAAGTACCACGGAGCCCGCTCCTATCTTCACGTTATTTCCTATCTTAAACGACCCCAGTACCTTGGCTCCGGCACTAATCATTACGTTGTTACCAATGGTGGGATGTCTTTTGCCCTTTTCCTTACCTGTACCCCCGAGTGTGACACCCTGATAGAGCAGTACATTGTCACCTATCTCCGTAGTCTCACCGATGATGACACCCGTACCGTGATCTATGAAGAAGTTCTTACCGATCCTTGCACCCGGATGTATCTCTATGCCGGTCTTTCTTGCGGCCTTCTGCGATATCCTTCTGGCTCTGAAATAATGTCCCTTGAGATACTCCTCATGTGCCTTCCTGTAATAGTACACGGCCCAGAAGCTCGGGTACAGAAACACCTCCCAGTCGCTGTGTATAGCCGGATCATGCTCTCTTATCACCTTTATCTGCTCTTTTATATATCCTAATGTGATCATAATCACATATTATATTCCATTTGTCCCATTTTTTGTAGTAATCATTATCTTATTATGCTAAAATTCCTTGTATCTGCCATTTACAGATATGCTTTATGAGGCACCAAATTGTTTTCATCAGGTCACGCTTTTTTAATAATCATAAGCACGGTTTTAATATTGCTCGGAGTCCTTTTAAGCGAGAAATACCATCCTCCGGTCAGGAGACTGATCTGCATCTGTCTCGGTCTGTCACTTCTGTCCGAAGTGATAAAGACATTTTCAAATATCCAGATCCTTCCGGTGGTCACACCTGTCATCGAAAATGAAGATCTGATCTACCGTGCGACCGGTAATTACACCCCTTATCTGGAGGCGGAGCACATGCCGTTTGAGCTTTGCAGCTATCAGATCGTGTTCATGTTTCTTGCCCTTATCATAAAAGACGATACCATGCTGAAAAGACTCTACGCCTTCATGTACACCACCTGCATTATCGGTGGCGGTATGGGCATCGCGTTCTCATCTTCGCTCATAGGTCTGTCCGGCATGTCTGAGATCATGACCTCCACGGATGTCTGGAGAGCGTTTCTTTTTCATTCCATGCTTATTGTAGAGGGCATATATATAGGTCGGAGTAAAGAATGTGACATTAGATTCGGAGATGTCAGATGGACCTTTATATTCCTTATCGCGCTTGACTGCATGACTTTTTATCTTAACTCCATAATGGCGACACCCTATTATAAGGGTGATACCCTTGCCGGAATAGGAAATGTCGTAAATTATTTTTCCTCATACAACAATCCTCTGGGCATCCCCATGAAGGACAAATCCCAGTGGGTGATATACCTCATATTGAGAGCAGCCCTTGCGTCTGTCCTCATCATCCTGGTAAATCTGCCGCTGCTTAAAAAGAAAGAGGTATCACATGAGTAATCCCGAGAAGAAAAAGAAACGCGAGTATCTGATCGAAATACAAAAATGGAGAAGTGTGATCGCACTCATGTCCTGTATCATAACCTATGTACTGTCCATATTTGCGATCGTGGCGAGCCTGATCATGTATACCAGGGAGAACTGGAATCTATCCGATTTCTTCCGTTATTTTACAACCCTTTCCAATATGGTCACGGGCATTTCCGCAGGCTTCATCATCCCCTTTGCGATAAACGGGATACGAAAAAAAAGATTTGTATATCCCCATTGGCTTTCCATGATGCATTATACGGGAACCATTGCCACTACCATGACCATGATCTTCACGCTTGTCTTTATCCTGCCCTTCGACCCCGAATTCGCTTTGGGCGATTATAATTTCTTTTTACATATCATCTGTCCGATCGCTATCCTGATATCGTTCCAGCTCGTGGAATTCGGCAGAGAGCTGACCCGCAGGGATTCCCTTGTCTGTCTTATCCCGTTTTTCCTGTATACCTGGGTTTACCTGATCATGGTCGTTTTCATCGGGAAAGAGAACGGTGGCTGGGAGGATCTCTATATGCTGAATACCTTCGTTCCCTTCTATATAAGTATGCCGTTGGTCTGGATACTGGCTTACTTTATCGCTTTTCTGATACGGCTCGCCTATAACAGTCTGGTAAAGATAAGAAAGGAAAAGCTGCTCGGAAACTGGAGCAGCGATCTCGAACCGGTAGAGATCGGTATAGAGATATACGGTCTCGGCAGATACAACGGTCTGACCGGAGAAAAGTCCGACCTGATCATCCCCTACGACATCCTCGAGATCATCGCAGACAAATACTCCATGAAGATAGAGACCCTTGTGAAAGCTTACACCAAGGGTCTGATCTCCGGAGTAAAAGAACTATCCGACCTCCGGTCTAAAAGTCGTCCTTAAACTACTTCAGATGCCAGATGTCTTGTCAAAATATACTATTATTGACTGTTATTGTGTTTTTCGTACACCTGAGTTTGCTGTATTGTAGTGCTATTGTGTTTTATTGTACAACCAACTGTTGCACTATGGCATAGGCTCTGTATGTACAGAGCCGTTTTCGGGGATATCCCCGAGCCCCTTAGTGCCTGCCAAAAATCTAAAGAAAATTCACTATGGTCTCCAGGCAAAGAAAGAATAAACTGCCTGTAAACTTAATGGTGCAAAGCTCGATTTCCCGAAAAAAAAGTGAGAGGATCAACTTGAATCAGGCGCAAATAACAGAGAAAAATTATAGACTATGGGATCAATTTTCAAGGTGATTTATGACAGGCTCACTGCAGTAGGTCATGAGCTTAATACTATTAGGAAAGAGTAAAACCAGATAGCAGCGAGGGGTAATTCCTCTGACAGTATACATAGACAAGAGAAGTTACTCGATCTGACAGAAAGAAGGATGGGCAGGAGAGGTAAGCATTATTATTTACACCGCTCTACCTAATTGCTATAATGCGCAGTGAAATACATAATAGGGAGCAGTTCTCAGATGATCAGAATAAGCAATTTTGATTCAAATGGAAAGATAACACCTAATGGTGTCAGCTTGGAGAAGCATGAATATGCTACCGTTCTTTTGCTAACAGAAATGGGCTACGATGTTGAGCTAGTGCCTAGAAGTACTCGCGAAGGGGAGCATACCCCAGACATCATCATCGATAACGTGAAATGGGAGATGAAATCCCCTACGGGAGAGACTAGGAATACCATAAAAAATAATATTCAAGGTGCCTTGCGTCAATCAGTCAATGTCATCCTTGATCTTCGCCGAGTAAAAAGACCTATGGAAAAGTGTTTAAGAGATATAGAAAGGGAATTCACCCATAATAAGAAGCTTAGACGGCTTTTAGTCATCGCGAAATCGAAGAAGGTTCTTGATTTTTCTAAGTAAAGCGCTTATACTTGTATATAAGAGGACAGGACCGGCAGTGGAATATGCGGGACACCGTCCTCGTTTTTTTTGCAGGACAGGCATCCCAGGCGCACGAAACGATAACGATGATAGCTTTGCCACACTGTTGGATAACGGAGGGCCCAGAACTCTTTTCTATTAGTTCTTTTTTTCTACCTCAATAATCTCTTTAATATCTGCGCCCTGCTGTTTATGAACATTTCTGTGATCTTGTAGCTGTCGGTGTCTTCGTATTCTATAGGATGGATCTCTCCGCTGTCGAAGCTCAGGATCTCTGCATCCGGTATACCAAGCAAAATCGGTGAATGCGTTACTATGATGAACTGGGAGTCTTCTTTGGCACAGCTTGCTATGTCAAGGAGAAGGGTAAGCTGTCTCTGTGGAGACAGGGCTGCTTCGGGCTCATCGAGAAGATATACTCCATTAGGCTTGAATTGATCCTGAGCAATGGCAAGGAAGCTTTCTCCATGAGACTTTTCATGATATCCGTGAGAGACCCCTTTCCATTCGTGTCCATAGGCATCATCTGCTGTTGCAACATTATAAAAGCTCTCTGCTCTGAGGAAATATCCCCATCCTGCCTTGTTATATCCCTTGATCAACGTCATTGCATTACATAGCTCTGAGTGCGAGTCATAGGTTGAAAATGAATAGTTCCTGGTTCCCCCTTCAGGATTAAAGCCGTAGGCAATAGCTATGGCTTCCAGAAGAGTGGATTTTCCGCTTCCGTTTTCTCCGACAAAGAATGTGATGGGCTTATGGAATTCCAGCTGCTCTATCCCTGCAATTGTATCTATATCCCGGAGATATGAGTCTTCCTCTATCTTGTCCCAATCTACTCTTATGCCTTTGATATGTAATTCTATGCCTTCTCCCATCATGCTTTTGTCCTTTCATCTAATAATCAAGAAAATCCCTCATAAGGGTGCTCATCTCTCCGTCTTTTGATATGACAACCACAGCGGAGTGGTCGGATTTACGCAGCGATA
>JAGBNR010000027.1 GCA_017634315.1 Lachnospiraceae bacterium
AAGATGACCTGCTGCTCATCTCGGAGGAGCTAAGACGCACCGGCTATATCAAAAAGAGCGCAGGCAGGGGAAAAAACGAAAAGGCAAGGGCAAAGAGCAGACCGCTCCATTATGTTTCATCGGACGGGTTTGATATCTACGTAGGCAAGAACAACCTGCAGAACGATGAGCTTACCTTTAAGACGGGCAAGGGAAATGACTGGTGGTTTCACTCGAAGACCTATCCGGGCTCTCATGTGCTTCTTATGACGGGCAGGACAGATCCGATGAGCGTGCCCGACACCACGTTTAATGAGGCAGGCAGACTTGCCGCTTTTTACAGTACAGGCAAGGATCAGGAAAAGGTCGATATAGACTACACACTGCTGAAGAATGTGAAAAAGCCTGCCGGAGCCGTGCCGGGATACGTGATATACCATACCAACTATTCCATGACGGCAGGTACCGACATAGCAGGGATAAAGCCTGTACAGGAATAACCCTCAGACATCGCATCATGAGGAGCCTTGCTGAAAAGTAATCAGGTATCATCATTCTTCTCACGGTAGCTGTATGTCTCGTCCATTATGTTTTTTCCGTTACGCGCATTCAGCATCATAAGGAAGAAATGTATGATGAGCGGGACCATTATGGTGAGCAGGATGGAGAGCAGGAACAGATTCATGGTGTTGCCGCTTCCTGTGAGTGCGAGTATCAGCGTGGCTATATACATACCTGCTATAAGTATCGCTCCGGTGAGCGCAAGTATCCTTTTTGCATTCATATCGGTAGGTACGGGCTCCTTTCCTCATTGTATCGGGCGTTCAAATGTAATATAATTATCATAGCATAAAAAACCTTGGAGGGATCATGAGTTTAATAAACGACTGGCGTGACATGGCTTACAGCCCCACGGCCGATAAAGGCGAGCTGCAGAGACTCTGGCAGGATTATTTCAAGAAAGAGAAAAATATATACATAGAGCTTCTTAAGGAGCCGGATACCGAGGTGAAGGGCACGGTAAAGGAGCTTGCGGAGCGATACGGCATTACGGTTATGGAGATGACCGGTTTTCTTGACGGCATAAACGATTCGCTCAAAAAAGCCAATGATATCGAAAACATGACTGAAGATACCGAGGTATCGCTGGGCTTTGATAAGGAAAAGCTTTTCAGGAATATGGTCGATGCCAAGGCCGACTGGCTTTACGAGCTGCCCGAGTGGGATGACATCTATTCCAAGGAGGAGCAGGAGACGCTTATCAAGGATCAGAAGAAAAGCCATACATTTGTAAGGGAAGGGAAGAAGATAGGACGTAACGACCCCTGTCCGTGCGGCAGCGGGAAGAAATACAAGAACTGCTGCGGTAAAGATGCATAAGGGTTCAATGAATGAAGTGGAATTACGACTTTGAACTTGCAGCACTGGCATTTGAGATCATTCTCATCGTATTTTATTTTGCGAAGAGACACTTGCCTACGAAAAAAAACAGGTATTTTATTTTATGTATGTGCGTAGGCTGCTGCATGACCTTCATGGATGTGGTCACTGCATTCACGAATGTATACTGGCAGGTATTGCCGTATGAGATAGTACAGCTTCTGAATGTGATATATTTCATAAGCACGTCGCTCAATACGCTGTTTCTGTTCATGTTTATACTGGCCATAACTGACCAGCTGGATATGACCAGATCACCGCTTTTTAGCATTTACTGCATACCGGCGGCGGTGGCCATCATCATCGCACTCGCGACCCCGTTCACCGGAGCCATCTATTACTTTGACAGTGTACTGGGATACTTGCACGGTCCCACATACTTTGCAAACTACGTTCTCAACTCATTCTATCTGCTGCTCGCGACCGTATACATCATAGTATACAGGAAGAGCGTGCAGAGGATGCAGTTTTTGAGCGTTATATTTATGATCTTCCTTTTGGCTATGGGAGTGGTGCTGCAGGGACTTTTCTTCAACTGGGTGCTGCTTACGAACGCATTCCTCTGTCTGTCGATGAGTGTGATGTATCTGTCATCGCAAAATCCCGACCTTTATATTGACAAGGATACAAATCTGTTTAACAGAGACGGCTTTAACGAGTATCTTGATGAGCTTACGAGCAACAACACCAGATATACCTGCCTGGTCATATGCCTTGATAATTACAGGACGCTGAAATCCGTGTTCGGTGAGGACAAGGCCAGAGCCGCACTGACCGAGGTGCTGGGATATGTGAAGACAAGGTATACCGATGATCATTTGTTCAGATATAACGAGGATACCTATATCGTGCTGACACCGGTTGATTTTGAGACCGAGCCCGCGATGGCTCAGGGCAGGATGACGCTTGACGGTGGCTTTAATATAGACGGTGAGCAGATAAGACTGACCGTCAGATTCATAGTCGTACCCTATGATATGGTAGGCAGTGATGCGGAGCTGGTCATGGATGTCATCAAGTTCGCATTGAAAAAGGTGGCTCTCGGGGGAAGAGGAGACATTATAGTCGATGAAGAGTTCGTGAGGAAGAGCCGCAGGAGCAGGGATGTCGAGAGTGCTATGGGTATGGCGATCGAAAGAAATGCCGTGCAGATATACTTTATGCCGATGTTTTCCCCCTTTACAGAGAGGATGGAAAGGGCTGAGGCACTGGCCAGGATATTTGATGAAAATGTAGGCTTCATACCACCGAGCGAATTCATAGCCGAGGCTGAACGTAACGGAAGCATCATAGCATTGGGGAGACAGATATTCGAGAAGACCTGTGAGTTTATAAAGGATCAGGAGCCGTACAGATACGGTGTGGAGCGCATAAGCGTCAATCTTTCCGCCAAGCAGCTGATGCAGGAGGGGATGGCGGATGAGTTTATGGATATAGCAGACCGTAACGGGGTATCCATGGAAAGATTCAGCTTTGATATTGCCGAGGTTTCGGATCGCGACAGCACGGGTATGGTACAGAAGAATATGGACAGGCTGATAAGCCGCGGAGCGGAGTTTGCACTCAATGATTACGGGAACGGATACTCGAGCCTTGAAAATATCATGAAGCTACCGATCGACCTTGTTAAAATAGACAGGACTCTGGTGAGGTCATACTTTGAGAGCGGATCGATGCTGCTACCGGATGTGATAGAGATGTTCAGGAATCAAAAGCTCAAGATCGCGCTTGTCGGCGTGGAGACCAAGGATATGGCGAGAAGGCTGTCCGTCATGGGATGCGATTATCTTGAGGGTTATTTTTATTCCAGAACGATCCCTGCAAGGAACTTTGTAGCGATGATGAAAAAGCAGGGGATGATCGACGGAGGGATCCATAAACTTTCCGGTTGACATGGCGGATTGTGTGTGATATCGTAGCATTTGCGTTGTGATGAGGTGTAGTCACATACGCATTATCAAGCAGAGCACGGCTCTCACCCTGAGGCGGTCATATCGGGCTTTCAGGTGTTCATCTTTTGATCGGACTATTGTGAACTGTGCTTTTTGCGCGGTTCTTTTTTTGTGCATGGGAGGTAAGTAAGATTAGCAACGATTATTTTATTAATGACCAGATACGTGACAGAGAGGTCCGTGTCATTGGAGCTGATGGTGAGCAGCTGGGAGTAATGCCTTCTTCAGAGGCTCTCAGGCTTGCGGAGGAAGCTGAGCTGGATCTGGTAAAGATAGCTCCGAACGCAACCCCTCCGGTGTGCAAGATAGTCGATTACGGCAAGTTTAGGTATGAGCAGATCCGTAAGGAAAAGGACGCGAAAAAGAAACAAAAGATCGTCGAGATAAAGGAAATAAGGATATCACCAAATATCGATAAGAACGATCTGAATACGAAGATGAGCGCGGCGCGTAAGTTTCTCGCCAAGGGGAACCGCGTAAAGGTAACGCTTAGATTCAGGGGCAGAGAGATGGCCCATATGCAGGACAGTAAGTATATTCTGGATGATTTTGCCACAGCACTTAGCGATGTGGCGGTCGTGGACAAGGCTCCAAAGGTGGAGGGCAGGACCATGACGATCACCCTGGCAGAGAAAAAATAAGGAGGACAGTAACATGCCAAAGATGAAGACTAACAGATCGGCTGCAAAGCGTTTCAAGCTTACAGGAACCGGTAAACTGAAGAGGAACAAGGCATACAAGCGCCATATTCTCACCAAGAAGTCACCGAAGAGGATCAGGAACCTGAGGAAATCTGAGATAACAGATCCTACGAACGAGAAGAACATGAAGAAGATACTTCCGTATCTCTAAAACAGGCAGTTCAAAGGAGGATAGATAGACTATGGCAAGAATAAAGGGCGGAATGAACGCCAGAAGAAAGCATAATAAGGTATTAAAGCTCGCAAAGGGATACAGAGGAGCCAGATCAAAGCAGTACAGGGTTGCAAAGCAGTCCGTGATGCGTGCACTTGCTTCATCGTTTGCGGGACGTAAGCAGAAGAAGAGAGATTTCAGGAAGCTGTGGATCGCACGTATAAATGCGGCAGCTCGTATGAACGGTGTCACATACAGCAGGCTGATGTATGGTCTTAAGCTTGCAGGCGTGGACATCAACAGGAAGATGCTCGCTGACCTTGCCGTAAATGATGCGGAGGGCTTCACTACGATAGCAGAGCTTGCAAAATCAAAGCTATGATTATATAATAACAAAGCTGCATCAAGTCAGTATACTTAAATGGCTTGATGCGGCATATATGCAGGAGTGGCGGAATTGGCAGACGCGCAGGCTTCAGGTGCCTGTGACCGCAAGGCCGTGTGGGTTCAAGTCCCATCTCCTGCACTGCAAGACGAACATGAGAACCCTTGGAATCCAAAGATATGGGTATACAGGGGTGGGTTCGCACT
>JAGBNR010000028.1 GCA_017634315.1 Lachnospiraceae bacterium
ATACTTTCCTCCACGCAGACGGACTATGCGAGCGTATTTCAGATAGTGAATGAAAACGGCAATCTGTCGGCTCCCACCATAGAGTCGGCAGCCAAGGTCTTTTACGGGGGCGAGTACTCCATCACGGGGGCATACGGCGATATGTCGACCTGTCTGGAGCAGCTGCTGCCTCTGCTCGCGCTGCGCGTCACCGACAGTATGCCCTTTTCGACGGTAGTGTCTCCGGATAAGAGAGTCATAGACTGCCTGTTCGGACGCAATCCCGACAAGCTGGACGAGAATTACACCAGATTCATATCAATGCTTACGGATGACAGGGAGCTCGATCCCATCATGGCGAATAAAGGCGTGCTTGATGAGATGAGGATATCCCATGATGAGGGTGTCAGGATCTTTTATTACTACGGAGACGAGGGGAGCGGACGCAGGTTTTTCGTGAAGCATTTCTGCAGGGAGCAGGGGCTCAAGGCCGTGGCGATAAACTGCAAGAAGCTCTTTAATTATGACTATCAGTTTGTGGATAAGGCACTGTGGGCTGTCACCAGAGAGTGCATACTGACAAACTCCTGCTGCTGTCTGACAGAGCTTACCTTCAGGGAAGAGGAGAAGGAGAAATTTTTCGGGTACATGGATCTTGCCTTCTCAAAGCTGAACGAGCAGGGGATACTGGTATTTGCGATGAGCAAGGAGCATATAGACTTCAGGGAGATAACGAGGAGCGAGTATACGGAGCTCGAGCTGCCGACTCCCGATACCGGCGAGAGACAGACCTGCTGGGAGTACTACTCCAAGGGATACGATCTGGAGGACGGTATAGATATGCTTGAGATGTCCACCAAGTTTCTCTTTACCCCGGGCAAGATACACGATGCCTTAAAGCATGCGAGGGCACTTGCCACCATGGCGCAGGAGAAGGATATATCAAGGGATAAGCTGTTTAAGGGCTGCTACAATCAGATGAGCTCCGAGCTTACGCAGAAGGCCACAAAGATAAAGGCTAATTTCGGCTTCGAGGATATAGTGATGAATCCGAGCCAGAGGGAGACACTGGAGCATGCCATCGATCAGATGAACTTCAGGAAGCAGGTCTATGAGAACTGGCATTACACCAAGAAATATCCTTACGGACGCGGACTGTCGATCCTGCTCTTCGGAGCACCCGGTACAGGTAAGTCCATGTGTGCGCAGGTCATAGCGCATGAGCTCAATCTCGAGCTCTACAGGGTGGATCTCTCCAAAGTCATAGATAAATATGTGGGTGAGACTGAGAAATCCATATCAATGATATTCAGAGAGGCGAAAAAGTGCAATGTGGTCCTCTTCTTTGATGAGTGTGACACGCTCTTTGCAAAGAGATCGGATGACGGAGGCTCGAATCAGGCATCAAACAACAATAAGACCGCTCTGCTCCTGCAGGAGGTCGAAGCCTATGACGGAGTATCCGTGCTCGCCACCAACTACAAGCACAATATAGACCCGGCCTTTTTCAGACGTATGAAGTACATCGTGGAGTTTCAGTTCCCGGATGTGGACACGAGAGAGATGCTGTGGACCACCACCATTCCCAAGGATACGCCGCTGGCCGATGATGTGGATATAAGATTTCTTGCCGAGAAGTTTGAGTTCGTCGGAGGTAATATCAAAAACTGCATACTGAATGCAGCCTTCCTTGCGGCGGCAGATCCGGAGGCGGGAGGTCTCGTGCATATGAAGCATTATCTGCTCGCGATAAAGTATGAATTCGTCAAGGTGGGTAAGGTCTTTACAAAGTCTGACTTTGAGCCTTATGCCGCCGATGTGGGTCTGGCATGAAGCCGGCGCGGATGCTTATGTAGTGTGATACCGGAGCGATACAGAGGAAATGCAGCCAAAGGTAAAGGACAGAAAAAAACGAAAGCCGCTTGAAAAAGCACTTTATAAAACGATGATCACGGGGCTGGTCATTATTTTTATCATGGTGGGGACGGTCATGTTTGTCCTGTATCCCTTTGCCACGTTAAGGGCGATCAAAAGGGATACGAACGGAGATATGGCATATTTACTGTCTACCCTTGATGAAGATTATATTGCCGAGCTTTACGGACATACAAAGGAGATATATCACAGTATCCCGGAGGAGGAGAGGAAAGATCGTAATAATGAAGAGTATCTGGAGCATTTCAGGGAGCTTACAAGAGACGAAAGATATATAAAGGCCAGAGAGGCACTGAAGAAATGCAGAGAGGTACAGAAGCTCGGCAACATGGGTATGCTTTTTTCCGATGACGTGAACCGGAGGATGGTATTCGTACTGGACGGGGACACGGACGAAAGATGCTTTATACCGGGACAATGGGTGGATGACGTGAATGGAGACATAGAGACCCCGCAGCAGATACAGAGGGTGCTCAACTCCGGATGGTATATGGTAGTCGGCTATACGCCTGCCTCCGGCTTTGCCATGAGCAACTATATGAGAGTGACCGACAAAAACGGCGAGGTCATAGGTCTGGTGTTTGTCAACATCATTCTTAACGATCTGATCAGCAGGATAGGAACATTTATCCTGGTGTATATGTTTATCATGCTCATAGTCATAACGCTGATGATCATATATATCTCCAAATTTCTTAAGGAAAGAGTGGTCACACCGCTGGGGCTCCTCTCCGATGCGGCTCTTCGCTATACCGCAAGAGACAAGACCGTGGCATCGGAGCAGAAGGGCTACTTTGAGAGCGTGGATATCCGTACCGATGATGAGATAGGTGATCTCCTGAGGAGTCTTACGGATATGGAGACGGACATCAGCGATACGATGCAGCGTATACGTGAGATGACCGCTGCGAAGGAGAGACTCGACACTGAGCTGTCCATAGCAAATCATATACAGGCGGATATCCTCCCGGGCAGATACAGCGAGTTTCCGGAGAGGAAGGATTTTTCACTCTTTGCGCTGATGACTCCGGCGAGGGAGGTCGGAGGAGATTTTTATGATTATTTCCTGATAGATGAGGATCATATAGCACTTGTTATCGCAGATGTCTCTGACAAAGGGGTGCCTGCGGCTCTTTTCATGATGACGGCGAGGACCATGATAAGGACGAGAGGTCTCAATAAGGTGACTCCTGCCGCCATACTTTCTTTTGCCAATAAGGAGCTGTGCAGGGGAAACGAAGAGGGACTCTTCGTCACGGTGTGGATGACGATCATCGAGCTGTCTACAGGCAGGGGGCTTGCGGCAAATGCCGGTCATACGCACCCGGCGATATGTCACAGCGGAGGGAGATACGAGCTGAAGGAGTACGAGCACTGCCTGCCGCTCGGGATAATGGAGGATGCCTCCTTTGAGCAGCATACCATACAGCTGCAGCCCGGGGACAGGCTTTTCGTATATACGGACGGCGTGAACGAGGCCGCCGATCCCGCAGGGCAGCAATTTGGTACGGACAGGATGATAGATGCCTTAAACCTTGATCCGGATGCGTCACCTGAGGATACTCTGAATAATGTCCTGAGCTCTGTCAGGGCATTTGCCGAGGGAGCCGAACAGGCTGATGACATCACGATGCTGGGCTTCAGATACACGGGACAGGAGATAACGGTCAGCCCATGAGCTATGCGGAAACGGCCATAAGCCTTATTATGGCGAGGACAGATGAATATCTTAAGGACATAGGCAGGGGCAGGCGTATAGACGACTATCCGGAGCTTGCCGCGGCTGTTTCATCTCTTACTGACGAGGCACTTAAACAGTGGGCGATGGTCTCCGGAGCCGGGTGGAGAGAGAGGACCGCTTCGGGTGACGGGGGAAGGTATCTCCATGCACTGGAGCTGCTGGACGGAGATACCGTGCTCCAGACACTCATGGAGCTCTGTCTGGCGGAGTTTACATACCCGGTCTTTTCGGCATATCTTGAGGATAATTTCGGATACGGTCCGTGCCTGCATCTGGCAGCTATGATAGAGGGGAGAGAGCCCCTTTCCCATGATGAGATACAGAGACTTGCGGTCACGGCACGCAGACTGCTTGTGGTTGACATAAATACGGAGCCCCTGCAGTATGCCCGCGTATCCGCCGATGAGAGACTGATGGGCTTCATAGGGGGATATGATGGGGTCAGTCGCAGGCTTTCTGATTTCACTGTACTTTACAGACCGGGGGACGCGCTTCATGACGCTTTTGTAAATAATGACCTCATAGAGCGCGGGGTATCATATTTCAGGTCAGGGGGAAGGGTGCTTACCCTTGCGGGCTGCGGAGGACGCAGGTTTATCGCGAGGCATATAGCAAAGGGATTGGACAGGGGCTTCCTTTTCCTTAATATCGCAGATCTTATCCGGGTAGCGGACAGGGGTGACATAGCTCCTTTAAGGGATACGCTTTTAAGAGAGGCTTATTTTGATGAAGCCGGGATATGCCTGTACGGGTTCAGTGACCGCTTTATCACGGGTGGTATATCAGACAGGGTGAGGGGCAGGCACGACATGGAGGTACTGTCGGGACAGCTGATCACTCCGCTGACAGACGAGGGTATACCTGTGATACTCTGTGCGGATGAGGCTAAGATGATGCCGGACAGACTGTCCGACGGTATCTGCTGTATCAGTCTGCCGGGGACATACAGCTTTGAAGAGAGAAAGACACTCTGGCAGGGATTCTTTGAAATGTACGGTCTGGAGCTTGAGGCTGCTTCCTTTGCGTCAAGGTACCGGATGTATCCCAGAGAGGTCTCATATGCCGTGAAAAACTACATGGCTCTCAGTGCGTCAGACCGGAAAGGCGCGTCAGGCAGCGGCAGCCCGGACAGAGGGGCCGATCAGGAAATGCAGAGTAAGGAAGAGTACTTTGCGAGGATAAATATAGACAGCATAAAACGCAGTGAGCTCGAGATGGGGCGGATAGTATACCCGGATATACGGCTCGAGGATGTAAAGCTTAAGGACAATGTGAAGCGTGTCCTGAGGGATGCCGTAAATGCCGTGCTTACAGGTCCGCTGGTGATGGACGAATGGGGACTGAAGAAGAGCTATCCTTATGGCAGGGGTGTGAGCCTGCTCATGGCGGGACCTCCGGGCACCGGCAAGACAATGAGTGCAAATGCCATAGCAGGAGAGCTGTCGCTGCCCTTATATCAGGTAAACCTGTCCAATACCGTGGACAAATACATAGGGGAGACGGAGAAGAATCTCGAGAAAGCATTTTCCTTTGCGGAGAAGAATAATACCATACTTTTCTTTGATGAGGCTGATGCGCTCTTCGGCACGAGGAGTGAGGTGCATGACTCGAAGGACAGGTACGCGAATACGGAGATATCCTATCTGCTGCAGAGGATGGAGGCATATGACGGTATAGTCGTCATGGCTACGAATATAAAGGGTAACATCGATCCGGCCTTTATGCGAAGGATACGATTTGTGGCACATTTTGAAAACCCCGATGAGGAGATGAGGAGAGCCATATGGGAGAGCTGCATCACGGATGAGGTGCCCCATGATGAGATCGATCTGGACTATCTTGCCTCTCAATTTGACAAATTTACGGGAAGCATCATCAAGACCGTCTTCCTAAACGCGTGTGTGGCAGCTGCGGGAGACGGAGGGAGACTTACGATGAAGCATCTCATATATGCGATAAAGCAGGAGACGGAGAAGGAAAGTGCGGTAGGCTTTACCATGGATATACTCGGAAAGTACGCATACTTAGTGTAGTGATATAGGAGGATATATGCCCGGACCCAGAAAGCTGCAGTTTGCAAGTTCATATGAAGCTCAGGCAAAAGCAAAGGGTATTGATATAGCTGCCAGAGTAGATGATTCGCTTAAATCCTTTATGGACAGGGGAGACGCGGCCTTCGCCGGGGAGCGTGTGGATGATACCGGCAGGACGAGAGAGGATGTGATCCGCGGAGTAAGGGAGAATATCTTAAAGTCCATGAGACAGACCAATGCAGACTCGGTGCAGTCCGCAGACAGGCAGAGGAATGAGCACAGGAGGTACTCTGAGACTCTGGCAAGGGATGTGGTGTCAATGGGAGCCACTGTGAGGGATTACAATCGCAACGAGCGTGAGTACAACGAGCTGGTCAGGAGAGAGGGAGAGGATACAAGAAACAGCTTTTCAAAGTTTTTCAGCTTTTATCCCGCGAGGAAGAAGTCGAAGCTTTCAACCAAAAGGTCACTGCTTGCAAAGCACGGCAGGCAGGCGGAAGGGGTAAAGACAAAGGCGGAAAAATGGAGGACTGTAGAGGACGACTATATCAAAAAGGTCTATCGCAAGCACTATGCCGACTATGATGCCCTGGCAAAGACCTGGTATGAGCTGACAAGGGAATACACGAGACAGCCGCAGGGACAGCCTGCACAGCCTCTTATCGGACAGCAGGGAGTACAGCCGGCAGTGCGGGCAGGAGCCGGGCAGATGACACTGAAGGCTTTTCTGATGAGTCTACCGGCGGATAGAAAGAGCAGGCTGCCGGGGTATAATCAAGTACCCTCATCCACACAGGATACCGATGAGATCATCATGGATCGATACATAAACAGTGTGAATGAAATAACGATCAGGGATCATATCGCTGAGGAATATCCCGGGGCAGTGCTGGCTGATGGTATGGTCACACTGCCTGAGGGGATGCCCGGCCTGCAGCAGCCTGAAGAGGACGTGATACAGCCGCAGGAGCCTCAGATACAGATAAATCCCGCACCGCAGCCGGAGGCGGGTCCGGTGCCTGAGGAGCAGGATCGCAGGGCTATACCGGAGGATGCGGCAAAGAGCATAGTGGAGTACACGGGTGTATATGATGAGCTGGGGCTTGACAGACTGCTTGTGAATGTCACGCATGATCCCGACACGGCAGTTACTGCGGCCAGCTTTACTATCACTGATTACAAGGCACTTGACCCTGACAAGCCCAATGTGGATACGGCAAACCATACCAAGACTCATAAGAAGATCCTGATGCTGACTCAGGCGAATGAGGGTACAGGGATAAAGAGCCGTATGAAGTTCACCGCTGATCTCATGGGAAGGATGTCCAAGAGACAGTTTACGGCATCCGACAGCGATGCGCTCACAGCAGTCTCATACCCTCAGCCGAGAGAATACTATGAGGAGGTACAGGCTGAGCAGGCAAATCTTGAGTCAGATGAGAGAGATATAAACGGCGGATATCTGTACTCCGAGCAGAACGCCGAGATACTTCAGGCCCGTCTTAAGAGGAACGGTCAGACCGTGCACGGCTTTTACATGAACGGACAGTTCGTGACGGATGAAGATACGGCCACGGCACCCGATGGCAGAGTATCGGGTAAGGAGGGCATGAAATGGTGGGGCAGGAGGAGCTGGACCAAGCAGGAGAAGGCGGAGAAGCTGCGTGTTGCCATACGCAAATCCGCATTCTTCCAGCATGTGAACGCGAGGACTATACAGTTTTATACCTCATACCAGGCAGATGAGGACTATACGAAGGATATAGACAAGGTCATTGCCAAGGGGATGGAGACGGCTGTAAACGGCGGCAATCCCATGGATCCGAATACCGCGGTAAACAATCTGATGGCTAATCCGCAAAGCATGGACAATATACCGGCGGGTCTCATAAGCTATGCGACAGCACTCTATATAAAGGAGAGGGTAGCCGGAAACGGTATGGCGGCATTTAACGATCCGGCGCATGACCCTGTCATAGCCCATGCTCTTGACAGGCATGCGAAGGAGCTGTCGGTGACAGCCCTCATACTTCTGACAGACGACAGCGATCCGGGATACTGGACACTGGCACGTAAGATAGTGGAGATCAATCCCGCGACAGCTTCAAGAACAAGTGAGAGGCTTAAATACCTGCCTGCATCCGGAGAGACCATGAGGATGACGCTCATGGAGGAGCTGGCGAATCACCGGCAGACCGGCTCGGATTTCGACTGGGCTGATCCTCTTGCCGCACTGGAGCTTCCGGGTGCAAAGGTACTCATGGAGGAGCTGAACAGCAGGCGGGGCAAAGGCAACTGGTTTAAGCGCAATCTCCTAAACGGAAATCTCTTAAAGCAGGTATTCACGGCTGCGGAGGTCGGAGTACATGGTTTAGAGAATGCCTCCGACGCAAGCGGCTTTATGGGAACAGGCAGATTTCTGGACGATACGAAGGAGGAGCGTGCAGACAGGATGCTCTGGTTTGCATATTCCCAGACCACGTCGAACTTTACAAATGTAGCCTCATTTATGAGCATAGCGGGTGTGGGAGCCGGCGCATTATCCTGGGGACTGACCGGAGGTGATCCTATGGAGGGTGCGACCGTCATGAGGGATCTGTCCTTTGATTTCTTTGATGTCGCCGACATGGTGGGTCAGGTGAAAAACATGATCGACGGCGCGAAGACACTCATCAGCTATCTGTACAATAAGTTTCGCACAAAGACTCCCGTGGAGCTGGTGGAGGAGAGGAAGAAGGAGGAGTCCTCACTGCAGGATCTGGACGGAGGAGTGCTTAAAAGCATATTGAAGTTTTGCGACTCTGTCTTCGCATTCGTAAACGCAGGCAGAGATATCGCATCCGTACATGTGACCGCAGGAGGAGGACCCATATCGGCAGCAAACAACCACTGGGGAGAGCTCCTCGCCACAAGGGGTCCTTTGGATCTGATCCTCACCAATCTCAGGAGACTGGTAACTATCGTAGATGACATCAGGGAGATAGTGGTATCCAGTAAGAGGATAGGGAGGATAGACAGCGCAGATGCCGATATAGAGACTGCGATAGCTTCGTTTGAGGACATGCGCGACTCGGATACCGGTATAATGTTTGCGGATGAAGAAGCCGAAATGGGTCAGGCGGCGGTAGAGAATGCCCAGGCACAGTACTTCATGTCCCTGACCAGGATGCAGTCGAGGAAGCAGAGGTCAGCCGCGGGATGGAATCTGGGAGCGAATGTGCTGGGAGGACTCAAGGATCTCGCATCGCTCATCCCGGAGTCTTTGGGCGGCTCTATCATAAAGGCGGCGGCATCAGTGCTGCCTAAGACCGCGGAGTTTATAGGATGGATGGTAGGCAAGCTGAAATATGACAGGCAGAATTTCAACAACAACATTGCGATGATGCTCGGAGATGCAAGCTATGCCGATACGCCATACTTCAATGAGGTGCTGAAAAGAGAGACGGGCATAGTGAACAAGCACTATCTGGTGGATATCGCACGCATCTTTACGGCTATAGATACTCACGCGATGCTGAAGAATCCCAATGCCTCCGCCGGTGAGATGAGTCTGGCAAAGAAGGTGGTAGGGACGCTCTACGGCAATGTAAACGATAAATCCGTGAGGACGATAAAGCTCAAGGATATGCTGGCCTATGCAGGTGTGAGCGGTGAGTCCGACTGGAGGTCGCTGCTTCGCAACTCGCTGATGGCATAGCAGGGCTTGTCTTATGCAAGCCGCAGAGCCTACAGCATCAGTCGCAGGAAGTCATTATGGAGGATGACATGAGTGGGATGAAGGAAATAATGGATGGTGTCAGAGCCATGATGGATGAGCTCTTCGAGGGAGTAAAGGATAATGACGGGACTCTGCGCAGCATGGCAGGGCATCTTGGCATCACGGACGCAAATGCCATAGTGGAGACGCTGCTGGAGGGCGGGCTGAATGAAGAGATGCCCTATCCGGTGCTTCATTTCCATATCACACTGGCGCATAATGTGCCGGAGGAGTCGGTCGATGCGCTCATCAGGTCACTGAACGATCTGAATAACGCAGTGTCGGTCGGTGAGTATCCCTGCTTCGGACACTTCGCATACTATCCGAGACTCAGGCAGGTATATCTTACCTACAGACTGCCGGTGAATCCGAATGTGCCGGAGGACGAATTAGTTAACATAAGATATTATTTCGGGGTTCTGTATGAGCAGCTCGATCTCTTCACGGACTACATAATGATGCTCTGTGACAGCGGAGGAGAGGCACTTTCAATGGAGAAATACATAGATTATCTTTCCGAGATACAGGATCTTAATGATATAGAAGAAAGGATAGAGCTGCTTAAGAAGCTGTAAGGACGGCGGCACGAAAAAGTATGAAAAGAAAAAGGAACACTCTTATTGCCATTGGCTTTGTATTGCTGGTGCTGTGTACATTGCTGATGTATATGCTCCAGTCCTATCTTTTTTACAGAAACGCAGACCGGGAGATGGAGCTGACCTTTGAGGATATTGACCGCATAGTGGTCCAGGCAGAGGAGGAGACGACCGATACCTATGACAGCTATGTGATGATACATGAAGCCAAGACCAGAATGGCAAAGTATTACATACGCAATGATGAGGATACAGGGTATAGCGGCGCATCAATGAAGAGCCTGAAATCCCTTCTGAATGTGGAGAACGTGTATCTGGTCGATGAAAACGGAGAGATAGCGTACTCTGCTTCCCCCACCTCTCTTACCGGTTTTACTGAAGGTGAGGCACCGTATTTTGACGAAATGAAGAAGGTCGCACGCTCAAATGAGGTTTCGATGATGGACTTTTATGCGGTGAGTGCCGCAGATGATCCGGAGGATGTGAGATACCACTCCTTTTGTGCCGCGCCGCTGAGTACGGGCTACTATGTCGTGATCGATGACGATGCATCAGGGTATTTCGAGCTGCAGGAGGAGGCTAACTCATGGCAGGCCATCCTGCCGCGCATCACGCTGGGCAGAAACGGGTTTGTCTTTGCCGTAGATATAAGCGGCTGGGTCTCGGCCTTTTCGGATGATGATGAGCCGCAGATCACGGACACCGAAGGACTGGGGATAAAGATGACTGATCTGAAGGATGGCTACAGAGGTAATCTCATCCTGCAGGGCGACAGCTATTATTGCGGGGTTAAGTATTATGACATAGAGCAGACCTACATAATATGCGCGATCCCGTCTGAAGAGATCACGTCAAATGTGCTCGTGGTCACGGCAGTACCGCTTTTTGTGACCTTTATCTTCCTTTCACTGCAGCTGTTGTATTCCCTGATGCTTGCCGAGGAGAGGCTTGGCGGATATGATGCGTCAGGACAGGGCTCATTCCGCCGTTTTCTTGTCAAAAAAATGGCAGTGCTGCTCGTACTGTCCGTCCTGTTTACCTTTGCCTCCTCGCTCTACAGTCAGGGGCTGTATGCCACATATCTTCAGGCGCAGTCCAACAGGCAGGAGGCCGATGCTCTGGCTGAGTCTCTCTGGCGTGATGAGGAGATGCAAAAGAGTACCAGTGAGGAATATTATTCCGCATTGGAGAATCTCACGACTCTTGCCGCAAAGTTCATATCCAACAATAACAGACAGATAACCAGAAGGAATCTTGCTGATATGGCAGGCAGCCTCGGAGCGGAGCATATCCTGCTGTATGACAGGGACGGAGAGGTGATACTGTCGGATGCGTACTACAAAGGGTTGAAGATATCTACAAACCCCCGGGTGCTGTCCTATGAGTTTAATAAGGTGCTGACCGGTACACCGGTGCTGGCACAGCAGCAGATAGATGAGGAATATCTGGATCAGCCGTACCGTTATGTCGGAGCGATAGTGACCGATGCCGATGATCAGCCAAACGGCTTTGTACAGCTGGCATTTGCACCCGATTATCTCGCATCCTCGCTCAGCGTCTCCTCCATGGAGTCACTTCCCTCCACCTTCAGCGGAAGGAATAACGCATTTGCCTTTACCGTGGAGGGAGAGGACAAGACCTTTCTCTACTATCCAGATGCGGATCTGATAGGTGAGCCGGTGGAGGACTACGGGCTGACGGATGAGATGATGCTGGACGGCTACTTCACACGGATCTCTTTTGAGGGCGAAGAGAGGCTGCTGTACTGCGGCTTTTGGGAGAAAGACCTGCTCTTTACGGCAGCCAGTGTCAACCTCATCACCATGGAGAGTATAAGCAGAGGAGTACTTATATCCATAGCGGGGGTAGTGATCCAGATGCTTTTCTTCCTTGCGATACTCCTGATAAATGGCGGCAAAAATACCGCCCCTGAAGGCATGAACGATGAGATAGGGATGGATGAAGACAGAAAAAAGACTGTGGAGACGCTCGCAGCGAGCCGCATAATGGGTCTTTTGAGGGTATCGTTCTTTATTTTCGCAGGAGTGATATGTGCTGTCGTTATCATGAAGGATCTGCTTTTTAAGAGCAATGATGTACTGCTTGATCTCCTCAATGGCTGTTGGAACAGCGGTATACATATTTTTTCCGTTACCGCCTGCTGGATCAGCATTTGCATGGTTTACTTTGCGGTATCGCTGCTCCTGCTCACTCTCGAGCTTACCGGCAGACTGATGAACTCAAGGGGAGAGACAGTGGTCAGGATGCTGATGAGCTTCGTCAGATATATCGCCGTGATAGGGATGGTATTTTACTGCGCAAGGATACTTGGCGCTCCCACCGACACCCTGCTCGCATCCGCAGGGATCATGACGGTCGTGCTGGGCTTTGGAGCGCAGAGCCTTGTCACCGATATACTCGCCGGACTCTTCATTATCTTTGAGAAGGCCTTTAAGGTGGGAGACATCATCAGGATGGACGGAGAGAGCTGGCGTGGCAGAGTGCTGGAGATAGGCATACGCAATACGAGAGTCAGGGATATAGATGAAAACAGCATCAAGATCATCCACAACAGCTCACTGAACCAGATCGTCAATCTGACGGATGAGCCTACCCTTGTCTATACCTCCATAGGGACAGAGTACGGAGCGGAGCTTGAGCGGATAGAGGAGATCATACGCAAGGAGCTGCCGGGCATACATGAGCGCATACCGGCTGCCATAGAGGGTCCGAGATACAGCGGGGTATATGATCTCGGCGACTCAGCGGTGATACTCAGGTTTGTGACTTCCTGCAGGAATGAGGATTATTTCAGGGTGAGATTCGATGTCAACCGTGAGCTGAAGCTGATGTTCGACCGACACTCTATCAATGTGCCTTTCCCTCAGATCGTATTAAATCATGGTGATAATTCTTTGATTTAAATACGGGTGCATAATCAAGTGTCCGAGCTGCGGCACATCCCAATCGTGCTTGGCAATCGCCTGATGCAGCGTTGTGTGGTATACTTATAGATCATGATACTGGTAATAGGAGATTATTACAGCGGCACGGGTCCCGCTCTTGTCACAAGGTACTACATCAGATCCCTGCCGAAGGGGACAGACTACATCCATGCGAAGCGCAAGGCCGCAAGGCTTTTTGAGATGTGTATAAAGATTCCCAGAGCATCGGTACTCTTTATATCGGGACATTCCAGACAGAATATATGGGCTATCAGGATAGGAAAGCTCTTCGGAAAGAAGGCTGCCTATCTTATGCATGGAGCCGTGGAATATGAGAACGAGATCAATCATGTGCCTGATGAGAGGATGGCGCGGGACGAGCGGATCATGATGCGTGAGGCTGATCTGATACTTGCGGTATCGAGGCAGTTTGAGGAGTGGCTTAAGGAAAGATATCCGGGATATGCGAACAAAATAACGCACGTTACCAACGGAATAGACTGGGATATACTGAAGGAGCACTCCACTGACGATGTCAGAAATGCAAGGGGGATCATATCCGTAGGCGGAGGCATGCCGAGGAAGAGGATACTGAGTGTATGCAGGGCAGTGGAGAAGCTGAATGCCAAGGGTCTCGGTATCACGCTCACGGTGGCAGGAGCCACAGGCAGAGACAGCGATGAGAT
>JAGBNR010000029.1 GCA_017634315.1 Lachnospiraceae bacterium
AAAGAAGTTCGTGTTTTCCGGAGAGAGGGAAAAGATAAGGGAAAGCGCGACCGCAGCTGCCATTACTATGCTCAGGCAGAGCCTTTTGAAAGCAGTATCCTGCCAGTAATCGTTTTTTTTCGTATAAAGGTAATAAACATAATAAATGACTTTGCAATTTTGATTAACAGACCCCAACATAGCAGCACAGCAGCACAGTGACACATCATGCGGTATATCCGCAGGAGGAGAAATGAGTAAAGGTAATCTGCAGCAGACAAAGGCAAAGCAGGGTCAGACCGTCAGTACGGGGGCTCAGCATACAGTCTATGACGAGCAGGAGCGCACCTCCTGGGATATAACGGAAAACTATCACAAGACATCCTCAATATTTACCGCAAAGGGTGTGCAGTTTGAGGAGCTGAAGGGAGGCAATGGATTATGAAAAAGGATCTGATCAAAATAGTGTGCTGCCTGACGGTATGTATCGCAGCCGCAGCTGTATCTGCCGGATGCACAGCCTCCGGTACGGATACTCCCCCGGCAGTAGAGGAGTCAAATACACAGGCTGCTGCAGATGTACCTGCAGCCACTGAGACAGTATCGGATGATACCTCATATGATCCTGAGGCTTTTACGGTATCTGATGTATATATGGCTCCCGAGCAGACAGGAAACATAGATATCACCGGATGTGATACCTTCACTCAGATCGTAGACACGCTTACAGACGGTATGGGCTATGCCAATGTCACCCTCGGTGACACGGATGTGCTCCTGGTATCGACCGGGACATATGAGTGGGAGCCCGGCAGCTTCGCAGGCATAGACGCAGAGATATATTGCTACAGGGATCAGGCTCCCGCATATCTCGGCACGGTATCAGCAGGCGGGACAGCCTATCCTCTGTCTGTTAAGGATGGACAGCTCTATGTGGGAGGCAACCATTTCATGTCCACCTACCTCGTCGATGGCGGATATCTTATTGAAACGGAGGAAGCCTATGTTCAGTATGACTCAAACGGAAACGGCACATATTACTACAGAACCTGCAACAGTCAGTTCGAAGACTATGATGAGGATAGTGCCAAAGATCGCTTTGATGATATGTTTACAGCTATGGGCGGTGCTGAGATGATATCCTTCCAGACAGTAGGAGGAGATAAGTCTGCAGGTGCTTCACTTCCGGCATATGATTACCCCGGCCCCGAGCTTTTCTATACTACACTGTACGGATATCTGCTGGATGAGCTGTCCGGAGACTATCCGGAGAGCCAGGTCAGCATTCCCTGTCCTGTCATCATCAATGTAGATGAGTCAGACCGTTCTGATGTAAAGGTGTACGGTGACTTCCGCATTTTTAATTATGATCTGAACGGTCAGACCCTTGAGTGTACATCAGGCGGATCTTATCCCGGGTGCATACATGTGAAGAACACTGATGCCGGCTATGAGATCACCTCTTTTGACATAGCAGAGGACGGCGCAGGCTTTACCGAGAGCGCGAAACGGATCTTCGGAGAACACTACGACGCATTCATGAAGGTAAGCGGGGATGAAAAGACCGCAGAGAAGACGAGAGCTCAGATCATAGCAAACTATGTGGCAGCCAACGACCTTGACATCACGGCGTATAAGGACTATGGCAGGGAGCCGGTGAAGCTCCCTGAGGAAAACATAGACTCCTTTTACAGCGTGCTCGACTGATCAGCTACTATTCACAGCCCATTTCAACTACTGCTCTTTGGGGCGTAACCGCGCAGCAAGTGCGCGATTCGACTGTGAACAGTAACACTGATCAATCATTATCTGCACTTGGCTTGGCGTAAGGTATACATTCGCGGCTGAATATGATAAAATAAGATAACTATTTGTAACAGCAATAAGAGTTTGCTGCGGATTGCGTGCAAAAGCATCATGGATGAAGCTTTTGGCTCACTTCCACTGGGCAGGTTATAATGAGTCGGATGCTTTTTTGTGGGGGGGGTATTGCTTGGCGGAGTATACAAGCGATCAGTTAATCGAGATCGAAGAGGGAAAGAAAGCCCACATCGATACGTCAATATACGAAAATCCTGATTTTCTGGCCATTCAGATGCGGCAGATCAGATTTGCTCTGAATGCCGGTCTTGATGTCAAACCGTATGTGACAAATGAATACGACTGGATGCAGATGGAGGAGATATTTACCGGGCTTGAGCAGCAGGTAGATGTATCTCTTTTTGCAAAGCCTGAGATACCTTACGAAAAGATGCACCAGATACGCAAGGGACTTACAAGGGGCATCGATATATCCGGAGATGTAAAGTACAGCGCGGGTGTATTGAAGCAGCTGCGCAAATCCATAGAAGAAAATCTTGATATCCACAAATACGTGGAGCAAAGGTATGATCCGGAGCAGCTGTACCAGATCAGACTGGCACTGCGAAACGGACTGGAGCTTGATCCCTATATAGAAACGGACTTCAGGGGAGCGGCTATCGCAGAGATAAGGATAGGGCTTGAGGAGGACATAGATGTCACGACCTATGCCAATATCCAGTTCGGATGGAGACAGATGCGCGAGATACGCTACGGACTGGAGAGACGACTCGACATATCCCTGTATGCAAATCATTATTACGACTGGGAGCAGATGCGCGAGATACGTCTCGGGCTTGAAGCTGGTCTTGATGTCACGCCATATGCCACGCTCATGTTCACCTCCAGTGAGATGCGTAAAAGACGCATTCTGCTGGAGGAAGGCTCAAGAGAGGTCTCCTTTACGGAGGATGACTATGAGATCAATATCATGAGCGGAGGTCTGGAGGCTTATATTATTGTCAAGATAGAGTCGGGCAAGATAAACAGAGAATCTCTCATGGATACCCTTGCGGAGCATCAGATATCCTATGGTCTCATCGACGAGAACATAAAGGAAATATGTGACGGGAAGTATACAAAGAAGCCGATCCTTGTAGCAAGAGGAAATGTGCCGAAGAAGGGCGAGGATGGATATTATGAGTACTTCTTTGAGGCTGAGAAGGATAAGCGACCTAAGATACTGGAGGATGGCTCGGTAGATTACCACACCATCAACTGGGGAACCGTCGTTAAGGAGGGCGATGTGCTCGCGGTATATCATGATGCAACGGAGGGCGAGGACGGGCACTCTGTGTCCGGAGAGGAGATAAAGGGCAAGAAGGGCATCGAACAGGAGCTGCTCAAGGGTGAGGGGTTTACTCTTTCCGAGGATAAACATACCTATACTGCGGCCACGGACGGTATGGCCTCCATGGAGGGCGGCAGACTGGTGGTAACAAAGCATCTTGAGGTAGATGAGGTATCGCTTGTCACGGGCAACGTGAATTTCGACGGCAGTGTGCATATAAAGGGTAATGTGGAAAACGGTGCAGTCATAAAGGCTACCGGAGACATCGTAATAGACGGAAATGTAGGCGGAGCGGAGATCGAGTCCACAGAAGGCAAGGTAATGCTGAATAAGGGGATGAATGCCGGAAGGCGGGGCAAGGTCAAGGCAGGCAAGGGTGTGGTGAGCAAGTTTTTAGAGGGCGTCATAGTCATAAGCAGCGAAGACATAGAGGTGGCAAACAGTATGAACAGCCTGCTGCGTGCAAAGGGACGCATACTTTCAGGCAGATCAATAATAGGAGGCAAGGCATTTTCCTCCAAAGGGTACAAGGTGCGGGATCTCGGTAATGATGCCGGTACCATCACACAGGTTCAGATCGGGATAGATCAGGAGGTCATAGAGAAGGTAAACTACCTTACGGACAAGATGAAGGAGAATAAAAAGCAGCTTATGCTCCTTGATAATTCCATGAAGGAGCTTAAGATCAAATATCCTCCCGAGGTCAGGAATGAGCTGCCACTATATAAGAAGATAGATAATGCGATCTTTACGATAACCAGCAGAATGAAGAGCTTACAAAGGAAAAAGAAAAGCTTAACCGTGAGATACTTTACAGCAGGGAATGTACCATAAGGGTAGACGGTACGGCATATGAGGGGGTCACATGCATACTGCACAAGAGTAAATGGGAGGCCGCGGGAGAGAGAGGCATTGTACTGAAGGGTACCGGCGGAGCACAGGTTAACATAAATAATATTTAGCGGTTTTTGACTATAAGAAGGTGAGGCTAATGAGAGACACGGTTCTAATAGTGGATGATCAGAGCGTTAACAGACAGATGCTCGCGGAGATCCTAAAGAATGATTACAAAATACTTGAGGCAGCGGACGGTCTCGAGGCGCTTGACGTGCTTTCCGGACATGCCGATGAGATAGCCGTGCTGCTTCTCGATATAGTGATGCCTAAGATGAGCGGGTCCGATGTCCTCGTTCAGCTGGAACATAAGAAGATGACGGATATATTCCCGATCATCGTATGCTCCGGCGAGGGCTCGCTTGATGTCGTGGAGAAGTGCTTCGGATACGGCATAGCCGACTTTATAAGGAAGCCGTATGAGAGCGAGATGGTCCTGCAGAGGGTAAAGAAATTTGATTCACTGTACAGGGCAAGGATAGAGAGCAATGCAAAGCTGAGAAAGTATGCAAATGTACTCCAGAATCAGAATAAGCTGCTGGAAAAGCAGGCAGAGAAGCAGAAGACCGAAAACAACAACATCATAGATGCACTTGGCACCATAGTGGAGTACCGTAATACCGAAAACCACGAGCATATCCGCAGGGTCAAGGCGTTTACCGATGTACTTGCGAAGCACATTATGGAGGAGTTTCCGGAGTATAAGCTTAACGAAAAAAAGATAGATATGATCACGTCGGCTTCGGCACTTCATGATATAGGCAAGATAATGATACCCGATGAGATACTTTTCAAACCGGGCAAGTATACTCCCGAAGAGTTTGACTACATGAAGAGCCATACCATAAGAGGGTATGACATCATCGTAGAGATCGCG
>JAGBNR010000030.1 GCA_017634315.1 Lachnospiraceae bacterium
GAGATCACTGTAAAGGGACTGGTACAGGGGGTAGGCTTCAGACCGTATGTATACCGGCTCGCGACATCCATGGGACTCAACGGGGATGTCAGAAACTCCGGCGGGATAGTGCGTATCAGGCTGATGGATGTGTCAGAGGATACACTAAAGCGTTTTATTGCCGGACTGAAGGCAGAAAAGCCCAAGGGATCAAGCATTACTTCTATAGATACACAGCCGGCAGAGCATAACGATGCTGCCGGATTTTTTATAATTTCGTCGGATAGTGACAGGTTAGAGGAATTTCCCGAGATACCTGCGGATATCGGTGTATGCAGCAGATGTCTCGCCGAAATGAAGGATCTGACCAACCGCAGATATGGTTACCCGTATATCTCCTGTGCATCCTGCGGACCCAGATTCTCTATAATGGAGCGACTGCCGTATGACAGGGATAATACCACCATGCGTGAATTTGATATGTGCAGTCAATGCGAAGCGGACTATTCCGATGAGATCAACCCATATGCAACCAGGCATTTCGCACAGACCATAAGCTGTATGAGCTGCGGACCTCAGGCTATACTCGTCACAGCTGACAACGAATACCGGGGAAACTTCGCCATAGGCGAAGCGTGCGAGATACTCAGAAACGGTGGGATACTCGCACTCAAGGGAATCGGCGGATATCAGTTTGTATGTGATCCTGAAGATACATATGCAGTATTAAAGCTCAGAGAGATAAAAGGCAGAGAGAGGAAGCCTTTTGCCATACTCTTTCCTTCGATCGCTGCGATAAGGAGATTTGCCAGAGTATCTGCCGAAGAGGAGAGGCTCTTAAAGTCGGATGCCCGACCGATAGTGCTGCTGGATGCCGGAGGTAAAGAACGATTCAGCAAGTTCGTATGCGCTGACAGCAGGAGCATAGGAGCTATGCTGCCCCATACCGGCATACATGAGATGCTCTCAGCCGTGTGCGGACCGCTCATAGTCACCTCCGGGAATATAAGCGGAGAGCCCCTGTCATATAAGGATGATGATTTCTTCAGACATGAATACGAAGGTCTGGAAGGCACGCTGTATCATACGAGAAGGATACTCACTCCGCTTGATGATTCGGTCGTAAGGATACTCGGAGGTAAGGTCAGGACTATAAGATATGCCCGGGGATATGTGCCGGGCAGACTGATGCTGGATCGTCCCATTAAAAAGCCGTTGCTCACGCTGGGTGGGGATCTTAAGGCCTCTTTCGCCTTATCTAAGGGCAGGAGTATCATTCTCTCCCAGTATCTGGGGGATCTTGAGAGCTATGCCGTCCAGGAAAGCTGCAAGGCAGCACTTAAGAGGACCATGGAGCTATATGGCTTCAGACCGGAAGCCATAGCCTGCGATAAGCATCCTGGATATATTTCAGGCAGGCTTGCAAAAGAGCTCTCGGAAAAGCATCATATTCCCATCGTAGGTGTCTATCACCATCATGCTCATGTGGCATCCGTCATGGCTGAGCATGGTCTCACGCATACCATAGGAGTGGCGATGGACGGGACAGGGTACGGCAAGGACGGTAAGATATGGGGTGGTGAGATATTCTATGTCAGCGGATCCACTGCCGAGAGAAGGAGCCATATAGATTATTTTACGCTTATAGGCGGGGATGAGGCGGCGCGTGATGCAGGCAAGGATCTGCAATGTCTGATGCATGCCGCGGGTATGGAAATAGACAATCCGCTGATAGCCGCAGCGATGGATGAGCATATCAATACCTTTGAGACTTCGTCCGCAGGCAGACTGTTTGATATCATGGCAGCGGCTCTCGGACTGCGTACATACAATACATATGAGGCTGAATGTGCCATCGCACTTGAGAATGCGGCATATGATGCCTTAAGAAAAGGACTCACTACCTATGCGCTGCCGGTCACATCCGATCCGGCTGAGATGTTGTATTATATCATGAAGGCAAAGAAAAAAGGCACGGACGTGCGTGAGCTTGCGCTCGGCTTCCACAGGATGCTCTCCTCTTGGATAATAAGGGAGTGTGCCGATATAAGAGACGAGCGGGCAGATAACAATGTATGTCTTTCAGGGGGGTGCTTTGCAAACAGAGTCCTCAGCGAGATGTGCAGAGTCGGTCTTTCCACAAAAGGCTTTCATGTCTATATGAATGAGCGGATACCCGGCAATGATCAGGGTATAGCGGTAGGACAGGCATATATATTGGGACTTCAGTAAAAGAAAATGTGTATAGCATCAAACGGAGTAATAATCAAAAAGAGAGGCCATAAGGCGGACGTGAGCTTCGGAGGCAATATAGTCGAGACAGAAGCCGGTCTTACAAAATGCGAGGTCGGAGACCATGTGCTCGTCCATGCAGGCTGCATCATACAGGTGCTCAGCGAAAATGAAGCTGAAGAGTTGGACGAGATAATGAATCTGATAGATGGTATGCAGTACGGTGATAATGCCGAGAAGGTGGAGAGTACGAAGTGACCCTGTCTGAAGCGGCCGAATATCTGAAAAGCTATGACGGCAGAGAGCTGCGTATCATGGAGATATGCGGTACCCATACCGCGGGTATCAGAAAGAACGGCATACCTGCCCTGCTGTCCGATAAGATACACCTTATCACGGGTCCCGGCTGTCCGGTGTGTGTTACCGTGACCGGATATATAGACAGACTTATCGAGCTGTCTAAAGACGACAGAAACGTGATCGTTTCCTTCGGCGATCTGTTAAGAGTCCCCGGGAGTAAGATGAGTCTGACTCAGGCAGGGGCACAGGGCTCGGATATACGTTATGTGTATTCTCCCATGGATATGCTGAGGCTTGCCGGAGAAGACAAGGCTCATATTTACATCTTCGCGGCAGTGGGATTTGAAACCACCGCACCGGTATACGCAGCTCTTATTTCGGAAGCGGAGCAGACCGGCATCAATAACATAAGGCTACTTACATCCTTAAAGACCATGCCTCAGGCAGTACGCAGAGTGGCTGACGGGATAGATGGCTTTCTTGCCCCGGGACATGTGGCAGTGATAACCGGTACGGGAGAATATGCCGGACTTGCCGAAGAGCTGGGTATACCCTTTGTGGTATCGGGCTTTGAAGGCAGTGAGCTGATGGCTTCCGTATATGCACTTACGAAGCTTGCGGCAAAGAAAGAGGCAAAGTGCATGAATCTGTATCCCCGTGCGGTAAAGGACAGCGGAAACGAAGAGGCGCGACGGGCTGTCAACAGGATATTTGAAAAGGGCGATGCTGCATGGAGAGGACTGGGTGTCATACCGGATTCCGGCTTATATCTGAAAGAAGAGTATAAAAGATATGATGCGGGAAGCGTGGACATTATCCATGATAAAGAGCCTGCAGGCTGTCGATGTGCAGATGTGATAACAGGCAGGCTGGCATCAGAGGATTGTCCTCTGTTCGGAAACAGCTGTACGCCTGAGCATCCTGTGGGAGCCTGTATGGTATCTGCAGAGGGAGCCTGTTTTAACAGCTTTAACTGATCGGTGTGCCGTAGCTATTCAGAGCAGTTACAGTGTACCTTACTCCAGCGGCAGGTAGCTCCGCAAGGCAGCACCAGACCGCTTTCGGTGACCGGAAGACCTACCTCATCGGCCTCGACGGTACCGTCAGACCTGTTCTTCATGATCGTATTCATCATGTAAGACAGTACGGCTGGCTGCAGTCCCGTTGTATATGAATTGAGTATGATAAAGGCCGGATCATCGGACAAAAGCCCTGCTATCAGTCTCAAAAAATCAAAAATGTTTTCTTCCATCTTCCATATCTCGCCCTTGGGACCTCTCCCATATGAGGGCGGATCAAGAATCACAGCGTCATATTTATTGCCGCGTCTTATTTCGCGCTCCGCAAACTTGCGGCAGTCATCCACTATCCATCGGCAGCTCTCGTGTGGAATGCCGGATGATACAGCATTCTCCTTAGCCCAGCCTACCATACCCTTCGATGCATCCACATGAGTCACATGTGCGCCGGCTTTTGCAGCGGATATCGTAGCTCCGCCGGTATAGGCAAAAAGGTTTAGCACCTTTGTATTTTGACCCTGCGCCTTGCGTGCTTTTATGATACTCGCGGCGTATGCCCAGTTTGCTGCCTGCTCAGGAAAGAGTCCTGTATGCTTGAAGGAGAATGGCTTAAGATTAAACTTAAGACCGTCAAGGGAAATCTGCCACTCTTCCGGCAGAGCATTAAACTCCCAGTGACCGCCTCCCTTGTCACTGCGATAGTAGTGTCCGTTAGGCTTGTGCCATCTTGGATCCTTCTTTGGGGTATCCCATATCACCTGCGGATCGGGGCGTACCAGTATATAGTCTCCCCATCTTTCTAGCTTTTCTCCGCCGGATGCGTCTATTACCTCGTAATCCTTCCAACTGTCAGATATTATCAAGTCCTGTTCCGCCTTTTTTCTTAAATAACTGTCCCATAGGCTTTCTCCTTATCCCATCCGTCAGATCCGCTATCTTGTCCTCGCTGATGTTACGCCTGCGAAGCATCGTCGCCTCTACCCTTGATATCACTTCCAGTACATCCGGCGATGACATCTTCGATATCCCGTTAAGATATCCCTCCGGCAGCTCCTCCTTCAGCTTCTTAAACTCACTGCTGTCCTTCAGCCTGTCCAAAAGCATCACAAAGGATATCTCGTCATTCTGCTCTATCAGCTCACTGTCCGTATAGCTGTCAAGCTTTATGAGCTTGTACCTGTAGTCCGGTATGAACTCATCAAACACATCGTTTAAGAATATCCTGTCCTTAAAGCTTACTGCTGCCGTCCATCTGTCTGTCCACTCATAATACACTATGGGCAGTATGGGCGGATACCTGAACTCCTTTTTCTTTGATATCCCTTCCTGCAGCTTTTCCTGTTCCTTTTCATAGTCCTCCCAGATATAGACCATGTACCTGAGAAGCTGCATACTCACATTATAGTCTACTGTGGATTTGTGTTCAATCAGGGCTATCATGTACGCGCACTCGCCATTGCTGAGCCTTACTCTCTTTACCACATCGCTGTCACGCTCTTCCGTGAACATGGGGATATACCTTGTAGTCATATCCTCGATGTCCTCCTCCCGGACATTTTTAAGCAGTTCAATGCCGGAATAGTTTCTCAAGAACTGAGAGCATAACCTATTATTCCCGAAGATGAGCTTTGCTGCGCTGTCCTGAGATCTGCTGTTAGTTATACCTTTTTTGATGCTTTCATTGATCTTTGACATAGACACCTCCTGTCATACAGATATACGGTTACCGCCTGACAGATGCATGGGAAGCAAAACAGAAAAAAATAGAGTGATATAGAATAATAGTTAAGAGAATAGTCCCGATAAAACCAAAATCTGTTCAAATCCTGTATCTTTGGAAAATAGAGCGATCCGCTCAAGACTTCTGTATGCAGCTGATCAAGTGAAGAAACTATAGCACATATTTTGATCCAAGTAAACTGATAAATACCTTATAAAAGACGGGGAGAGCCCTGTATATGGGCTCTCCCGTCGATGGTAGGAATCGGCATAAAGCCGAAATGAAAAAGAAAAACGCGATTATGATGCCGCCATATGGCCGTCGTATACCTTGACGCTAAGGGCTGCAGGACTGCCGCCCGTCAGCTCCGCA
>JAGBNR010000031.1 GCA_017634315.1 Lachnospiraceae bacterium
CTTGGGTAAGAAACATCCTGATAGCGGAAGTCGTATCTGTTCCTAACTCTCTGAACAGGGTATCGGATTTTTTTTTGAGCTCATCTTCAACGCGTATCTGTATTGTACTTGACATAGCGCACCTCCTCGCTGATTACTGATCTTAGTATACTGCCAACTCATTGCATATGCAATGAGTTGGCATGCATTTTTAACAAAAGCAAGAAAAAATAAAGAACATAACATAACATATCTAATAACTGTAAAAAAATGACTGTATAAACACATAAAATAATCCCTTATAAGAGTCTACAAGCCTCTGTAATGGATTTTCTTTACTCATCTCCAAGAATACGGTCGGAATTATTCAAACCCTGCTGATTCTCTTTATCCTTATCTGCTATTTCTTTAATCAACGGGTCATCAACAACTGTTCTATCTTTCGATTTTACAGGATGCTTACAATCTTCAACATAATTGACCCTAGATTGTATCTTATCTGATAAACCAGGTATATTGCTCCAATCAATTGTAGAATATGGAGCCCACTTCTTCACTGATTCTAAGTAAGTTAATCCTGTAGGTTCATAAATTAATGTTGAAATATCCGTTCCTATCATATCTGACACCAGAGCCTGATTCATATCAAACATAGGAGCAAATCCGATTATTTGATTATTATCATCCGTCATAACTCCCCAATTACCACTATGTCTGTCTGTATTTGCAAGAACATAGTCAATTACGCACATATCGGGAAATGACTCTTTATATATATCAGATATTCCTTCAGGAAAAACCTTACCCGTATGAACATGCCAATCCATTATATCTTGCATAGGAATAAAAGAATATGTATCATCAGCCATACACTCACACACAGAAAATACTTTTCCAGCCTTTACCTCTTGCCTGTATGAAACATGAGGATAATCAGTACTGTCCAATATTCTTGAGGCTTCAACTTCACATTTGGAATTAACAGTACCACCCATTTTATCCGTTTTCCATAATTCAATTCTACCATGCGGAGTTCTATGCCAATACTTAGGAAACATTCCCTCAGTAGTTAAATCAGGTATAAGTTCATCGGCTGTTGCTGACACATGTTTTCCCAAAATAGCAATATCATACGACGCTTCTGAAAGCTTATGATTTCTAAGACAAACCTCATCAAATGACCTTGCATCATCATCTTTTTTCAGCCAAAAACTATCTTGCATTGAAAGTCCATTACAAGCCATTACAATCTTTAATCGTTGTTCAGTATTAAGAGACTGCGGTAATGCTGCGACATTTAGAATTGTCTTAGCGTTTTCTCTAGACAAATTCAAAGTTCGGGATGCAAGATAATCCCTCAAAACATTAATATCTCGTATTGAACCACTAAAATCTTTCTGACCAGTAGTCTTTATATAATCCTTTAATGCATAAGGAAGATATTTATTATCTATAACTTCGATAAATGATTCTTCAAAATCAAATTGCATCGCCTTATGATTTTTATAATACAACGAGTACAACATAATTAACCCTCATTATGGTCTTTACTCTTCTCGCATATTACCCGAGCGACCTACATTATAATTATATAATCATGGTATACTGTCTGCAATAAAGTCAGACGCACAAACTCCCCGTTTTTACAGGATATATGCACATATAGTGATATGAAGACTCCTCCGATTGATAGCTGAATTGTATTCTGCCATTTTTCGGACTCCGCCTCGTATGAATTACGAATGCCGCAAATAAGGTAAATGCGCGTTTTGTACACCTTTATGGACAGGTGTTCGTCAAAACACGGTATAGTGGAGTAGACGGGAGTCGAACCCGTGTCCAAAAACCAATCCGCCGTCCTTCTACTATCATAGTCCACCTTTTAGGATTCCCTCTGCCGGACAGCGATAGACGGCTTTCCGGGTTCGGTAGCTTCATGATACGTACATATGCTCAAAGCTTTGCATATGCCGTTTCCTATCTGTTTGACGCCGGTTTATCGGAGGATAGGTACTCCGGACCGACGGCCGCTAGCACTTAGGCTGCAGCGAGTGCAAAATTATCTTCTGCGTCTATTTTGTTTGTGAGATTTAACGCGATCCCCTTCGGATAGCTTCTCCGGTTTCATAGTCCCTGTCGAGACCATTACTACCCCTTGATTATTTTCATATTATATATCGGCAATACCACCTCCGCAACTGAACCCATAGTTCAGTTACTGTTTTGTACGGGATGCTCTCTTTACCTTAAATGTCTTCAGATATTCCTTGTGCTCTTTACTGATGCGCAGACTCTCTACCGACTTTTGTATGGTCTTGTTGTGAGTCCATGTATCAAGTCTTTTTTCTTTGATATACGGCAGTGCCGCCTCATACTGCTTTGCAAGTGCTGTAGCAAAGTACCACGCGACCATCATGTCGATATAGTATTCCCCCGGCTTTACGGATGATACCAGCTTAAGATAGGCAGGATCGAAGTCTTCATCCAGATAATGTGTCATAAGCATACCTATCGCAAAACGTACCGTATAGGTATGTCTTGACTTTATCCATTTTTTAATCCTTCGGAGCAGCTCCTTTTTATGCTTTTTGAACACCTTCGGAGACATCTGGTCACAGGTGGCCCAGTTGTCTACATACGGGAGAAAACGCTCTGTTTCTATGATGCAGCTGTCATAGTCTTTGATCTCGGATATAATAAAGGCATGCAGCTGATTCTCGTCAAAGTACTCATGGGGAACATCAGCCAGAAAGACCTCCGTATTTCCTTCCTTTGTCAGTCTTTTCGCAAAGCTCCTCAGCACCGGAGTGCGTACCCCTATCATCTTTTTATTATCGACATCGGGGATGAGGTCTCCCTGAAAATCACGGTAGCCCTCATCCTTTGTCTTAAAAAGCTCTGCCCTTATCTCCTCCGGTGTCATGCTTAAAAGCCCAGATCCTCTCCCACAAGTATCACATGTATCCTGCCTTCATGTCTTGAATATCTGGTGATAAGAAACTGACAGCATATGGTATCCGGAGATTTGCAGTCCATGCAGGTACCGAGCTTGGAGCAGGGAGTATTGAGCCCGAAACGCTGCGCATTGATCGGTGCCGCTACATTCCTTGCCCTCTTCATCGCCGCATCCAAATCGGAACACACCTTGTTCATGCCTACTATAAATACGACCTTCTTAGGTCCCTGCGCTATAGCCGACACGCGGTTGGAGTTGCCGTCTATATTTACCAGTACCCCGTCTTCCGTCATTGCATTCGCGCTGGCAAGATATACATCCGCGTCATAAGCCATCAGCATGGCCTTTCTTTTATCTTCGTACTCATCACGGTCTATAAAGCTGTAATTACCTTTCTTAAGAGCCTCGACAAGCCCTATCTCATGGGCACTCATACAGCCTCCCATCGTCACGCTGCTGCCCTCGTCTATAAGCTCAAGAGCCAGCTTCAGGGCCTCTTCCTTGTCTTTTGCGTAATATCCTGACATATTACGCGACTCAAGACCCTTGATCACCTTTTCCGACAAAAGTCCGTTTCGCTTTACGATGTTTTCATTCATACATTTTTCCTCCGTTTTCTGCTTTAATAAAGGGACTGTCACTCATTCGGATATACTATCCCAAACTGTTTCCTTATCCTGTCCATCTGGCACATGATCTGTATCGTCTGCGAGTGAGGCATCTCGGGACATTCTATCCTGCCCTCCTCTATTGCTTTCTTACAGGCGAGTACCTCATATTCATATCCTGTGATCTGTTCGGGCACTTCATAGCATGCCTTAAGCTCGGGTCCGTTTCTGTCCGGGGAATATACCCTTATCTGCTCCGGATTGATGATATTCTGTACTTCTATATAGCCATCCGTACCGCAGATCAGTCCCATCCTGTTTGTCAGAGTGTGCATGGTGGTGAAGAGACTCGCCATGCGTCCGTCCTGATACTCTATCATCACGGTATCCTGACCGTCCACTCCTGTATCGGTCATCACACACGAAGCCTTGATGTCCTTTATATCATCTCCCCATACCATGCTGGCAAAGTTCAGTGTATATACCGTAAGATCAAGCAGACAGCCTCCCGCGAGCTCCGGACGTATCATTCGCTCATTCATGTCTATCCTGAATCCCAGGTTGGCAGACACGGTCCTTACCCTTCCTATGTCTCCGCGCTCTATTATCTCGGTTATCATCCTGCGGGATGGCAAATATCTCGTCCAGATCGCCTCGGCAAGAAGGAGTCCGGTCTTTTCCGAGAGCTCTATCATCTCCCTCGTCTGTCTTTCATTTACGGCAAAAGCCTTTTCACACAGCACATGCTTGCCTGCGTTAAGTGCTGCCATAGTCCACTGATGATGGTGTGAATGCGGTACTGCCACGTAGACAAGCTCCACTTCGGGATCTGCAAGCAGCTCTTCATAAGAGCCGTATGCCTTTTGCATGCCATACTGCTCTGCAAAGGTCTTGGCTTTTGCTATATCCCTTGATCCTATGGCATAGTTCTCCACTCCGTCCATCTTTGCCACCGTGCCTGCCATCACGCCTGCTATCCCGCCTGCGCCAAGTATCGCCAGTTTCATATCATACCCTCCTTAAAATATATTTATGCATTACAGGTTCTTTATCTTAAACTCTCTCTCGGTCTCTCTCTTCATATCCTTTTTTGCGATGGCGTCCCTCTTATCGTACAGCTTCTTGCCGCGTCCGAGTCCTATCAGAAGCTTGACTCTGCCATGCTTAAGATAGACCTCAAGCGGCAGCAGGGTATATCCCTTTTGGGTTAGCTGCCCCTGAAGCTTCATTATCTCTTTCTTATGGGCGAGCAGACGCTTATCTCGCATGGGGTCCTTATTGAATATATTACCCTTCTCATAGGGGGTGATATTCATTCCGTATATGATGAGTTCTCCGCTTCTGGCATCAATATATGCTTCCTTTATGGAGCATTTACCTGCCCTTATCGACTTCACCTCTGTACCGAAGAGCTCTATCCCTACCTCGAGCTGTTCCTCTATAAAGTAATCATGGAATGCTTTTTTATTGTTAGCTATCAGCTTCTTTCCCGACTTATCCTCTGCCATTTTACCTATCCTGCTCCGCTACAGCCATATCTATCTCACAGGACAGCTTGTCTGCCCTTATTATCTTTACCCTTATACCGCCACCAAGCCTGTATGTCATGCCCGTTGCCCTGCCCTTCACCTGATGTCTCATATCATCAAGCTCATAGTAATCGTCTGACATGTCCCTGAGCGGTATCATCCCCTCTATACAGTTGGGAAGCTCCACATATATACCCCAGTCCGTCACACCGGATATGATACCATCATACTCCTCACCGATATGTCCTGTCATGTACTCCACCATCTTAAGCTTGTCGGCATCACGCTCCACATCATCCGCTCTCCGTTCGAGAAAGCCTGACTGCTCCGCGACCTTTCCGAGTATCTCATGATAGTGTGATATCCTTTTCCCTGTCAGCTCATTTCTGAGATACTCTTTTATTATACGATGGATCTGCAGATCAGGATATCTCCTGATAGGCGAGGTAAAGTGAGTATAGTATTCCATCGCAAGTCCGTAGTGACCCTTGCACTCGGTAGAATATCCTGCCTGCTTCATGGCACGCAGTGCAAGGCTCCTGATCAGTCTCTCGGCTTCAGTGCCTTCCGTATCCTTTATAAGCTTCTGCAGCTCCTTTGATCCGGCATTTTCGTCTTTCTTGAGCTTTAAATGATATCCGAAGCCTGATACAAAATACGCGAGCTCCCTGATACTGTCGGCATCGGGCTCGTCATGTATCCTATATATAAACGGCATATGCATCACCGCAAAGGTCTCCGCCACCACAGCGTTAGCCATGAGCATAAAGTCCTCTATAAGTCTTGTGGCATCGTTTCTGTCATGCAGCCTGACATCCACGGCTTTGCCGCTTTCATCGAGGATGATATCGGCTTCCGGCAGGTCAAAGTCTATGGCACCGTGCTTTACCCTGCGGCTCCTGATAAGACGGGCCACTCTGTTCATATCCTCGAGCATCGGAACCACATCTTCATACTCTTTTCTCACAGCTTCATCTCCGTCCAGTATCCTTTGGACATTGGCGTAGGTCATCCTGTGCCTGCTCCGTATCACACCCTCCACTATCTTCGAGCTTTTGACCCTGCCCTTGTCATCAAGCTTCATCACACAGGAGAGTGTCAGCCTCTCCTCGTCAGGATTAAGCGAACAGATGCCGTTAGAGAGCACCTCCGGCAGCATCGGTATCACTCTGTCGGGCAGATACACCGAGGTACCTCTCTTAAATGCCTCCTTATCGAGTTCGGAGTGCTCCTTCACATATTCCGATACATCCGCGATATGCACCCCGAGCACCCACGCTTCGCCCTTTCTGTACAGGCTCACGGCATCATCAAAGTCCTTTGAGTCATCTCCGTCTATCGTGACCGTCATCCTGTCCCTGAAGTCAGTACGTTCCGAGATATCCGTCTCATCTGCCGGATGTGTGACCCTCTCCGCCTCCAAAAGAACCTCTTTGGTAAATCTCTCAGGCAGACCGTACCCTCTGACGATGGATGTGATATCGACTCCGGGGGTATATATATCTCCGAGGATCTCCGTTATGATGCCCTCAGGCTTGTGACCTCTGCTCTTATTACCGTAATCCGTGATCCGTACTACGACCTTGTCTCCCTCCTTTGCCCCCTTGCTGCGCTCGCGGCTCACAAAGATATCATCGTTGTAGTGCTTATTGTCCGGCACCACGAAGCCATAGCTCATCTCGCCGGTACGTCTGCTGATATTGCCTGCTTCAAAGGTACCTACCACGCTATCAGTGCCTCTTTCCACCACCCGCGTAATATCAGCTTCGGCACTTTTGCCTCCCCGTGCAGGATGTATGACCTTTACCTCTACCGTATCTCCATGCATCGCCGAGTGTACGCAGTCACGGGGTATAAAGAGCTCTTCTCCGGTGCTGTCTGTCTTTACGAATCCGAAGCCCGCCTGTACCGCCTGAAATATGCCCGTGTACTTCAGACTCTTCTGCTTGCCGCTCTTGTGCGTGCCTCCGGCCTGTTTCCCCGGCTTATGCTTTATTCTCTTTTTTTCCTTATAGCCTTTTTTCATTTTTTCTCCGACTTATATCCCAAAAGATTTAGTTAAAACAAGAGCTCCCGATATGATCAGGAGCTCCGACTTGCCTTGATATGTGAAATGTCTTTATCTTCAGAATGCCTTGATGTTAAGTACCAGTGCTATCACCATGAAGAGCACACAGAGTGCTATGGTTATCTTCTGAAGCTTACCCTCCATGGAGCGACCCTTGTTCTTGCCCCAGTACGTATCAGCCATTCCGCTTATAGCTCCGAGTCCTGCGCTCTTGCCCTCCTGTGCGAGTACGATAAAGGTGAGTGCCACGCAGATTATCATAAATATAACATAAAGTACGATCCTGACCGCTGACATATTTTACTCCTTTCGGATCATCCGTCCTGTATTTTCAATCTCATACGTATTCAAAGACACGCTCTCACGATAGTATCATAAGCCCTGTTTTTTTGCAAGCCGAAGATAAGTCCGATCAGGGTTCTTTCACGAAGATGGCTTGCTGGCATCTCCCCTGCTGAAAGGAAAGCCTTGCGTCCGCTTAGCTCCCGAAAGCCTCCTTATTTCAGCATTCATAGCCTCCGGCATCAAAAAAAGGGCAAAATACCCCTCTTAA
>JAGBNR010000032.1 GCA_017634315.1 Lachnospiraceae bacterium
CGGTCGTGGCATACGGGGGACTCGCGGATGCTGATGTGAACTACTTAAGAGGTACCGGCATATCGGGCATAGGTGCCGGGACGGGGATATTCGGACAGGCTGACATAAGAGGTGCAGCGGCTTCACTCAGACGCATAGCCGGGGAGATACTGTAGGTCATGAGAGTTTGGGCAGAGCTTATCATTCTGATAATACTTTCAGCCTTCTTTTCGGCGGCGGAGACTTCACTTACCACGTTTAATAAGATACGGATGAGGGAGAAGGCGGAGGCAGGCGACAGGAGAGCGGCACTATTACTTAAGATAACGGATGAAAAGCCGAAGCTGCTCTCAGCTATCCTTATCTGCAACAATATAGTGAATCTGGCCGCATCTGCTCTTGCGACAACGATAGCCATGTCGATCGGACTGAATGTAGGCATTATGACACTGCTGCTCACCTTTGTCATACTGATATTTGGCGAGATCACACCTAAAAACGCGGCTACGGTAAGGGCGAATACCCTTGCGCTTTTTTATGTCAGGATAATATGGGCTCTCATGTGCATCCTCACTCCGGTGATATGGCTGATAAATAAGCTGTGCGGCGGTGTGCTGTGGCTGCTGCGCATAGATATGAACGGTGCTTACGATACCACTACGGAGGGGGAGCTCAGGACCTTTGTGGATGTGAGCCATGAAGACGGGGTGATAGAGAGTGAAGAGAAGCAGATGATAAACAATGTCGTGGACTTCGGTGACTCCATGGCAAAGGATATCATGACACCGCGCATAGATGTGACAGAGGTGAATATAGATGCCACCTATGATGAGCTCAAGACAATATTCATGAACGATAAATATACCAGGATACCCGTATATAAGGATGATACCGACAACGTGATAGGCATCATCAACATGAAGGACTTTTTCATAAAGGCGGACGAAGAGCATTTCAGGACCACCGATATAATGAGAGATGCCTATTTCACGTTTGAGACCAAGAGCACATCCGAGCTGCTGGTGGAGATGCAGGAGGAGTCCGTGCCCATGGCCATAGTGCTGAACGAATACGGATCGGCGGAGGGTGTCGTGACCATGGAGGATCTGATAGAGGAGATCGTGGGCGAGATAAAGGATGAATACGATGAGGATGAAGAGCAGCTCATCGAGGAGATAGGCAGCCGGGAGTTTATGGTGGAGGCTTCGGTAAAGATAGACGATCTGAATGATGAGATAGGCACGAGTCTGCATTCGGATGACTATGATTCGGTCGGTGGGTATATAATAGGCTGTGTCGACAGGATACCGCAGCCGGGTGAGACGATACTGACCGATGAAGGTATAGCCTTTGAGATAGTAGAGGGCGCAGGCAACAGGATAGACCGGGTAAGGATCACCCTGCCCGATAATAAAACAGCGGATAAGGAGATATGATAATGTTTCAGTCAAGGACACATACCTGCGGAGAGCTTAGGATAGGTGACACAGGGAGCAAGGTGACGCTTGCGGGCTATTATGAGAACATGAGGAGGGTAAGTAAGAATCTCGGATTTCTCGTCCTGAGAGACTATTACGGTACTACGCAGATAGTCATAGAGACCGAGGAGATGATGGAAAAGCTCTCGGGTATAAATACCGAGTCTACTCTTCAGATAGAGGGCACGGTAAGAGAGAGATCCAGCAAGAATCCGGATCTCCCTACGGGTGAGATAGAGGTAGTACCCGATGATATCAGGATACTCGGAAAATGCAGATACAATGAGCTGCCGTTTGAGATCAACAGGTCGAGGGAGGCTGATGAGAATACAAGACTCAGATACAGATATCTGGATCTCAGAAATCCCGATGTAAAGTCAAGGATCGTGCTGCGCTCACAGATAGTATCCGAGCTCAGACAGGCAATGACAGCCCACGATTTCATAGAGATCACGACACCCATACTTACCTGCTCATCACCGGAGGGGGCGAGAGACTATCTTGTGCCGTCGAGGCTGCACGAGGGCAAGTTCTATGCTCTGCCGCAGGCTCCCCAGCAGTTTAAGCAGATACTGATGGCATCGGGCTTTGACAGATATTTCCAGATCGCGCCGTGCTTCAGGGACGAGGATGCAAGAGCCGACAGATCCCCGGGTGAGTTTTATCAGCTCGATATGGAGATGGCATTTGCCTCTCAGGAGGATGTATTTGAGATACTCGAGGATGTGCTGCCGCCCATATTCGCAAAGTACGGAAAATACAAAAAGGCATCGGGTGCACCATTTAAGAGGATACCCTATCTTGAGACCCTGGACACCTACGGTACGGACAAGCCGGATCTGCGTATAGATCTTAAGCTTACCGAAGCCACTGCTATGCTTAAGGGCTGCGGATTCGAGCCGTTTGATGCGGCGGATGTGATAAAGGCTGCAGTCGTACACGGCTTTGAGGGATCGAGAAAGGTGATTGATAAGATATGCGCTGATGCCGAGGTGGTATCGGGCGGAAAGAGCTACTGGGTAAAGTGCGGTGATGACGGCGCGTCACTTGCGGGAGGGGTGGCAAAGTTTCTTGCGGATAAGCAGGACGATATCATAAAAGCCTTGGAGCTGAAGGCCGGAGATGTCGTATTCATCAGTGCCGGCAGCAGAGGACAGGCATTAAAGACCGGAGGTACTCTGATAAAGACAATAGGTGCTGCCGTACCCGGACATATGGACAGGGAAGCCTATGAATTCTGCTGGATAGTGGACTTTCCCATGTACGAGATAGGCGAAGAGTCAGGAGAGCTGGAGTTTTGCCACAATCCGTTCTCGATGCCTCAGGGAGGACTGGATGCACTTAAAAACGAGGATCCCTTAAAGATACTTGCTTATCAGTACGATCTCGTATGCAACGGTGTGGAGCTGTCATCGGGAGCTGTCAGAAACCATGATCCCGAGATAATGATAGAGGCATTCAGGCTGGTAGGGCTTGGCGAAGAGGATGTCAAGGCGAAGTTCCCGGCTATGTATAATGCTTTCTGCTACGGTGCACCGCCCCATGCAGGCATAGCACCGGGAGTGGATCGTATGATAATGCTGATAGCAGGTGAAGACTCCATACGTGAGATCATCCCGTTCCCGATGAATAAGAATGCCGAGGATCTCATGATGGGTGCGCCTGCGGAGGTAGAGCAGAGGCAGCTGGACGATGTGCACATACAGATAGTAAGGTCTGAAAGCAAGGATCTCGGATGATGCCACTGCGGGTATCTGACTGAAAAGGATAGCTTTGAAGCGCATTAGTAAAACTGCCGCATTCCTGCCGGCTGTCATATGGATGTGTGTGATATATGCTCTTTCGGACAAGCCTGCGGCAAGGTCGTCTATACAGAGTGAGAGTCTCGCACTCAGGCTTGTGAGGATCGCGACCCGGTTTTCTTCCATGACCGAAGTGGAGAGGGAACGGCTGTCACTCATCCTTGAGCCGTATATCAGGGATATAGCTCACATGGTCGAGTATGCCGTACTCTTTATACTCCTGTATATGGCCGTGAGACTCTTTGTTTCAGGCAGATACACAGTGATCCTGTCGTGTCTTGCAGTATGCTTTATATATGCCTGTACGGATGAGATACATCAGTACTTCGTGCCCGGCAGAGCCTTTGAGCTCATAGATATCGGTCTCGATACACTGGGCGCGGTCATTGCTGCTGCCGTTTTATTAATTATTTTAAAATATCAAAAATCCGTATCATATTAGATTCATTAGGTTTTTTTTCACGGATTTCAGATCTTCAAGGTATCGTTTCAAGTGGGCGTAAGCCATATCCTCAAAGTCAGAGTCGTATTCTTCTACAAGGGTCTGAAATCGACGGCCTCTTTTTTGAGCGTGGGCATATAGAGAGTCGTAAAGCAGGTCATTCGGGCTTATCTCCAAAGCATTGCATATCTTCACGAACATCGGCAGTGACGGGACGAATCTCCCAGTCTCTGCCTGACTTATATATACAGTAGAGACATCTATCAGTTCGGCAAGTACTCTCTGCGACATCCCCGCACTTTTTCTGTAAAAGCGGATCTTTAGACCCAGTCTCATATTAAAAATACTGTCATCCTCTTTCCAGTTGCATATCTGCTCCTTATCTATATCTGATAAGGAATATTTTTTGCTCATTTAGTATATCCTCACTATATTTTTGAAAATAAAGACCCACGTAATATGTACAAATCTTATAAATATTTAAATTAAAAATATAATTATCTGATTCTATAAATATATATGCGTAATATATATACAACCCTTATAAGTATTTACAATATTTGACAAAAATGATTTAATATATATACTAAATATAGTTTGGATGGAGATTATATATGATAGATATACATTGCCACCTGCTGTACGGAGTGGATGACGGAGCAGAGGACAGACAGATGTCTGCGGCGATGCTAAGGGATGCAGCGGAGCAGGGGATACAGGCGATCATCCTTACACCGCACTACAGACAGGGAATGTTCAAATATCCGCTTGAAGAGATAAGGGCAGCATATGAGGACATATACAGCGAGGCGGAAAAGCTCGGTGTGATGGTATATCTCGGCTGTGAATATCATGCAGACGGAGACACCGGAGAGAATTTTAAGAAC
>JAGBNR010000033.1 GCA_017634315.1 Lachnospiraceae bacterium
ACTCAACGGCTTCTGAAAAAAAGATCAAGCGTTGACAATAACGCTTTCCTGCCTTCGGATTTACGTACAAATCCGTATGCCCCCATGCTTTCGGGAGCTATATCATCCTCTGCTCCGCTCAGAAAAATAACCGGTATGTCATTATTTTTTATGTCATTACGTATAGAGTTCACTATCTCCGCCCCGTTCATATCCGGCATACGATAATCCATCAGGATAAGATCGGGGGTGCAGTGCTCAAGAAATGAGAATACCCCGGCTGCTGACGCGGCAGTATCTACCATGTATTCTTTTTTCAGCCAGCCTGTCTCTATGGCAAGCATATCAGAGTCATCATCAACAAGTAATATATGATACATATTCAGTCACCCTAAGCATCCGCTTTAAAAAGCTCATCCAATTGATCCTTCAGGCTTCGATATCTTTTAAGAAGCTCCGGTGTGTATTTCACGAGGAGTCCGGTATCGGAATCTTTTGCAGCCCTTTCAAGAGCAAGTGCCAGCTCATAGATATCCGGTGCTCCTATCGCACGGGATGTACTCTTCAGAGAATGAACCATGATCAGGTATTTGTCCATGTCATTGCTCTGCAGAGCATGGTCTATATCCTCAGCCTTTTGATCGATAGATGCCCTGTAAACGCCCAGCGCATTTAAATAATCCTCAGCATCTCCGCAATATCCGATACCAGCAGCGGGATCAAGCTCCTTTATTCCAAAGATGGCAGGCGGCAGCTGCTTTAATGCATCGTCTTCCTCCGACAATTCCACGAGCTTTACCTTATCCTCCGGCAGATACCGTATGATCATCTGCTCCATTTTAGCTGTATTTACAGGCTTTGGTAAATAGTCATCAAAACCTGCTATGAGCATTCTTTCCCGATCCCCTACCACCGCGCTGGCAGTCAGGCTTAATATAGGTGTCCTCTTTGTTTTCTCCGGATAGAGTCTTTTTAGCTCCTTTAGTGTCTCGATCCCGTCCATATCCGGCATACGGTAATCAAGAAATACCATATCATAATCTCTGCTTCCAAATATACGGATACACTCTTCACCGCTTGGAGCTGTGTCGATCTGTACCTGTGTACGTTTTAAGAGGCCGACGATCACCTGTAGATTAAGGGGTGTATCATCCACGATAAGAAGCCTTGCATCCGGCGCGATAAACCCTGTGGCTTTATGATCATCCTCCAAATGTGATACGTTAGGTGCAGCCGGATCAAAGCTTCCGAGCTCACTTCCGTCCACGATACTCTGCCGGATCGTAAAGGAAAACGTCGATCCGTTACCGTAGGTACTGTCCACTTTGAGCTCACTGTCCATAAGCCTCAGCATTTGAGACGTGATGGCAAGTCCCAGCCCTGTCCCTTCGATGCCATGGGTACGGCTTACATCCAGACGGTCAAACGCTGAAAACAGTTTGTCCTTATCCTCCTCACGTATGCCGATACCGGTATCCTTTACAGCTACATAAATATCCACATATTCATTATTTTTTGAAGCTACACTTACGGTCAGGGTTACAGTACCCTTCTCCGTATATTTCGCAGCATTTGAAAGGAGATTTGTTATTATCTGCTTGATCCTCAGCTCATCGCCGTTTATGACCGCGGGGAGGGATGGATCGATTTCGGTACGGAATACAAGTCCTTTTTCCTCTATCCTGAAGCGGATCAGATTGTAAAGATCTCCCATCAGATCCGCAACCTTATAATCTGCAGCAACAAGCTCCATTCTGCCGGCTTCTATCTTGGAGAAATCAAGGATGTCATCAATGATACCCAGCAGGCTGTTGCCGGCCTTGTCTATACTGGCAGAGTATTCAAGGACTGTTTCATTGGTGCTCTCTCTGCGGATCAGCTCATTCATACCGAGGATCGCGGTAATAGGTGTCCGTATCTCATGGCTCATATTCGAGAGAAAATTTGACTTTGATCTGTTAGCCTCCTCGGCATCCTTCAGTGCCTTGCGGAGACTCCTGCTCTGTGACAGGAGCTTCTCCTGGAGCTCTATCTTCTCCTCGAGCTCCTGCTGCTTGATACGTGCCTCGGCCTCGGCAGACTTGATCCTCATCATTTCAGTCACATCCACGCACAAACCAAGGGTGCACAGTCTGCCGCTGAGTTCGGTAAATTTCATTTTTGTGGTCTGCAGATTTCTGAGCTTTCCTCCCGCATCCGGCACATCTTCAAAGAAAATATACGGTGTATCCATGGAGACGGCCTTTGCATCATCACTTACAAAATGATCGGCTGTCTTTTTATCAAAGATCTCGTAATCCGTCAGTCCGACTACCTCTGACGGATCATTCTTATGGGCGTACTCCGCAAAGGACTGGTTGCAGGCCAGGTATCTGCCTGTTTCGGCATCCTTTGAAAAGCTCATGGCCGGCATATTCGTGAGGAGTGAAGAGGCCGAGCCCATCAGATCTGCCAATCTTGCAGCTGATTCTATCTCCTCCACCAGTCTCCTGTTTTCCTCTTCAACACGTTTTGTTTTATTATCCCGCTCCTGTTTCTTTTCGGTGATATCGGAAATAAATACATAATATACGCCGCCATGGTTTTTGGTTTCGGAATAATGTCCGAAATCATCCACCCACCGTACAGCACCGTCCTTTCTTATGATCCGGTACTCCACATAGTCCATGTTGTCGTCGTTTTGTTCGATCTGTTCCACGATAGAATCAGATATTTTAGCATAATCCTCGGGATGGAGCATTCCCTTAAAGGTATATCCGGTCAGCTCCTTAAAATCCTCCAGATCCTCACAGCCGAATATATCGAATACTGCCTGATTTGCAAAGATAAGCTTTTCCGGCAGCTCAGACTCATATATGAAGAAACCGCCGGGCATGTGCCTGCCGATCTCCTCCACTATTTCCAGTGTCTCACCTGTCAGATCGAAGTTACCGTTAAACATATATAAACCTCCGGACGATTCTGCAAAGTGCTCTTTTTGACTTACTCCGGCTCTGCCTCGAATATTAAACAGCCGGACTGGATTCAGTCCGGCTGTATAGCATTATGTATCATATCAGAAGCCTTCAGGATCCTCACAGATACCTGCTGTGATTATCTCTTGATATTGAAAGCATCAAACTTAGGCCATACGGCACCGTCACCAAGGCTCTCTTCGATACGTAGCAGCTGATTGTACTTAGCCACTCTCTCGGATCTCGAGGGAGCACCTGTCTTGATCTGGCGTGTATTAAGTGCCACAGCAAGATCAGCGATAGACACATCCTCTGTCTCTCCCGATCTGTGAGATGTGATAGCTGCGTAGCCTGCCTTGTGAGCCATCTTGATGGCATCGAGTGTCTCAGAGATAGAGCCGATCTGATTGACCTTGATAAGAATGGCATTACCGCACTTATTGTCGATACCCTTCTTGAGTCTCTTTACATTTGTAACGAAGAGATCGTCACCGACAAGCTGTACTCTGTCACCGATCTCTGCGGTCATCTTCTTCCAGCCGTCCCAGTCCTCCTCATCCAGACCGTCCTCGATGGAATAGATGGGATACTTGTCCACAAGGCTCTTCCAGTGAGCGATGAGCTCGTCTGATGTGAAGTCCTTGCCTGACTTGGGCTGATGATAGAAGCCTGTGCCCTTGTCAGACTTCCACTCTGATGCAGCGGCATCCATAGCAAGCACGAAATCCTTGCCGGGCTCATAGCCTGCCTCCTTGATAGCCTTTAAGATGAGCTCGATAGCAGCCTCATCACCGTCGAGACTGTTGGGAGCGAAGCCACCCTCATCTCCTACCGCGGTAACGTCCTTCATATCCTTTATGAGCTTCTTGAGAGTATGGAATACCTCGGTACACCATCTTAAGCCCTCCTTGAAGGAAGAAGCACCTGCGGGCATTATCATAAACTCCTGAGTATCAACCGAGCTGTCGGCATGAGCACCTCCGTTGAGAATGTTCATCATGGGCAGAGGAAGCGTATTGCCGTTTACACCGCCGAGATATGTATGAAGCGGGATGCCGAGTGCATTGGCACATGCCTGACAGGTAGCTATCGAGACAGCAAGGATGGCATTGGCACCAAGCTTTGATTTGTTCTCGGTTCCATCCGCCTTTATCATTGCAGCGTCTATAGCATAGATATCGGATGCATCCATGCCTACTACAGTATCGGCGATGACTGTATTGATATTCTCAACAGCCTTTGACACACCCTTTCCACCAAACTTCGACTTGTCATCATCACGAAGCTCACATGCTTCAAACTGACCTGTGGAAGCTCCTGACGGTGCAGCACCGCGTCCGACGGTACCGTCGATCAGAGTTACCTCAGCCTCTACCGTAGGATTGCCGCGGGAATCGATGATCTCGCGTCCGATTACCTTCTCGATCTCAAGATAGTTCATATTATTCAACCTTCCCTTTCTTTAAATCCCTGAGATATCATATCAGGGTTATTTTTTACGCATCTGCTATCTTATCACAATTGGATTTTATAGTAAATGCCATTCGCATTCAGCTTTTGTGTATTATCTCATCCTGACTCTTAAATATACTGTCCGGCGGAATGACTCCGCGCACACAGGAAACCGGATAAATGTTTGTGTTTCTGCCTACGACGGTGCCGGGATTCAAGACGGTATTACATCCTACCTCCACATGGTCTCCGAGCATAGCACCGAACTTTTTCAACCCGGTCTCTATACTCTCTCCGGATGAAGCCTCCTTCACCACCACAGGCTGCTTGTCTGACTTTACGTTTGAGGTGATGGAGCCGGCTCCCATATGTGAATAAAAACCGAGTATGGAATCACCCACATAGTTATAATGAGGTACCTGCACATGATTAAAGAGTATCACATTTTTTAATTCCGTGGAGTTACCGACCACACAGTCATCACCTACAAGTGCGTTCCCTCTGATAAAAGCACACTGCCTTACCTCTGTACGCTCCCCTATGATACAGGGTCCTGTGACAGATACGGTCGGCCATACTCTCGCACTTCGCGCGATCCAGATATTCTCTCCCTTTTTCTCATATATGTCGGGATCAAGATGCGGACCGATCTTTTTTATAAAATAAGTGATCTCCTTAAGTGCCTCCCACGGATATTCAAACTGCTCAAGCAGCTCTCCGGCTTTAGTCTCACTAAGCGTATAAAGATTCTTTATTCTTGCGTTATCCATAATGTATGTTACCTGA
>JAGBNR010000034.1 GCA_017634315.1 Lachnospiraceae bacterium
ACCGTTTTATATTCCGTCAGTGAACGCAGAAATAAATGGTATATTGGGCTTTCAAGCCCATATAACGATGGGAATATATTTATAACTAAACTCGATTTTGCATCATACCCATGGCTGGAACCTGTAACAAGATCCATTATTTCATTACCGATACATAAACAGTAGGGGGTATACTGTGGTAACGAACAATGTGAAAGGGTCCTCCAGAGTCCCGGATCTGAAAATAGAGAACCGGGCTGAGAGGCAGTATAAAATATAGGCATGGATCACATTCGTATCAGTACGGTCATTACTGCATATCTGATAGCAATAAATGTCGCAGCGTTTTTATGCTTTGCCGCAGACAAGCACAGGGCAGTCCATAAGAGATGGAGGATAAAGGAAATGACTCTGATGGGGCTGTGCATCGCGGGCGGATCGGCAGGAGGACTGGCCGGTATGTATGTGTTTCGGCATAAAACGAGGAAACCGCTTTTCTTCATAGGCGTGCCGCTGGTACTGATCCTGCAGACAGTACTGTGGATTGTAGTTAAAGGGGGTTTATAGCATGAGCATCATCAATATCAATAATAAAACATTAAGGAGGGAATGATATGAAAGCAGGAATTTTGGGTTACGGCAATCTGGGCAGAGGTGTGGAGGCTGCCATAGCAAGGACGGAAGATATCGAGCTTACGGCCGTCTACACGCGAAGGGACCCATCAGGTCTGTCCATAGCGACAAAGACGGCGGCTGTAAAGAGTGCAGAAGGGCTTTCGGACGGAAAAGAGGATCTGGATGTGCTTATCATCTGCGGAGGAAGTGCCACCGATCTGCCCGGGATGACACCGAAATACGCTGAATGGTACAACGTGGTGGACTCCTTTGATACTCATGCCAATATACCGGTACATTTCAAAAATGTGGATGACGCTGCGAAGAAGGGCGGAAGGATCGGGCTGATCTCCTGCGGATGGGACCCGGGGATGTTTTCACTGAACCGCCTCTATGCCACAGCCATACTGCCCGGCGGAAAAGACTACACCTTCTGGGGAAAGGGAGTGAGCCAGGGACACTCGGATGCGATACGCAGGATAAACGGAGTAAAGGATGCCAGACAGTATACGATCCCCGTGGAAGCGGCAGTAGAGAGAGTGAGGAGTGGCGAGAATCCCGCACTTACGACAAGAGAAAAGCATACCAGAGAATGCTTTGTGGTTGCTGAGGACGGCGCAGACAGGGATAGGATCGAGGAAGAGATCAAGACCATGCCGAATTACTTTGCGGACTATGATACCACAGTCCACTTTATCACCGAAGAAGAAATGATGCGGGATCACAGCGGGCTTCCTCACGGGGGATCTGTGATATACAGTGGAGAGACCGGGAGTAGCGGCAACAAACACGTGATTGAATACAGTCTGAAGCTGGATTCCAATCCGGAGTTTACCGGAGCCGTGCTTACAGCCTATGCGCGCGCTGTTGTACGCCTTAACGCAGAGGGTGTGACAGGATGCAAGACTGTATTTGACATAGCACCTGCGTATCTTTCGCCTGCTTCGGGGGATGAGCTCAGGGCGCACTATCTGTAATGTATACAAGAGAGAGCACGATCCCCTGAACTTTTACATATCAGGTTCAGGGCACCGGCTGTCTTTGTTCTGAGAGCTACTTTACGCCATCTGTTTAGCGCGTGGGGTTGACATCGAAGTTAGCAAGTGCTAACATACATGCGGATTAGAGAATACTAACCCAAAATTGCGTATACAGGAGGTATCATGATGCCATTGACAGTGCTTGGAACGGGAGAAAGAGCTGTAGTAAGACGTATAGGAGGCAATCAGGAAACCAGAAGCCATCTGGCAGATCTGGGATTTGTGACGGATACGGTACTTTCAGTGATCCAGTCTCAGGATGGTAATATGATAGTAAATGTCAAGGATTCGAGGTTAGCCCTTACTAAAGAGATGGCCTCTAAAATAATGGTGGACGAAATCGCTCACAGTAATTAATCAGGGAGGAAAGAAGTAATGAAGACATTGCGTGACGTTCCGGTCGGATCGACGGTGAAGGTGAAGAAGCTTCACGGAGAGGGACCGGTAAAACGCCGGATCATGGACATGGGTATCACCAAAGGAGTGGAGATATTCGTAAGAAAGGTTGCTCCGCTGGGAGATCCGATGGAGCTGAATATCCGCGACTATGAGTTGTCTGTGCGCAAAGGCGACGCAGAGATGATAGAAGTAGAGTAATTGATTTGGAGGAGAAAGACAGATGGCTATCAAGATCGCATTAGCGGGAAATCCCAACAGCGGCAAGACAACACTTTTTAACGCGCTGACGGGAGCAAATCAGTATGTGGGCAACTGGCCCGGCGTTACCGTGGAGAAAAAGGAAGGTAAGCTGAAGTCAGACCACGAGGTGGTGATACAGGATCTGCCCGGTATTTATTCCCTGTCACCCTATACACTGGAGGAAGTGGTATCGAGAAACTATCTCATAGATGAGAAGCCCGATGCCATTTTGGACATTGTCGACGGCACAAATATCGAGCGAAATCTTTATCTGACCACACAGCTCAAGGAGCTGGGCATACCTGTCGTAGTGGCAGTAAACATGATGGATCTCGTGCGCAAGAACGGAGATCGTATAGACATAGCAAAGCTCAAAGAGGCACTCAGGTGCGAGGTCGTGGAGATCTCCGCTATGAAGGGCGAGGGCATCGATACCGCCGCGCAAAAGGCGGTGGAGGCAGCACGCAGCAAGACAGTGGTCGCTCAGGACAAGGTGTTTGCCGGAGAGGTAGAGGATGTCATTTCCAGGATAGAAAACGAGATAAAGGGACAGACTGATGACAAGCTGCTCAGGTGGTACGCCATAAAGGTATTTGAGCGTGATGAGAAGGCAGTCGAGAAGCTGCCTCTTAAAGGTAAGGCTCAGGAGATCGAGCAGATCATAGCTGACTGTGAAAAGGCGATGGATGATGACTCGGAAAGCATCATCACAAATGAGAGATATAATTACATTTCAGCGATCACAAAGGAGGCGGTCTCAAAGGGCAAGGCAAAGGGTGAACTCACCGTGTCCGACAAAATAGACAGAATAGTCACCAACCGTATACTTGGTCTGCCGATCTTTGCCATAGTGATGTTTCTTATATATGCCATTGCCATGGGAGGCTGGAGCGTGTCTATAGGCACGGCGGCCACCGACTTTACAAATGATGTGATATTCGGCGAGTGGGTGCCGGGTCTCTTTGACACCATACTCGGAGCACTCGGCGTAGCAGAGGGCGGCTGGCTCTACGGTCTCATCCAGGACGGTATAGTGGCCGGTGTAGGCGCAGTATTAGGCTTTGTGCCTCAGATGCTCGTACTCTTCCTGCTGCTTTCGATCCTCGAGGATATCGGATATATGGCGCGTGTAGCCTTCGTCATGGATCGTATCTTCAGACAGTTCGGACTCTCGGGCAAGTCCTTTATACCCTGCCTTGTGGCTACAGGCTGCGGAGTGCCGGGCGTCATGGCTTCACGTACCATTGAAAACGACAGAGACAGGAAGCTCACGGTCATGACTACGACCTTCATGCCCTGCGGAGCAAAGCTTCCCATCATAGGACTGATAGCAGGAGCCATATTCGGAGGGTCTCCGTGGATAGCTGCTTCAGCGTACTTTATCGGTATCGGCTCCATCATACTCTCGGGTATCATACTCAAGAAGTTCAGACAGTTTGCAGGTGAGCCTGCTCCGTTCGTAATGGAGCTTCCCGCTTATCATATACCCAATGTGGGCGGAGTGCTCCGTGCCACATGGGAGAGAGGCTGGTCCTTCATAAAGAGAGCCGGCTCCGTGATAGTGATCTCATCGATCATCATCTGGTTCCTGTCTGCATTTGGAAGCGTGAACGGTCAGTTTGGCATGGTAGACAGTCTCTTTGAAGATGAGAGCATAGCCACTCCGGAATACACTGCTCAGCTTGCCGACAGGATGAATATCCCCGAAGAGGATGTAGCTCCCATGGATGCTTCACTTCTTGCAAGTGTCGGCAACGGACTTTCATTCATATTCAGACCTCTCGGCTTCGGCAGCTGGAAGCCTACCGTGGCGACCGTGACGGGTCTGGTGGCAAAGGAAGAGGTCGTAGGTACCTTCGGAGTGCTGTACAACTATGATGAGGAAGCCACAGGAGAAGAGCTCGGAGACGAGGGAGAAGGTATATGGGCACGCGTAGCTGCTGACTACACACCTATGGCAGCCATGGCATTCATGATCTTCAACCTGCTCTGCGCACCCTGCTTTGCAGCCATAGGAGCGATAAAGCGTGAGATGAATAACGCAAAGTGGACCTGGGCTGCTATCGGATATATGACACTCTGGGCATATGTACTCGCATTCATATGTTACAATGTGGTCGGACTATTCGTCGGAGAGGTGGCTTTTGGCATAGGGCCGGTGATAGGTATAGCACTTGTGGCACTTATCATTTATCTGCTCGTGCGCAAGG
>JAGBNR010000035.1 GCA_017634315.1 Lachnospiraceae bacterium
GGACAGTTTTACAGATTTTTCAGCATCACACAGGTGCCGATAGATGACAAAGGGATGGATCGGAGACTTATGACAGCCGAGGAGACAGCGATGTATGAGAGCTATCAGAAGGACGTATACGAATCGCTTGCGCCGGAGCTTAGTGATGATGAAAGAAAATGGCTGTATGAATATGTCGGACTGTCAAAAAAAGAGGAAGCAGAGGGATGAAGATTCACCATATAGGATATCTGGTAAAGGATATAGAAAAGAGCGTGCCGTCGTTTGAGGAGCTCGGATACCGGATCGAGACGGATAAGGTCTATGATCCGCTCAGGGATGTCGATATAGTTTTTATGATAAACGGCGGTTACAGGATAGAGCTCGTATCACCCAAAAGCGGGAAGTCACCGGTGTATGCCACACTTAAAAAGCTGGGCAGCGGACCGTATCATATATGCTATATATGTGATGATATAGACGAACAGGCAGAGAAAATGCGTGAGAACGGATATATTCCCGCGGGAGAGACAGCACCTGCCGTAGCAATGTCCGGGAAAAAAGTATGCTTTATGTTCAGGAGACAGGTCGGTCTCATTGAATTGGTAGAATACGAAGCTGATGATTAAGGAGATACGGAAATGAGAAAAGTAAGAACGAGATTTGCACCTTCGCCCACAGGCAGGATGCATGTAGGAAACCTGAGAACCGCGCTGTACGCATATCTTATCACAAGACACGCAGGCGGGGATTTCATACTCAGGATAGAGGATACCGATCAGGAACGTGAGATGGAGGGTGCGGTGGATATCATAAACCGCACGCTTAAAGCCACGGGACTGACATATGACGAGGGACCTGACAAGGACGGCGGCGTAGGGCCTTATGTACAGTCAGAGCGTGTGAAGTCAGGCATATATATGAAGTATGCCAGAGAGCTTATAGAAAAGGGGGAGGCATATTACTGCTTCTGCACCCCGGAGAGGCTTGAGACCCTGAAGACCAGGGTGGATGGTACCGACAAGGAGATAACGGTATATGATAAGCACTGCCTGCATCTTTCAAAGGAGGAGGTAGAGGAGAAGCTGCAGAGCGGTATACCGTACGTCATAAGACAGAACAATCCCACAGAGGGCACTACAACCTTTCATGATGATATCTATGGGGATATCACGGTGGACAACTCAGAGCTTGATGACATGATACTTATCAAGAGTGACGGTTTCCCGACATACAATTTCGCCAATGTGGTCGATGATCATCTGATGGGGATAACCCATGTGGTACGCGGCAATGAGTATCTTTCCAGCTCACCCAAGTACAACAGGCTGTATGAAGCCTTCGGATGGGAGGTACCGGAGTATATACACTGTCCGCTTATCACGGACGAAGACCACAAAAAGCTCTCCAAGAGATCGGGGCATTCTTCCTTTGAGGATCTGGTGGAGCAGGGATTTCTGCCGGAGACGATAGTGAACTTTGTGGCTCTGCTCGGCTGGTCGCCTGAGGATGACAGGGAGATCATGAGCATGGATGAGCTCATAGAGAGCTTTGATTATCACAGGATGAGCAAGAGTCCGGCGGTATTTGACTACGGCAAGCTGCGCTGGATGAACGGCGAGTATCTTAAAAGGATGGACCCTGACAGATTTTACGAAATGGCAAGGCCGTATATCGAGGAGGTCATACATAAGCCGCTTGACCTGAAGAGGATAGCCGGTATGGTACAGACACGGATAGAGCTTTTCAGTGATATAAAGGGGCATATTGATTTCTTTGAAAAGCTGCCGGATTATGATACGGACATGTATACTCACAAGAAGATGAAGACCACAGCAGAGTCTTCGTATGAGGCACTGAGTAAGATACTGCCGGTGCTTGAGGAGACTTCTGACTGGAGCAACGATGCACTGTATGAGCTGTTAAAAAAGTTCGCGGAGGAAAACGGACTTAAGAACGGTCAGATACTGTGGCCGCTGCGTACAGCCGTATCCGGCAAACAGATGACTCCCGGTGGAGCCACCGAGCTGATGGAGATACTCGGCAGGGAGGAGTCTCTTATCAGGATAAAAGCCGGTATAGAGCTGCTTAAAGATAGTATAGGATGAGGAAGAGCCTATGAATGAACCGGATGCGGCCCAGAGGGCTGCGATGAGGCACGGAGGAGGACCCGCACTTGTGATAGCGGGTCCGGGCTCCGGCAAGACCTTTGTAATGACCAGACGTATCGCATATCTGACAGACGATCTGAAGATAGATCCTTCAAGTATTCTCACACTCACATTCACAAACGCGGCAGCAAAAGAAATAAGGTCAAGAGCATATTCTTTTATCGGAGCAAGAGCTTCGCGTATGACATTCGGAACCTTTCACTCGGTATCATTTTCAATATTGAAACAGACCTATGGACTGACTCGGGCAAATATACTAAAGCCTGCGGAAAAATATATCATCCTTAGAGATCTGATCATAGGATCGCATACCTATGTCGAAGACATGCCGGAGGCAGTAGACGAACTGTCGGCAAGGATAAACGGAGTCTCATACGGAAACGGTCTGATCGGTGAAGAGACGGGAGAGAGGCTTTGTCTTAAGTACAGAGAGATACTTAGGGAACGCAGGCTTCTTGATTTTGGCGACATGCTCAGGAAATGCCATGCGCTCCTTACGGCTGATACCGCGAGACTTGCATTCTGGCGTGACAGATACAGGTATATACAGGTGGATGAGTTTCAGGACACCGACAGTCTTCAGTATGAGCTTGTGAAGCTGCTGGCAGGAGATGATGAAAATATATATGCTGTGGGGGATGACGACCAGAGCATATACGGCTTCAGAGGCGGCAGCTTTGGAGTGATGCGGAGGTTTATGGATGAGCACACGGATGAAGCCGGAGGCAGGAGACTCGGCATATATGAGCTGGGGAAGAATTACAGATGCTGCATGCCTATAGTAAGAGCCGCCGTAAAGGTCATAACGCAAAACGAGGACAGGATAGCCAAGCATCAGGAGGCATTCGATCTCACGGGACCGGATGTGGATATAAGGGGATTCGGAGGCAGGGATGAAGAAGCGGAAGAGATGATGAGACTGACCGCCTCAGCGCACACCGATGATATCGCTATCCTTGCACGGACAAATGAGCTGGTGAAGTACTATGACAGGGTATTGTCCGCCAAAGGGATAAGGACATCGCTGAACGGGATATCAAAGAGTCTGTATCGTACAGAATGCGGAGAGGATGTGATGGCTTATATGAGACTGGCCTGCGGACGGTATACAAGAAGCGATATATTAAGATGCATGAACAAGCCCTACAGAGGTATAGGGAGAGAGGCTTTTGCAGGTGCGGAGGCAGTACTTGATGATGCGGCTAATTTTTACAAAGGCATACCGGAGGTGGAGGACGCTGTAAGACAGTTCATAGAGGATATAAACAGAATGAAGCTGATGAAGCCGGAGAATGCGATGCGCTATCTGATGAAGGTCGTAGGCTATGAAGAATACCTCATTAAATGCGGGGCATACCTTAATGATCTCCATGAGCTTTATGAAAGATCCGGGGCTTACTCATCGCTTTACGAATGGATCAGGGCTTCAGATATGCCCGACAGCGTATCAGCGGATGATGACAGTACGGGGATCAGGATACTCACACTGCATGCCTGCAAGGGACTGGAATTCAGAGAAGTGTTTATAGCAGACGTGAACGAGGGGATAATACCTTATCGCAGAGCAGCTAAAAAAAGCGAGATGGAAGAAGAGAGGAGACTTCTCTATGTCGGGATGACGAGAGCCGAAAGAAAGCTGCATATCTTTTATCTTAATGAAAACAACGGTAAAAAAATGCAGCCATCGAGGTTTCTTGATGCGCTGCAGTAACATGATACAGGCAAAGCAGAAAATGTAATAACATAAAAAGATGCGTAGTATCAGATAAAGGCTGCCATAGATAATGGCTCATTCGGGATCATCGGTCTCCTCAAACTCGAGTGTGTCAAGATATTCGTCAAAGGCATCCATGACTGCCTCATAGGTATCGTCATCATCTATATAGATCAGCTCGGGCTCGACATTTTCATCTGACAGATCACCCTTCAGACCGTAAAACCATACTTCGTCCTCATTGTCTCTCGGATTCAGGGCTATGTAATCCTTACCATCGACCTTCAGTACGGTTATCGTGTCGCAGGTGACCGTCCTGCCATCATCCAGATCAAGATCCACGCTTATCTCACTGTAATCTGTCATATTAACCTCCATTATATAGAGAGTAAGTAATAACCCCCTTGTCCGGGGGATCAATTCTTCCCGTGACACAGTTTACTATCTTGTGTTATCATAGCATAGTGTTTAAACATCAACAATGAAAAAGGCTGCGGATGGCGAAATATACTACTGAAAAAGGCAGATTTACAGGGCTGGGTCCCTTCGGAGAGGGAAGAGACGTTACGGTATCGGCGGTTTCTGAAAGCAGAAATGCGCCTGTCATAGAGCTCTATTCAAGAAAAGACAGAAAAAAGACAGGCAGTGTCCATTTCGGCAGGGACTGTCGTATGGGCTCTGTATATTCCATGAAAATAAAGGATATTGATACAGAGAATACTCTGTACAGGCTTCGATTGGGAAAGAATGAATATATAGACCCTTATGCGAAGTATATTTCGGGCAATGCCAGATTCGGAAAGCGTGACGGGTTCGGAGCCTTTATCATCCCCGAGAATGATTCAAAGCTCAGAGGTCCTCATATAGAGTGGCAGAATGTGATCCTGTATCTGCTCAATGTCCGTGCCTATACCAAAGACCCGTCATCAGGGGTAAAGCATCCCGGCACCTTCAGCGGACTTGCGGAAAAGATACCTTATATGAAAAAGCTGGGGGTGACATCGCTGATCCTTCAGCCGGCCTATGATTTCAACGAGGTTACCGACAATACCATGGACGGGATCAGAAGGCTCAATCTGTGGGGCTATGTGCCCGGCAATTATTTCGTGCCCAAGCCGTCATATGCTGCAGGTGATCCTGTCGAAGAATTCATGCGGCTTGCCGATGAGCTGCACAGGAATAAGATGGAGCTCATAATGCAGATATATTTTCTCCCGGAGCATACTCTTTCTTTTATTCAGGAGGTCATGAGATACTGGGTGGCCACCTACAATGTAGACGGCTTTGAAATACTCGGAGCGGATCTGCCGGTAAAGGATATCGTAAGCGATCCCTATCTCACTGACACCAAGCTGATATTTTCGGATATAGACCCCGATCATATATATGGACGCAGGATGCCTGTATCGATGAATCTCGGTATAAAGAGCAGTGCGTTCATGTATGACATGAGAAAGTATCTTAAAGGTGATGAGGATATGCTCGGCAAGGTTTCGGCGCATATACTCTGCAACCCTGAAAAGAATGCCGTGATCAACTATATCACCTCATACAGTGGATTTACTTTAAGGGATCTTGTAAGCTACGAGAGAAAACACAACGAAAAGAACGGTGAGGGCGGCAGCGACGGCTCTGATTATAACTACTCATGGAACTGCGGAGACGAGGGTACGAGCAGGAAGAAGGCTGTGAACAGGCTCAGGGAGCGTCAGATGAAAAATGCCCTGATGCTTTTGATACTCTCACAGGGAGTGCCCATGATCAAGGCCGGGGATGAGTTTGGCAATACCCAGCGCGGCAATAATAATCCATGGTGTCAGGATAATAAGATATCCTATTTGGACTGGGAGGACAGGAAAAAGAATAAGGAGCTCTATGAGTTTACAAGGTCTCTTCTGGAGCTCAGAAGAGCGCATCCCGTATTACACGGCAGATATGCAAAGAAGATGTATGATTACATATCATGCGGGGCACCGGATGCTTCATTCCACGGCGAGCAGGCATGGAATCAGAGCTTTGCAAACTACAACAGGCATTTTGCGGTGCTTTATTCGGGAAGCTATGAGCGAAATGCGAACGGAAGGAATGACTGCGATTTTTACATAGCTTACAATATGCATTGGACAGGGCACAGATTTCATCCGCCCAAGCCTCCGAAGGGAAACAAATGGGAGATATGTCTCTCCTCCGGCGAGGGGAAGGAGGCGGGAATATATGATCCCGAAAAGAATGAGCTTGCCGTATATCAGAGGAGTATAGCAATACTTATGACTGCCGCAGACAGGACAGGAGACAGATGAACGGCACGGCACTGAAGAGTATAGCCGTATGCTCCATGCTGCTGGATCATACAGGTGCCGTTCTCTTTCCCGAGCTGATATGGCTCAGATATGTCGGAAGGATCGCATTTCCCATATATTGTTTTCTCATTGTCGAGGGCTTTGTACATACCCGTAATCTTGCAGGCTATATGATGAGGCTTATGATCTTCGGACTGCTTTCGGAGGTTCCGTTTGATATCGCATTTTATAACACCATAGTCTACATTGATTATCAGAATGTGTTTTGGACCCTGCTTCTCGGACTTTTCGCTGTCTCATTTATGAGTCTTGTCAGGATAAAGGATATCAGGATACGGATACCGGTACAGATACTCATAGCCGTACCGTTTGGCATTATCGCACAGCTTGCGCATACCGATTACAGATGGGTGGGAGTCGCAATGATAAGTGTCATGTATCTTTTCAGGCAGACAGAGCCTTTCAGGATAGTCGGCAGTACGGTGCTGATGCTGCCGGCCTTTTCAACGAGTATAGAGTATATAGGAGCACTCGCATTTATTCCGCTGCATTTTTACAACGGTAAGAGAGGAGTAGACAATCAGCTTATGAAATGGGCGTTTTATCTTTTTTATCCGCTTCATCTCATAGCATTGAGTTTTATAAGAGATAAACTGTTATGGATATAAAGGGACATTTTAAGACTGTTACTGAGCATCGCATGCTTGTGATGAAATACTGCTTTAAGTGCGGACTGTACTATCAGGGACTCACACATGATCTGTCCAAATACTCTCCGGTGGAGTTTATAAACGGGTGCAGATATTATCAGGGCTACAGGAGCCCCAACAATGAGGAGAGGGAGCACAAGGGCTATTCGGAGGCATGGCTTCACCACAAGGGCAGGAACAGACATCATTATGAATACTGGGTGGACTACTGCAGTGAGGTATCCCTTGCTCCGGCAGCCTCGGGAGGCATGATCCCCGTGGAGATGCCCCGGAGATATCTGGCCGAGATGATCTGCGACAGAGTCGCGGCCTCAAGGATATATAACAAAGGACATTATACCGATGATATGCCGCTCAGGTATTTTGAAAGATCCATGGATAAGATATTCATGCATGCAAACACCAAAAAGGAGCTGCATGCCTTTCTCAAAATGATAGCGGTATTCGGTGAAGAGCGGACCTTCAGGTTCATAAGGGAGAGATACCTCCGCGGACAGTCCGGCGGGAGTGTGTCAGTAAAAGAGATAGGGGATAGGATCAGGAGCACCCTTGGAGTGATGAGTCGTGCATGAGCTGCCTGCCGTAGAGGATATGATAAGGACTCTCGATGAGGAGTCTCTATCAAGGGGTATATCCGAAATAAAGGAGATCCATATCCTTATCGGTGAGCTGTCGTCCTATGTGGGGGAATGCGTACAGCTGTACTTTGATCTGCTGTCAGACGGGCATACATGTGCAGGAGCAAAGCTGCATTTCAGACATACAAGGGCAGTGTTTAAATGTGAAAGCTGCGGGCATGAGTTTCCGCATGAAAAGGACTTTAGGTGTCCCATCTGCGGCGGGGATGCGAGGCTTGTGCCGGGGACAGGCAGGGAGTTTATGATAGAGTCTGTCGAGACAGGATAATAGGAGAAACGAAGAAATGGATAAACTGCAGGAAGCACGTGAATTGTTCGCAAAAGACAAATACGCAACGGAGCTCTCGGGAGCTTATATAGAGGAGATAGGCGAAAGCTATGCCAGATGCAGCATGAAGCTTACCGACAGCCATCGAAACGCATACGGCGGCATCATGGGCGGAGCTATATATACGCTTGCCGATCTTGCCTTTGCAGTGGCATCAAACTTTGAAAAGGAAATGGCTACCGTCAGTCTCGTGGGTCAGGCTACCTTTCTTTCAATGTCTAAGGGCAGTGTGCTCTATGCCGAGGCAAGGCTCATAAAGGACGGCAGGACGAACTGTTTTTACAATGTATCTGTCACCGATGATCTGGGCAAGAAGATAGCCGAGGTCTCCTTCACGGGAGCCCATATCGCAAGACGATGAAGACTGTGCGCGGATACATTGATTTACCACATGAAAAATGGTAAATTTGTGTTACTGTTCACAGTCGAATTGCTTTAGGGAGTACTAAATGGCAGCAGGTTCCACGTTCGGTAAAAATTTCAGAGTGACGACCTTCGGAGAGTCTCACGGAGCGGCACTCGGGTGTGTCATAGACGGATGTCCGGCAGGACTTTATCTTTCCGAGGATGACCTTATACCCTATATGAAGCGGAGGAGACCCGGACAGTCGGAGTTTACCACAAAAAGAAATGAAGATGATGAGCCGGAGATACTGTCAGGAGTATTTGATGGCAGGACTACGGGTACACCGATAGCCATCATGATCAGAAACAGGGATCAGCACTCAAAGGACTACAGTGAGATAGCGTCTTATTACAGACCCGGACATGCCGACTATACCTTTGATGAAAAGTTCGGCTTCAGAGACTACAGGGGTGGTGGAAGATCATCCGGGAGAGAGACTGCGGCAAGGGTAGCTGCGGGAGCGGTGGCTGCAAAGCTGCTTGCGGAGTCCGGCATAAGAGTACGCGCGTATACCAGATCGATAGGTCCCTTTGAGATATCGGGATATGATGCAGAGGAATCAAACGACCTTTATATGCCTGATCACGAAGCATATATGAAAGCGTCGGAGTATCTCAGAGAGCTTATGGAGAAGAGGGACTCGGCAGGCGGAGTGATAGAGTGTATCGTATCAGGCGTACCGGCAGGGATAGGCGATCCTGTATTTGACAAGCTGTCCGCCTGTCTTGCATATGCGGTCATGTCTATAGGTGCCGTAAAGGGATTTGAGATCGGAGACGGCTTTGAGAGCGCGAAGAGAACGGGGCTTGAGAATAACGATGCGTTCATAAATGAAAACGGACATGTAAAAAAGAAGACAAATCACGCGGGCGGCATACTCGGCGGGATATCCGACGGCTCGGATATCGTATTCAGGTGTGCAGTGAAGCCTACTGCCTCTATAGCGGCAGCACAGCATACGGTCAATAAAGCTGGTGATAATATAGAGATCGGCATCAAGGGCAGACATGACCCGGTGATAGTGCCCAGAGCGGTGGTAGTGGTAGAGGCGATGGCTGCGATCACGATAGCAGATGCGATTCTTTCGGACAGCTGCGACAGGCTCGAGGCATTGCGCGGCAGATAACATGATATCAGGGTCAAAAGTCCGAATCTCCGGATATCGGGTTTTGACCTCGAATTCACAGCATTCAGGATGACACAAGGGAGGAAAAAGATGGCTCCTAAGAAAAAAGCAAAATATGTGGTATATGCCGCAGGCTATACGAGGGATGAGACTCATGGCATACGACTGTATGACTATAACCAAGATACAGGCCGTATCAGCTTCAGGGAAAAGACGGAGATATCCAATCCGTCATATATATCCATATCGCACAACGGTAGATTCCTGTACTCCATTACCGACGACGGGGTACACGCATACCGGATAGCTGAGGATGGCAGTCTTTCTTATCTGAACAAATCCGGCATACACGGCATGAGAGGCTGCTACATATCGACTGATTATGAGGATAAGTTCCTGTTTGTCGCAGGCTATCATGACGGCAAGGTGACGGTACTGTCACTGAAGGAAGACGGATCTATAAAGAAAATATGCGAGGAAATATATCATAAGGGCTTCGGATCGGTAGGAGAGCGCAACTTCATGCCGCATATAGACTGTGTGAAGATGACCAGAGACAACAAATATCTCTGCGCGACCGATGTGGGAATGGATCATGTCAGGGTATACAGGCTCGATCACCGTACCGGCAAGCTGACCCTGGCCGATATCATCAGATCTGAGATAGACTCTGCTCCCCATCAGATCAAGTTCTCTCTGGACGGAAGATTTGCGTATGTGATACACGAGATGAAGAACATCATAGATGTCTATTCATACATCGATGAGGACGGCAATCCTGAATTTGAGAAGATACAGACCGTGAGCACCGTAAATGATTATCATGCGGGCAATACCGCAGCCTATGCGATACAGCTGTCTGCCGATGGCAGGCATGTATACTGCACAAATGCCGGTGACAATTCAGTGTCTGCTTTTGAAAGGGATGAAGAGACGGGGATGCTCACAAAGCTCTTTACACTGCCGATATCGGGTGACTTCCCCAAGGACATAGCGGTATCTGATGATGATAAGTACCTGCTGTCGATAAATAACGAATCGAGTACCATATCCTTCTTCAGAATGGATCTTAAGGCTCATACCCTGATAATGAACGGTCCGATGGAGAAGTTTCATTCAGGAAACTGTATTATCATACATAAGCTGATATAAAGCATTAAAGGAACTCGGAGGAACAAATCAATGGAACAGTTTCTGCAAACACTGCCTAAAGTCCTGCTTACTATAGTGATATGCGCGATCGTGTTGTTCGTGATCGCCATAGTCCTTACTGTCATGTATGAGAACAGCAGGAAGGCATCGGGTAAGAAAAGAAAGGAAAGCTCTATCTGGGAAGACAGGAAAAGAACCTTTTTCGGGATGCCGTGGAGCTTTACAAAGTACGCTCTGGATGATGAAAGGTTTTACCTTGAAAGAGGTCTTTTCAATACAAGATACGATGAAGTGAGGCTGTATCGTATGACTGACGTGGTGCTTACAAGGACACTGATGCAAAAGATCTTTGGTATAGGCTCACTGAGCATAGATTCATCGGATAAGAATCTCGGCAATTTCTCCATAATCAACATCAGAGATTCCGAAAGGGTAAAGGAGATCTTCTCCAAAAAGATAGAGGAGCAGAGAAAGGCCAACAGGGTATATACCAGAGAGAGTATAGGATATGACGAGCCGCATGATATGGATCATGACGGTCTCGGAGACGATTTTGACGGGCATGAGGATTATTGATGACAAGGGATGAGTTTAAGAGACTCACCGGAGAGGGAGTACTGCTTCTGGACGGAGCGACAGGTACCAATCTTCAAAAAAAGGGACTTGTAAGCGGAGTATGTCCGGATAAATGGATACTCGAACATCCCGAGGTCATACGTGAGCTGCAGAGGTCATATCTTGAAGCGGGGAGCAGGATACTGTATTCCCCGACTTTCTCGTGCAATCGTATAAAGCTGGAAGAATTCGGACTGTACGACAGGCTTGAAGAGATGAATCGCGAGCTGGTAGGTCTGTCCAAAAGAACCATCGAGGAGTTTGAAGCAGAGAATCCGGATGCTCCTAAATGCTATGTGGCAGGGGATATCTCGATGACCGGCGTACAGCTGGAGCCAGTGGGTTCCATGAAGTTCGAAGAGCTCGTAGATATCTATAAAGAGCAGATAGGTGCGCTCGCATCAGGCGGCGCGGATCTCATAGTGGTGGAGACCATGATGAGCCTGCAGGAGACAAGAGCCGCGGTAATAGCCTGCAAAGAGGTATGTGAGCTCCCGATCATGGCTACCATGACCTTTGAGGCGGACGGCAGATCTCTATACGGCACCGATCCTAAGACGGCACTGATCACATTGCAGGCACTTGGAGCGGATGCTTTCGGAGCCAACTGCTCTACCGGACCTGACAAGATGATACCTATCATAAGGACTCTTGCAGAGATCGCGGAGATACCTGTCATATGCAAGCCCAATGCGGGTCTTCCAAAGCTTGATAATGAAGGATGGACAGTCTATGACCTGTCAGAGGAAAAGTTCGGAGAGGGACTGTCGCAGATAATCGAAGCCGGCGCATCCATAGTGGGCGGATGCTGCGGCACGGACGCATCATATATTGCGGAGATCCCTGCGGATGCCAAAAGCGATGCTGCAAAAAAGAAGAAAAAAAGAAGACTCACATCCGAGAGAAGAAGTCTCGAATTTGATCTGGACGGAAGATTTCTGGTGATAGGTGAGCGGATCAATCCCACCGGAAAGAAAAAGCTGCAGGCTGAGCTAAAGGAAGGTTCATTTGAGCTTGTGACATCATTTGCCGAGGAGCAGGAAGAAAAGGGAGCGGATATCCTTGATGTAAATATGGGTATGAGCGGTGTGGATGAGAGGGCTCTTATGCTTAAGGCGATAGAGACTGTCACCATGGCTACGACACTGCCGCTTTGTATAGATACCAGCTATCCCGAGATCATGGAAGCGGCACTGCGCATATATCCGGGAAGGGCACTTATAAATTCGATATCTGCCGAGTCGGATCGGTGTGACAGGATGCTAAAGATCGCGAAGAAGTACGGAGCTATGTTTATACTGCTTCCGGTAGGGGACAGCGGTCTTCCCAAGGATATGGAGGAAAAAAAGCGGAATATAGACACGGTGCTCAAAAAGGCATTTGACATGGGGTTTACCAAAGAGGATATCATAGTGGACGGTCTGGTAGGCACCGTGGGAGCCATACGTGATGCGGCAAAGGAGACACTTGCCACGATAGAGTACTGCTATGAAATGGGACTTGCGACGACCTGCGGACTGTCAAATATATCATTCGGGCTCCCAGAGCGCATAAACGTCAACAGTGCGTTTCTTGCGATGGCGGTACATGCGCATCTTACCTCAGCAATAATGAATCCGAACCAGGATGTGATGATAAGGACCATGCTCTCGGCGGATCTTCTCATGAATCATCCGGAGTCGGATATCAGATATATAGAATATATGAATGAGCATGCCGATGATATGGCTGCCGAAGCGAGGCTGAAAGAAACGGCTAAAAATGAAAGGGCTATGACAGGAAAGTCAGATACGTCCGGTGATGCCGCAGGTAAGAAGCCCGAAGGAGTACCGGGTGAAATATATGAAGCGGTATTAAAGGGGAGAAAGAACGTCATAAGGGATATCACGGAAAAGGCTTTGAGGGATGGCATAAAGGCTGAGGACATCCTCGACAGTGCCTTGATCACGGCTATAAATGATGTGGGAGAGCTTTTTGACAAGGGCAGATATTTTCTTCCGCAGCTCATTGCATCAGCCGAGACGATGGAGCTATCGATAGGGGTACTTGAGCCGTATCTTGCCGAAGGCTCTGCGGGAGAGGATGCCGCGGTCGTCGTGATAGCTACCGTTGAAGGGGATATACATGATATCGGCAAAAATCTCGTCGTGCTCATGCTTAAGAATTACGGCTTCAGGGTCATAGACCTAGGAAAGAATGTACCTAAGGAAGTGATCGTTGATACTGCCATAAAAGAGGATGCGGCAATAATAGGTCTGTCTGCGCTGATGACCACTACCATGAATGAGATGAGAAATGTGGTAAACTATGCAAAGGAACGGGCTTATAAAGGGAAGATCATGGTCGGCGGAGCTGTGGTCACGGAGGAGTTTTGCTGGGATATAGGTGCTGACGGCTACTCGGAGGATGCATCCGGAGCCGTAAAGGTTGCAAAAAGTATAGTAGAGCAGTTGAGAGGAGAATGAGATATGACGGGTTCTGAAGCTATGGCAAGGTGTCTTGAGCTTGAGGGAGTAGAGATAGTCTACGGCTATCCGGGAGTGGCGATAGCGAATTTCTTTGACAGCCTGGGAAGTACAAAGGTCAGGCAGGTACTCGTGCGTACCGAACAGAATGCCGGGCATATGGCATCGGGATATGCCAGGACAAAAGGACGGGTAGGGGTATGCGCCGTCACATCGGGTCCCGGGGCACTCAATCTGCTGACCGGCATAGCTACGGCCTATGCGGACTCCATACCGCTCGTATGCATCTCGGGACAGGTGGAATCAGACCTGATCGGCTCTGACGGCTTTCAGGAGGCGGATGTCACGGGAGCTGCCGAGAGCTTTGTAAAGTACAGCTATCTTGTAAAGGATGTAAATGACATACCTCGTATCTTCAGGGAGGCATTTTATATAGCAAATACCGGCAGGCGCGGACCCGTGCTCATAGATGTCCCTATTGATATACAGAGGGCTGAGATAAAGAGCTTTGAATATCCCGAAGATGTAAATCTGCGCACCTACAAGCCGACAGTAAAGGGTCACATCCAGCAGATAAAAAAGGCGGTATCCGAGCTTAAGAAAGCGAAGAAGCCGCTGATATGCGCAGGAGGGGGCATATTCCTGTCAGGCGCAAAAAAGGAGCTCAGGGCTTTTGCGGAGAAGTATGATATTCCGGTAGTACATACCATGATGGGCATCGGAGTGCTGCCCACGGATCATGAGCTTAATTTCGGCATGGTCGGCAATAACGGCACGGTAGCTGCCAATAAGGCAATGCAGGAGTGCGATATGCTTATAATGATCGGTGCGCGAGTGGCCGACAGGGCAGTGGCCAATCCGGACACCGTGCTGGACAACAAGATACTGGTACATATAGATGTGGATCCGGCAGAGATCGGAAAGAACATCGGACCTACGATACCGATAGTCGGAGATGCAAAGACCATTTTTGCGGATATGAAGGAGCTTGAGATAGCTGTCAATACGGAGACGTGGGTAGAGCATTTAAGAGAGTACAGACGCCTGCCGAGTCCGTTAAAGTTTTCCGACAAAGCTGTTAATCCCGCGGTGTTTATCGGACTGCTTTCACAGGAGATGGCAGACCGTTCGGCATATGTGGCGGATGTGGGACAGAATCAGATCTGGTCATGCAGAAATGTAAATATCAGGGATAAAGGCAGATTCTTTACATCCGGCGGCATGGGGACTATGGGATATGCGATACCTGCAGCGATCGGTGTCAAGATGGCGGACAGGGAAAGACAGGTCGTGGCGGTATGCGGAGACGGGGGCTTCCAGATGTCAATGATGGAGCTCGCCACTATGAAGGAGGAGCAGGTGGATATCAAGATAATAGTGCTCCGCAACAATTATCTCGGACTGGTGCGTGAATATCAGCACTACAGCCTTAATGACAGGTATGAGATGGTGCGACTCGGCAGCTATCCGAAGCTGGATTCTCTGGCGGCTGCTTATGATATCGTGTATTGCAGGGCTGAGAATATGGATGGTATAGATGAGAAGATAAAGAGCTTTCTTGCGGTCAACGGTCCTGCGCTCATGGAGGTGGTCGTTGATCCGCAGGATACAGTGAAATGAACGGTGCCTTTTCCGCAGAGCCTATAACAACTATGGTAAAACATATAGAATATTGGAGGAGGTTAGTATGAAAAAGATATATACGGTGCTGGTTGAGAACAGATCGGGTGTGCTGTCCAAGGTCTCGGGACTCTTTGCGAGAAGAAGCTTCAATATAGATTCACTTGCGGTAGGTACTACAGATGATCCTAATGTATCGGTGATGACGATAGTATCATCAGGAGATGAGAGGACTCTTGAGCAGATCGAAAAGCAGCTTAACAAAAAGCTCGATGTCATAAAGGTAAAGACCTATGACGAGACAGAAGCCGTAGCCAGAGAGCTGATGCTCTTAAAAGTAAAGTACAACAAATCAAACCGCAGGGAGATCATGGAGATAGTGGATGCCATGAAAGCGGATATAGTGGATATGTCGGAGACACTCATGCTCATCCAGATATGTGACAGACCGGACAGAACGGCTATGCTCATCAGACTTCTGAATCAGATATCGATAACCGAGATCGCGCGTACCGGTACCCTGGCTCTGCCAAAGTGCGAGTGAGACAAATCATATTGAAGTGATGCCTTTAATATAGGCTTCAAGGATACGGCATGCGGTATTCTTATCTCTCGGAGGCAGTGTGTCTATCTGCAGCAGTATCTCCTCCTGCCTCATGGGAGGAGAGTCTTTTCCATCAGTCAGGACATCATCAGGGGTGATACCCAGCACGTTGCATATCTTGATCAGAGTATCAAGGCGCGGATTTGCCGTGCCTCGTTCTATATTCGCGTAAGCGCGGTCTGAAATGCCTGCCTGCCAGGCCGCTTCCTCCTGGGAAAGCCCTGTCTTCTTTCTTATCTTATACAATTTTTCACCGATTACCATCATATCGGATATCAGCACTATATCCTCCTCCTGCACTGCTTTGATCGAATACAATAGGAACTATACTTCCTATATTAGTTGACATTTAGGAATTTAAATGCTTCAATATAGGAAGTTTAGTTCCTATATTTTGTTATATACGGTTTTTACGAAGCATAAATATGGGGGGGTAAGCCGTTTTTCTATGTTTAAAAACACGGTTGAAGCAAAGACATGATAGATATACATTGCCATCTGCTGTACGGAGTGGATGACGGAGCCGAGGACAGACAGATGTCTGCGGCGATGCTAAGGGATGCAGCGGAGCAGGGGATACAGGCGATCATCCTTACACCGCATTACAGGCAGGGAATGTTCAAATATCCGCTTGAAGAGATAAGGGCAGCATATGAGGACATATACAGCGAGGCGGAAAAGCTCGGTGTGATGGTATATCTCGGCTGTGAATATCATGCAGACGGAGACACCGGAGAGAATTTTAAGAAC
>JAGBNR010000036.1 GCA_017634315.1 Lachnospiraceae bacterium
AGTTATTCGGCTGGCTGAGTCTGAGGCGTTGACTCCCCGGTCCCACGCAATGAGAGCCCACGAACCGTGTCAGGTCGGGAACGAAGCAGCACTAAGAGGTGTCTTTCATGTGACGTGGGGTACCCGGGGACGAGTCCCGGGCTTGGTCAGCCGTTTTGCATCTTTGTATATTGCAGCATAAGGCAGGGTAAATGAAGCAGGAAAAAAGGATCAGGCAGATCAGGAATATTTTCACGGTAATATTTACGATATGCGCAGCGGGAACCAGTATATACTGCAGCACCATAGCTGACAGACTGGGGGGATTTGCCACTGAGAGCTTTGCACTACTTATGGCGGGAGCACTTTGCGGAGATATACCCGGGATCATAGCGGTACTGCTGGTATTCCAGTTTAAGGTCGTAACGGATGCCACCAGCCTGTATGTGGTGGCACTCTATCTGGTGGCCGTGATGCTCACGTCATGGGCAGCAAAACACCGGATATTTAAGAGCGTGGCAAAGAGCTTTTTCTGGGGAGTTTTTATCGCAGTTATAGTTGGTGCGGTGAACGGTCTGGTAGTCATCTTTACAATGAACGGCGCGTTTACACATGATATGAGCCGGAATATGATACACTCGTATACCTATTCGCTGTCGGAAAGTGTCGACAGCATGCTGATACTTTATCTGCTTTTCCGCTTTTTGCCTGCAAAGATCAAGGCATGCATACCTAATGCTATATATTACATTGACGAGAATGATCCCATGTACGATACGGTTGCCGGGGATATCGGGAGAAGCCTTAGGGAGAATATATCAAGACTCTCATTCCGCATAACACGGGTGATCATCCTGGAGGCTATATTGCTTACGATCTCGGCAGCGGCATTTGCCATACATCTTGTATCCATACTGCAGCCGGATGGCATGTCGATGTCTGTGGGAGCAGGGACGGAAGCAGCGACAGAGACTATGGGGGGAGCCCCTCCGGCATACGATCCAAGGCCGGACGGAGAGAACCCGCCACCTGATCCAAAGCCGGACGGAGAGAATCCGGCACCTGATCCAAAGCCGGTAGGCATATTCGGACAAAGGCTTGAGGACGCGGTATCCAAAAACGGATTATTCAATGATGAGATGCAGTTCCAGCTGTTCGGACAGAGTCGTAATATAAACAGCCGCACCGCTGTGGCCTTTGCCTTCAGACTGTCCATGATACTCTTTACGATAGGCGTGATCACTGCGGCTCTGGCCGATGCGTATATGCAGCTTACCGTAGCGCGTCCCATCCGGAAGATGTCGGATGCCATGAAGGGCTTTGCTTTTTCTGAAAAGGACGGCAGCATAGGGGGTACCGAGGAGCTGTCGGATATAAAAATACACAGTAAAGACGAAATAGAGGAGCTCTACCATGCGCTCGTAAAGACCGTGGCAGATACCGAGGAATATCTTGAGCGTCTGCGTGAGGAAGATAAGATGAAGAACGAGCTGGAGGTCGCCAAAGCCGCAAGCGAAGCAAAATCGGCTTTTTTGTCCTCCATGAGCCATGAGATACGGACACCCATAAACGCCGTGCTGGGCTTTGACGAGATGATCCTCCTTGAGAATAAAGACCCCGAGATAAATAAATACGCACAGGACATACAGAGTGCCGGCAAGACCCTGCTCGCACTGATAAACGATATACTGGATTTCTCCAAGATAGAGGCGGGAAAGATGGACATAGTCCCCGTACAGTATGAGCTGACATCCACTGTAAACGATGTGGTCAGCATGACTATGTCACTGGCAAACGATAAAGGTCTTACCTTTGATGTGAATGTAGATCCGAAGACACCGCATCTGCTCTTCGGTGATGAGATACGTATAAAGCAGTGCATGACAAATATCCTCTCAAACGCCGTAAAGTATACGGAAAAAGGCGGATTGACACTTACTGTCGGCTTTGAGGAGACAGACGACCCGGACGGCACCGACAGCATCCTGCTGACTGTTGCTGTAAGGGATACCGGTATCGGTATACGGGAAGAGGATATGGAGAAGCTCTTTACCGCATTTGACAGGCTGGATCAGGTAAGGAATAAAGCCGTGAAGGGCACCGGGCTCGGGATGTCGATCACAAAGCAGCTCCTCGAGAATATGGGCTCCAGGCTGGAGGTGGAGTCGGAATATGAGAAGGGCTCCAACTTCCATTTCGCCGTAAAGCAGCAGGTGGTAAAGCGCGAGGAGATAGGGGATCTCACAGAGGCATTTAAGAAATATATACCCCATGAAGGCTCGGAGAATAAGAACGATACCTTCTTTGCGCCCGATGCCGATATACTTGTCACCGACGATACGGAGAATAACCTGCTCGTGGTAACGAGACTACTGAAGCGTACCGGTATAAAGATAGATACGGCCGAATCGGGGGCGAAGACCCTGGAGCTCATAAAGAAGAAGAAATACGATATCATATATCTCGATCATATGATGCCGGAGATGGACGGCATAGAGACTCTGCACCGCATGAAGGAGCTGCCGGACAATAAAAATGCCGATACTCCCGTGATAGTGCTTACCGCAAATGCCGTTTCCGGAAGCCGTGAAATGTATATGAACGAAGGCTTTACCGACTATATGACGAAGCCGGTGAGCTATCTAACTCTCAAAAACTCACTGGTGAGATATCTGCCGGAGGATAAGATAAAGGAAAAGCAGCCCGGGAGCACGACAGACAGCAATCCTGCTGACGGCAGCACAGAGGAAGCCGTATCGGAGGCACTGGCAGCCGTACAGGGGATAGACGTGTCCGAAGGAATAATGTACTCGGGAGACGAGGAAACACTGATAGAAGTCATACAGGGCTACAGCAGGCGCATAGACGAGGCATCCGGAGAGATAGAAAACGAGCTGAAGGAGCTCAATATTAAAAATTATACCGTGCATGTCCATGCTCTGAAATCATCCTCAAGGCTCATCGGAGCGAAGGAGCTCTCGGAGATGGCACTCGACATGGAAAATACCGGCAATGAATATCAGAAGGCAATAGCGGACGGAGACGTGGACAAGGCGGCAGAGTCATTGTCAGCTCTTGAGGAACAGACACCCGTACTGCTCGGGCTGTACAGAAGCTATAAGGAAAAGCTCGCGCCGGTCACGTCTCCGGACAGTACGGAGACAAAGAAAGACCTGCCGGAGATGACAGAGGAGGAGCTGCGGGAGATACTCATGGGGATAAAGGAATTTGCCGAAGCCTTTGACATGGACTCGACAGACTCCGCCATGAAGCTGATAGAGAGCCATGCCGTACCGCCCGATAAAAAGGAGCTCATCGACAGCCTCAAAAAATCCGTACTAAACGTGGACAGAGATGCTATACTTACTTTATTGGAGAATATCTGAAGATGAAAAAAGAAATACTGCTTATCAGCGATAAAGAAAGCTTCATGACAAATGCGATAAAGGAGAATCTCGGAAAAGAGGACTTTGGTGTGAGCTTTTGCTCCCCGTATGTGAACGAGCTTAGCAAAGTGCCGGGGTCTCCCATCGTCCTGCTCTATCTCGGGGACTTCGTGGAGAAGGTAAGCGAGGGTCTCATCTACCTGAAGGACAAGATCGCAGAGGATGAGGCAAGGCTTTTCATAGTAGGCAACAACGAAGAGATAAACGAGGCAAGAAAATACATACCCGATGCGGCGATCACCAGGACCTTTGAGAGACCGCTGAACGTAAAAAATCTTGTGACGGCGATAAACGAGACCAGCGATATCATTGATGCGGAGGGCGAAAAGAAGAGAATACTGGTGGTAGATGACGATCCCGTGATGCTGCGCACTATAAAGGGCTGGCTCGAGGGGAAGTATCAGGTGACCATGGTAAATTCGGGCATGAATGCCATCACGTATCTGGCGAAGAATAAACCCGATCTGATACTTCTCGACTATGAGATGCCGGTAGTGACCGGTGCTAAGGTACTCGAGATGATACGTTCGGAGATGGCTACGGCTTCACTTCCGGTCATCTTTCTCACATCAAAGGGAGACAGGGAAGCCGTGATGGAGGTACTCAGGCTGAAGCCCGAGGGATATCTCCTGAAGTCCATGACACCCGCAGAGATACTGCAGGCATTGGATGATTTTTTCGCAAAAAAGAAAGCGATATGATAAAATTATAAATACTTATTTTTCATATAAGATTTTCAAGGAGGTACAGGGTACATGGGAGCAAAGGAAGCAATTGAGGCAGGAAAGACCGCGCTTGGTATCGAGTTTGGCTCGACAAATATCAAAGCGGTGCTCATCGACGAGGATTTCAAGGTGCTCGCAAGCGGCAAGCACGGCTGGGAAAACAGGCTGGAGAACGGCATCTGGACCTATAGTCTGGATGATATATGGAGCGGTCTGCAGGACTGCTATTCTAATCTTCGCAGGGAGGTGCAGGATAAATACGGTGTGAACCTTACTACAGTAGGAGCCATAGGCTTTTCCGCGATGATGCATGGATATATGGCCTTTAACGATAAGGACGAGCTCATGGTGCCCTTCCGTACATGGCGCAATACCATCACCGGAGAAGCAGCGGATCAGCTGACCGAGCTGCTCGACTTCAATATCCCGCAGAGATGGACCATATCCCATCTGTATCAGGCCATACTGAATAAAGAAGAGCATGTGAAGGATATCAGGACTCTGCTCACTCTGTCGGAGTACATCCACTGGCAGCTCTCCGGCGAGAAGGTGGCAGGTATAGGTGAGGCTTCAGGCATGTTCCCGATAGATTCATCTGTAAATGACTACGATCAGGCGCGTCTTGACAAGTTCGACGCGAAGATAGCAGAGTACGGCTTCCCCTGGAAGATCAGAGACATCTTCCCCAAGGTGCTCGTGGCAGGAGATGATGCCGGAAAGCTCACGGAGGAGGGAGCGAAAAAGCTCGATGTATCCGGAAACCTTAAGGCAGGCATACCGATGTGCCCTCCCGAGGGAGACGCAGGTACCGGCATGACAGCTACAAACTCTGTCGCTGTCCGTACCGGAAACGTGTCGGCAGGCACCAGCTGCTTCGCCATGATAGTGCTGGAGAAGCCGCTTTCAAAGGTATATAAGGAGCTCGACATGGTCACGACCCCTACCGGCAAGCCGGTGGCTATGGCGCATGTGAATAACTGTACATCGGATCTGAACTATTGGGTGAACATCTTCAAGGAAGTGCTCTCAATGTGCGGAGTAGAAGCAGGCAACGATCTCTATACGGCACTCTTTGATAAAGCCCTCACGGAAGACCCCGACTGCGGAGGCGTACTGTCATACAATTACTTCTCGGGTGAGCCCGTCACGGGCATGGAAGAGGGACGACCTCTGCTTGTGCGCACTCCCGATGCGAAGTTTGACCTTGCCAACCTCATGAGATCCATACTTTATTCGGCTATGGGAGCCCTCAAGATAGGCATGGATATCCTCATCAGACAGGAGCATGTGGAGGTAGACAAGATCACCGGACACGGCGGCTGGTTCAACTCCGGCGTGAGTGCGGCAAAGGTAATGGCAGCGGCACTTGATATACCCGTATCCACTATGGCTACGGCCGGAGAGGGCGGACCCTGGGGACAGGCGATACATGCCGCTTACATGATAAACAAGGCAGACGGCGAGACACTCGATGACTTCCTTACAAACAAAGTGTTCGCAGGAAGCGAGACAGTGACCACCTCTCCCGAAGCAAAGGATGTCGAGGGCTTTGACAAGTGGCTGAATATGTACAAAGCCGGTCTTCCCATCGAAAGAGCTGCGATAGACAATATAAAGTAACATGGCAAGCAGGTTGAGGAGCCGCCGGGTGGCGGCTCCTTTTTGTTGCGGGAAATAGTAAAAAATAATATAATTAGTAAAAATAAATCAAATTAGTAAAACAAACAGGAAATAGTAAAATGAAAAACCCATATACGCTTCAATTTGGCAAGGAACCTAAAAATCTTATATCAAGAGCTTCGCAGATAACGGAGATAGAGGAGAGTTTCAGAGAAGACGATCCTGTGCAGCAGGTCTATATGATCACAGGAGTCAGAGGCTCAGGAAAAACTGTCCTCATGACGGAGATAGCAAAAAAATTCAGAGATGACAATGAATGGATAGTAGTGGAGCTGAACCCCAGATCAGATCTATTAAAGGAAATGGCGGCAAAGCTCAGCAGCGAAAACACACTTGCGGAGATCTTCCAAAGAGCGAAAATAAACCTGTCTTTTTTCGGCATCGGATTGGAGGTTACGGGAAGCGTCCCTATAACGAATATTGAAACGGCACTGGAAAAAATGCTCGATAGTCTGAAAAAAAGAGGAAAGCATGTCCTGATAACTATAGATGAAGTCACAAATACGGAAGAAATGGGAGTTTTCGCCGGTGCCTTCCAGATATTCGTGAGGCATGAGTTGCCGGTTTTTTTAGTGATGACGGGACTATATGAAAATATAGATGCTCTGCAGAATGAGGAAAGCCTTACGTTTCTTTACAGAGCGGCAAGAATAGATCTCAAACCCTTAAATCTGGGTGTGATAGCCGGAAACTATGAAAAAGCCTTTAATATAAAACCCGACACGGCAAAAGAGATGGCAAGGCTTACGAGAGGGTACCCATACGGCTTTCAGGCATTGGGATACTTTACGTGGGAGAATAAGGGTGACTATACAAAGGCACTGGATCAGTACAAGCAGCTTTTGGATGAGAGAGCATATGAAAAGTTGTGGTCGGAGATGTCAGCGGGGGACAGGCGGATAGCCTATGGGATAGCGAGTTCAAAGTCAGGAAAGATCAGTGAGATAAGAGACATATTAAGCTTAAAGCCGAATGAGATAAATCCATACAGGAAACGGCTGATAAGAAAAGGTATCGTGAATGGAGATGAACGTGGCGTATTAAAGTTCACTCTGCCCTTGTTTGAGAGCTATGTGATGGATAATTATGACGCGTGATCTTTATAAAAGAGAGTGTATCTTTACAGCTTTCTCTTTTTATGCTATCATTTCCACACTTCTGCTTATCTTTTCGTATCGTCACACTTCCATATGCAGCTTGTATCAGGTAGTAACCGTATATTTGCACGATGGGAGGGATCTATGTCAAAGGTCAAAGGAAACATCAGAAAAGGCATCACAAACAGCAGGACACAGGACAGCGCGGCTAAGCTGATCTTCGGGAATAACCGATTGTGTTCTCAATTCTTAAGAGACTATTCGGGGATAGAACTGCTTAAGGACGTGAGAGAGGAAGACATTGAGGATATGACCACAAGGTATATCCCCATGTTCACGGAGGAGAGGGACAGCGGACCGGATGAGGAGCTGAGAGAACAGGGAAGGGAAGAGGAGCGCCGGAACACTGAGGCGGAAAGAAAAAAAGCCGAAGCTGAAAGACAGCGCGCCGATGCCGCTGAAAATCGTGCAAAAAAAGCTGAGGCTCGGGTAATAGAGCTGGAGGCATTGTTGGCTACAAAATTATAAATCAAAATAGTAAAACAAAATCAAAATAGTAAAAAAGGAACCGGGCGACCGGCTCCTTTTTTTGCTTCCTAATATCCATGAAAGCCAAGCCGGTACAAAGTTCATAACAAAGCCTATAAAACCGCATAAACCCTTGACAAATATGGGGGGGTAGTACAATGAAACCGATATTATGACCTTTTTTGGATATTCATTTTTCGGGAGGGAAACAGTATGTTTTGTCAAGGATGCGGAAACGAGATGGTTGATGATGCGGCATTCTGCCCCAAGTGCGGCAGACCTGTAGCGGGAGGAGGTTCGCCCTATACCGTAGCGGCGGCTCCGCCTAAAGACCCCACTGAAATGTTTAATATAGCAGGCTGCTTCCTTTGGTTCTTCATGCTGCTGAAGGAAAAGATGATAGCGGCGGCGATCATATCACTTGCGCTGGTAGTGATCCCATTAGGATATATGCTCTCTGTAGGAGGAGCACGTGCAGATATGGAAGATATAGGGCTGAAATATATCGATGATATGGACAGATGGGAGACAAATATCGAAGACGCGGTAAGCGGAGCGGCAAGAAAGGGAATAAGCTCTATCGTGACCGCGTTGGGGAACTATGTAGGTGTCGGCGGACTGGCGGGCAGCATTACGGACTCAGCCATCGGTCCGTATATAGATGAAGGCGTAAATGAAATATCAAATGAGCTCCTTGTCGCTTCGGGGGAGATGCAGATGAAGATCGACATGCTGGATAAGATCGACGGAAATGTAGATAGGTATTACAAATGGAACGTGTTCTGGTCCATCGTGACCGTAGTGGTCTTTGTCCTGCTCTGCGTATTCTGGGGCAGAAGATATAATTATTATGTAGATTTAAGCAAAAAAGGCACGACCTTCCTGTGCGCGATAGGAAATCCCGAGACAAGGAAATTTTAAGAAAAACTATGTATTGTACAAAATGCGGAAATGAAATGAGTGACGATGCCCTGTTCTGTACGAAGTGTGGGGCATCGGTAGTTAAAACAGAACCGAAAAGCAGGAATACGGTCTTTATTGGCATAATTACAGCGGTCATTCTGATATTCATATGTATTGCCGTAATCGGCGCAAGGACTCTGATGAAAAGAGAAAAAGCCGGAAAATATGAGCCTAAGGAAGAGACTGCCATAGAACCGATTGCGCCCGCCGCAGATGCACCTGCAGCAGAGGCGGAACCAGCAGCACCGGCAGCCGATGAAGCAGCACCGGCGGCTGAAAGGCTTGTTAAAGTTGGCTTCGTCCAGGCAGGGCACGAGTCAGATTGGCGTACTGCACAGACTAAGAATTTTCAAGATGTATTTTCGGTACAGAACGGCTATGAGCTGTTTTTTGTGGATAGTGACAGTGATCAAAGGGCAAATGTAGAAGCCGTAAGATCACTTATAATGCAAGGCATGGATTATATAGTCATAAATCCTGTTGCAGCAACGGGCTGGGATACTGTACTTACAGAGTGCCAAGACGCGGGCATACCCGTCATAGTAACGGACGGAAGGATAGAGGATTCGGATAAATATGCCGCATATGTGGGTCCGGATTATCACGGAGAGGGTGAGGCTGCGGGAGTATGGCTTAAGTCCTATGCCGGAAGCAAGGGCATCTATGATATAAATGTATTGGTCGTTTCAGACAAGGTGGGCTCGGCGGCGCAGATTGGACGTTCGGATGGCTTCACAGAAGTAGCGAATAGGGAAGGCTGGACAATCCTTGATGAGCAGACAGGTGGCGGCCATGAAGCAGGCGGCCAGGAGGTAATGGAATCGTACTGTAAGAGCTATGAGGGACAATTCAATGTAGTAGTCTGTCAGAACGATGAGATGGCGTTTGGCGCAATGACCGCTATGGATAACGCGGGCGTTACCTACGGACCTTACGGGGATGTGATACTCATCTCCTTCGGCGCAGGGCACTATGGGCTGCAGGATGTTATGGACGGTAGGATTTCCATGGACTTTGAGTGCATCCCCAGTGCTGCCGCACAGGTGGAGGAACTCATAAAGAGAAATAATGATGAAGGAGGATTACAGTATACGGAAGTGTATATGGATGAGGCAGCTTATGCCTTATATGATCAGATAAGGGATGACCTTTATACCGATGATGGCTCATATTTGATAATGAAAGAGCCTGACTATGATACCATAGAGAATAGGGCGTGGTAAGGATATGAAATAAGGCAAAGGGAGGGCGGCAGGAAGTGTTTTGCGCAAAATGTGGAAATGAAATAAAAGACGGAGCTCTTTTCTGTACGAAGTGCGGCGCGTCACTGGTCAAACCGGAACCGTCAGACACGGAGCCTGTCTTAACACAAAGTGGCAGTGATATAGAAGATAATGCGGCATCACCCGTTTCGGGG
>JAGBNR010000037.1 GCA_017634315.1 Lachnospiraceae bacterium
ATGATGCCATACCCCTTTCGGTAAGCAGGACATCCAGACGTTTTCTGTCACTCATCCGTATCCCTGTCCGGTGCCATGTCCTTTAGCTCCCGGGCACTGACTACAGCCTCTACTCCCGACAGCACTCTCCTGTCTCTCGCGTTCTCGATCAGCTGCAGCCTGTTCATTATCCTGCCTGCCACGCTTTCAGGATCAAGTCCCAGCTTCTCGCGAAGTATCGCCGGAGACCCGTGTGGTACAAATTCATCAGGTATAGCCACACACAGTATCTCCGTAAGCAGATCGTTTACCGCTGTAAATTCAGTCACATGCTCGCCGTATCCTCCGGACAGTACATTCTCCTCCATAGTGACTATAAGCCTGTGTGACTCTGATATCCTTATGATCAGGTCTTCATCTATGGGCTTCACGAAGCGCGCATTTATCAGTGTGCAGTCATAGCCCTTCTCTTTAAGCAGAGCATATACCTGCTCAGCGGTCTCCACCATCGAGCCTACCGCAAGCAGCGCGATATCCCTGCCCTCATATATCACCTCACTGCGACCGTAGTCTATCTCCTCACGGTGCTCTTCCAGACCGCAATAAGCCGTGGCCCTCGGATATCTCACGGCCACCGGCGAGTCCATGGTCACGGCATACTTCATCATATCGGAAAGCTCCCACTTGTTCTTCGGAGCCATTATGGTCATATTGGGCATGGAGGAAAGATATGACAGATCAAAGATACCCTGATGTGTCTCACCGTCGGCTCCCACTATCCCCGCTCTGTCTATGGCAAATATGACAGGCAGATTTCCTATACATACATCATGCAGTATCTCATCATACGATCTCTGCAGGAAAGAAGAATACACTGCCACAACGGGCTTTAATCCACCCACTGCAAGACCTGCGGCAAATGTCACCGCGTGACCCTCGGCTATCCCTACATCCACAAAACGATCCGGATATATATTCCTGAATCTTTTAAGCCCCGTACCATCAGGCATAGCAGCCGTTATTGCTATTACCTTGTCGTTTCTCGCGGCAAGCTTTATCATCACCGTAGAAAATACATCTGTATAAGAAGCCTTGCCTGAGTTCTCCTTCGGCAGTCCGGTCTCTATCTCAAAGGGACCTGTACCGTGAAATCTCGCCGGATGTCTCTCTGCCGGAGCATAGCCCTTTCCCTTTTTCGTGCATACATGAATGATGACCGTGTGCTTTATGTTCTTGGCTTCCTTTATGGCACGCTCCATTGCACCTATGTCATGACCGTCCACAGGTCCCAGATAAGTGATGCCCATATCCTCAAAGAGCATCCCCGGCACCAGCAGCTGCTTCATTGAGCTTTTCACCCTCTTAAGACTGTCCACGACCTTCTCGCCCTTTGAAGGCATGCTCTTTTTAAGAAAAATCTCAAGATTAGACTTGAAATTCTGATATCCGACTGCAGTCCTTATCCCCTGCAGGTACTTGGACATACCGCCTACATTCTCCGATATGGACATGGCATTGTCGTTCAGTATGATGATATAGTTTGTCTTAAGCTTTGCGGCATTATTAAGTCCCTCGTAGGCAAGACCTCCGGTAAGAGCACCGTCACCTATCACGGCTACAACGGTGTGCTTCTCATTCTTTAAGTCTCTGGCCTTTACGAGCCCCAGTCCCACGGAAACAGAAGTGCTGGAATGCCCCGTATCAAACACATCGCATTCGCTCTCTCCGCGCTTCGGGAATCCACTCATGCCCCCGTACTGCCTTAAAGTCTCAAAGCCCTCTCTTCTTCCGGTCAGCAGCTTGTGAATATATGCCTGATGCCCCACATCAAAGACTATCTTATCCGTGGGCAGGCTGAGCTGTCTGTGCAGAGCTATCGTAAGCTCCACCACACCCAGATTGCTCCCCAGATGGCCTCCGGTCATGCTTACCTTCTCTATGAGAAACTCCCTTATCTCAGATGCGAGCCTCGGCAGATCCTCTTTAGGTATCCTCTTTATATCGTTTGGTTTTTCTATCCTGTCAAGTAGCATTTCAGCTGACGCGTCCTATCATTGATATTATAAGCTCTCTTAAGAAATCATTCTCCCTGCCGAGACTGTCAAACACCTCTATAGCCCTCTCGGACATAGCTCTGGCATCACTTCTTGCCTCCTCTATGCCGCAGAGCGTTACATATGTCACCTTATTGTTACGCTCATCCGAGCCGACAGGCTTGCCGGTGACACTGGCATCCCCCTCTACATCAAGTATATCATCCTCTATCTGGAATGCGGTACCCACGAGCAGAGCGATCTGATCCACCTTTTCCAATTCCTTATCATCGGCTCCCGCAAGGATCGCCCCTATGAGCATCGCAGCCTCGATCAGTGCTCCGGTCTTGTTCTTATGGATATACATCAGCTCATCCATATCTATCGCACGCTTCTTTTGCTCCGCATCCACGTCGCATGCCTGTCCGCCGAGCATACCGTACAGCCCGGACTTTTCCGCAAGAAGCTTCAGTGCCTTTATGACCCCGGCATTGTCCGCGCCTTTTACGTCAAACGCTTTAAGTGCCGTCTCAAATGCCAAATTGAGCAGTCCGTCTCCTGCAAGAATAGCCATCCCCTCGCCATAAATAACGTGAGTTGTCTTTCTTCCCCGTCTGAACTCATCATTATCCATAGCTTCCAGATCGTCATGCACGAGCGAATAGGTGTGGATCATCTCTATGGCAGCCATAAACGGCTCTACGACCTCACCTTTACCGCCGAACATCTTGTAGGTCTCCTGCATGAAGATCGGACGTATCCTTTTGCCACCGGTCTTCACGGAGTAATTCATGGCTGAGATAACCGTAGCCGGATATCCGTCCTCTTCGGGAAGATATTTAAATATCACGTCATCCGCTCTGAGCGCGGCAAGCTTTAATTCAGAATCATTCATCAAAGTCCTCCGTCCTTCCCTCATCGTCAATGAGCTTTACTCTCTTTTCCACATCATCTATCGCTTCGGTGGTCTCCTTTAAGACCTTCATTCCCTTTTCGTACAGCGTAAACGACTCCTCCAACGGTATATCGGGGTCTTCAAGCTTCTCCAGTATCTCATCAAGGCAGGAAAAGCTCTCCTCAATACTCCTTTTTTTCGATCTCTCTGACATCTGCAGTCACCTTTCCGTGAAGCATATATATGTTTACAACATCACCCTTTGAGAGCTTCAGCGCGTCTCTTATATTATTACCCTGCCGGTCAGACACATACGAATATCCCGCGGTAAGCTTCTCAAGAGGCGATACCCTCTTCATTCTCTCGGCATACAGTGCCGCGCTATGCTTTGTCTGTCCCAGCTTTGTCCTCACTGCACCGGGGAGCTTCATCTCCATGCGTTCCAGTCTGCTCCTGTCGCGTCTCAGTGCCTCACGCATCATTCCCCTCATCGCATTGTCGATATCGGCCAGCTGCATCCTTTTGTCCGCTATCACGGCATCGGGTCTCTTCTTTCCGAGCTGTTCTCCATATTCCTTTAGCTTCAGCCTGCTTTGCATCAGGCGCGAGCTCATAATATTCCCCATGCCTGTACCGTATCCTCTAAGCTCCGACATCAGCTCTCTGTAGTCAAAGACTGCGAGCTCAGCGGCTGCCGAAGGTGTGGGTGCCCTGAGATCCGCGACATAATCTGCTATAGTCGTGTCCGTCTCATGCCCTACAGCGGAGATCACAGGCGTATTGCACCGAAAAATAGCCTCCGCCACCTCTTTCTCATTAAATGCCCAAAGATCCTCTATGGAACCGCCGCCCCGACCGACGATCATCACGTCCACACCGGCACCGTCAAGCACCCTTATACCCTTCACTATGCTTTCACCGGCACCCTCACCCTGTACCTTTGCGGGGTAAAGCAGTATCTCCACATAAGGAAAACGCCTTTTTGATACGTTTATGATGTCTCTCACCGCTGCACCCGTAGGTGCAGTCACTACTCCGAGCCTGTGTATGTATCTCGGGAGCTCCATTTTGTACTCAGGAGCGAACATCCCCATCTCTTCAAGCTCTTCCTTTAGCTTCATAAACCGCTCGTAAAGCTCACCCCTGCCGGCCTCCTTTATGCTTTTTGCATATATCTGATAGGTCCCGGCTTTTTCGTATATGCCGACTGCACCGGTCACCTCTACCTTTACTCCGTCCCTCAGCCTGAATTTCAGAGTATAGGCATCCGACGCGAACATTATCCCCGAAAGAGATGCTCCGTTGTCCTTTATCGTAAAATATATGTGACCCGATGAATGATATTTGACATTCGACAGCTCACCGCCCACGGTTACCGCACGCAGCAGCGAATCCCTCGCTACAAGGCCTTTAAGATATGAAGTGACCTGACTTACAGAATAAACCTTATTCATAACAAATGCTTTTAAGCGAACTTGGCAAGTACGCCGTTCACAAACGATCCGGCATGCTCCTGTCCGTATTTCTTCGCAAGCTCTACCGCTTCGTTTATCGCCACTTTATCGGGGATATCCTCATCATACTTAAGCTCATACAGTGCCAGACGCAGTATCGAGAGCTCGACCTTGCCTATACGTCCTATCTTCCAGCCTGTGCTGTGCTCATCTATGAGCCTGTCTATCTCTGGCAGCTTCTCCTCTACGGCACGAAACCTCGCTTCGATATAAGCCGAGTCCTCCGCGTCCATAGGGCTGTCCAAGCCCTCAAAATAGGCATCCGCTACACCGTCCATGTCATCGGGCGAGTTGAATATCGACTCAAAAAGCAGTACAAACACATGCTCCCTGACAGCAGCGCGTCCTATCATTTATCGTTCCTTGCTTCGTTATTTATTCCGGTGATCCTGATGTTCACATCCGTGACATTGAGCCCGGTCATGGTCTCTATGGCACTCTTGACCTTATCCTGCACCTTGCGGCTGGTCTCCATGATATTGTATCCGTACCCCAGCACCACTGCCATATCGACTCTCACCATGTTGCCGGCTATATCCACCCTGACACCGCTGCCTGAGCCTGTCCGTATGCCTACAGACTTCATGAGCTTCTCTCCGATATTACCGGTCATCCCATTTATACCGTCTACCTCAGCGGCTGCAAGCGCGGCAATGGATGCCACCACATCATCGGCTACCTTCACCTCGCCCCGGCTGCCGGAATCAAGCGTATATACTCCAGTGCTCTTTTCAGCTGACTTTATCTCCTCTTTATTTGCTGCCATATCCGTCCTCCAAGCAAGCTATGGTTATAATGATTTATGCAGAATAGTATAACACATACCAGACTAAATAAAAACTTAGTATGTTTTGGCACACCCAATACGACTAAGCCTGATGAGCTGCTCCGAACAGTTACAGGGCTTGCCGGTCTTCAGTCGTTTTCGTTAAATTCTTCCAGTATCAGTCCCTCGTTGCGGTCGAGTGTCATGCCCACGCTCCATGAGTTTACGAACAGCAGCAGCGGATTGCCCTTCAGATCCCGTATCTTCTTCATGTCCGAGGTCCCGGTGATGGAGTCGAGGTCAATATCATCATTCTTTATCCATCTGATATACTCATACGGGAGCTGCTCCATGCGTATCTCAACATTGTATTCGTTGTTCAGTCTGTATTTCAAAACATCAAACTGAAGTACGCCGACTACACCTACAATTATCTCCTCCATGCCACCCTGCGGCTCTTCAAAGATCTGTATCGCACCTTCCTGCGCTATCTGCATGATACCTTTTACAAACTGCTTGCGCTTCATGGTATCCATCTGTCTGACTCTCGCAAAATGCTCCGGAGCAAAGGTCGGTATACCTCCGTATCTGAACTTGTCCTGGGGCATACACAGGGTATCACCTATGGAGTATATCCCCGGATCAAAGATACCTATGATGTCTCCGGCATATGCCTCGCTTACCATATGCCTGTCATCCGCCATCATCTGCTGCGGCTGTGAAAGACGTACCTCCCTGTCTCCCTGCACATGCCATACATCCATGCCGGCCGTAAACCTGCCCGAGCATATCCTCATGAAAGCCACCCTGTCCCTGTGCGCCTTATTCATATTGGCCTGTATCTTAAAGACAAAGGCGGAAAAGGGTCTGTCGACCGGATCTATCATGCCCTGATCCGACATCCTCGGCAGAGGACTCGTAGTCATCCTGAGGAAATACTGCAGAAAGCTCTCCACACCGAAGTTTGTAAGAGCAGATCCGAAGAATACGGGAGAAAGCCTGCCTCCCGATACCGCCTCCTGATCATACTCCGCAGATGCCCCGTCAAGCAGGTCTATCTCCCCCATCAGCTGTTCATACTTATCCTCTCCGATGGATGCCTTGAGCTTTTCGGTATCGTCTATATCTATAAATTCCTCTTTACCCTCCTTGGTTCCCTTTTGGGTATCCGAGAAAAGCACGACCTGCCTTCTGTTTCTGTCATATACTCCCTTAAACTCCTTTCCGGAGCCTATGGGCCATGTCACAGCCGTAGTTTCTATCCCGAGCTCGTGCTCCACCTGGTCTATGAGCTCAAATGAATCCAGCGCGTCCCTGTCCATCTTATTAAAGAAGGTAAAGATAGGAATACCGCGTCTTGCCACCACCTTAAAAAGCTTTCTGGTCTGAGGCTCAACACCCTTTGCGGCATCTATGACCATCACGGCATTATCGGCAGCCATCAGCGTCCGGTAGGTATCCTCCGAAAAGTCCTGATGTCCCGGTGTATCGAGTATATTCACGCACTTGTCTCCATATTCAAACTGAAGCACGGAGGAAGTGACCGATATACCTCTTTCCTTTTCTATATCCATCCAGTCGGACACCGCGTGCTTTGCGGTAGCCTTACCCTTTACCGAGCCGGCAGTGTTGAGCTGTCCCCCGTAAAGCAGAAACTTTTCCGTGAGTGTAGTCTTACCCGCATCAGGATGCGATATGATCGCAAATGTCCTTCTTCTTTGTATTTCATTTGATAAATCAGAGCCCACAGCCTCTACCTCCAAATATCTCCGTATATCCGTCACACGGGATCTTACTACCGGGCACACGCACACGGTTGTCGTTTGTATGCTTACAAGAATATATCAAAACAAGACAGTTCTATCAATTCGAATTTGCCGTTATGTATGACAATCGCCTGATCTGTGCTTAAGGTTGGATAAAATGTACATCCTGCCGTTAAGGCAGACTGTAGTCATTCCGGAAGATCCATATGCCGGATATATGTGTCCTGAAAGCCCGGCGCACCCGCAAGATCCTCCAATCTGCTGTCCTCTGCAATAGAAGCTATCCTTTCCAATGCCCCTGCCTCATCCCCGGTCACCAGCCTCAGCGCTCCCTTAAGTGAGCTGTTGCCTACCGATATCGCACGTTTTTCAAGCTCACGGGGTATCAGTCCTATAGCCGCTGCCGATCCGGTATCGACAGCATGCCCCATGCCCCCCGCAAGATAAAGCGTACCTATATCCTCATATGAAATACCGGCACTGCGGCAGAGTATCTCAGCTCCGGCAGCTATAGCGGCTTTGGCCAGCTGCACCTGTCTCATATCATCCTGGGTGAAGCTTACGGATGACATATCAGGGTATCTTGCGATACGCAGCGGACTGTCACTCACGAAAGTGCCTCTTTCCGTGCACAGACCGTTACGGTACATCTCAGCCGCACAGTCTATGACACCGCTCCCGCATATACCGGCTATGAGCTTACCCTCTGCGATCGTTGTATAGGAGACCTTTTTACCCTCATGGATCTTTATATGATCTATCGCCCCGGCTACGGAGCCGCAGCCGCAGCTTATACCGCCTCCTTCAAATACAGGTCCCGCCGATGTAGAGGCGGTATATATGATATCGTCGGTTATTAAAGCCATCTCGCCGTTTGTACCAAGGTCGATGAGCATAGAGATATCCGGTGTTTTTATTCCTTCAAGGTAATACAGTCCGGAGACTATATCTCCTCCCACATATGCAGATATTCCGGGAAAAATAACACAGTGAGAATCTTCGATATTAATAATATCGTTTGATTTTATTTCAAGTATTTCAGAAGCTCTGCCCCTGATCGTTTCTATATTTACCGGCGTATAGGGAAACACTCCCAAAGGGCTCAGATCATAGCCCATCAGGGTATGTATCATGGTGGTATTGCCTGCGATAATGATCTTATCTATCTTTTTTCTTATCCCGTCTGCGCTGCAGAGCCCGAATATGACCTCTCTTACTGTCCCGAGAAGACCGTCCATCATCGTCTTCCCATATCCCTCTGTCCCGGCTTTGATACGGGATATGACATCCGCTCCGAAGGATACGTTGGGATTTATCCTGCTCTCCTCTGATATAACTCTGTAAGAGTCTCCTCCCATATGGCACAAGGCTCCTGCTATGGTCGTAGTCCCTATATCTACCGTGATCCCATACCGGCTGTCACGACCATCCGCACTGCCGGAGATATTGCCCTCATCCGCATGTCCGCCGGTTATACCTGGTGTGCCGCTGTCCGGTAACTCCCCGATCCCAAGTGCCGTCATCCGTTCAGGGCTGTCGATCACCCTTATGTCCATCCCCGGGCGGTACTCGCTCATGCAGGCAAGTACAGGTCCGCTGTCGTCTATGCTCACGAGACATCTGCCGCAGGTACCGTTACCACCGC
>JAGBNR010000038.1 GCA_017634315.1 Lachnospiraceae bacterium
CCGCTCTTCTCGCACTTTGCCACTATACGCTCGAGCTTGCCGTATTCCTCCAGCGGCAGGGTAATGGCTATCTCCACTATCTTGTTTTCGGGCAGTATGACATCCAGATTTGCTATACGCCCCAGTACCTTTACCCCTCTCAGCATGGTTCCCGCCGGCACCTTATCATCGAGTATGCCGCATACCTCATATCCCCAGTGGGGATTGAGCCTTATCCTCTTGATATAGTCGTCAGCTGACTTGGAGTAGCCTATCATCAGCAGATACTTCTTGTTGTATCCCTTCTTGCGGATAAACATCAACAGGTATCTGATAATGTTACGCATCAACGTTTCTAATATTATGTTAACCACAGCGAATATGCCCAGCATGGATCTTGCAAAGTCGTTCTGATTAAGGATATACAGCACTGCAACAAAGATAAAGAATCCGACCACATTCGCGTATATTATGTTAATCAATTCTATTCTTCTTCCACCCAGCCTTTTTGACTTGTAGAGATTGAACTGATAGTAGAGATAAATGTAAGCCAGTATAAGAAAGGGCACCGCCTCCATGTACATATACAGCGGCAGATGCGGCACTGTAGGATCATTCAGAGGAGTATTGAACCTTATCTCATAGGCAATAAAATAAGACAGTCCCGTCACAAGACCGTCCATGACCATATGTGTCCTATTAAGGAATGCCTGATTGTTTCTTATCAATATCTCACCCCGGCAGCCGTCTGAACAGGTTGACCCACAGCTCAAGCTGGATCACAAGATAGTTTTTCAGGTTTCTCGATGAATAAGGGAACTTTCGAGCCTGCCTGCAAAGTATATACCCTCTCTTGATCCCCGAGAGATACGCTCTTCCGTGGCCGATCAGGATAAAGAAGACCGCCTTGATGCCAAATCCGAGTATCAGAAACGGCAAATTCACTATTATCTGCGGTACGGGCATGTTTTTCATTATCACATACATATTGTTCCTTGCGGATATCCTGACCTTGAAATCATTGTACCTGCTTCCGGTCACCGCACTTCCCGCATGATATACCACAGCCTCGGGACAGTATACGTTCTTATAGCCCATGATACGCGCCCTGTACCCTATATCCGCGTCCTCAAGATATGCAAAATGAAACTCGTCAAACCATCCTATCTCATCCAGGATGCTCCTCCTGTATATAGCTGCACCTCCGCAGGCAGAGAACACACGACAGCTCTTGTTATATCCCGAAGAGGATCTGCCCTTGCCTCTGGCATAGGCCCATCCCATCGCGGAGTACAGATCTCCGGCACCATCCAGCCTGCTCCTGTCCTTCATCTGTATCATCTTGGATGCCACCGAGAAAATCATATCATCACTTTTGATCGTGCCTACAAGAGCAGCGACAAATCCGGGGTCGGTCTCTATATCCGAGTTTAAGAGCAGCGCAAACGGAGCCCCGGAGACCTTGAGACCTTCATTTACCGCCCGTGAGAAGCCGTAGTTCTGATCGAGTCTTATAAGACGGACATCGGGAAACACTCTTTCCACAGTATCCGCTGACCCGTCGGCAGAGCAGTTGTCCACCACAATGATCTCAAAGTCTCTGTAGCTCTGCTCCATGAGAGTCCTTATGCAGTTCTCTATATACTTAGCTCCGTTGTAGTTAGGTATTATTATGCTTGTCTCTGTCATCTTCTGATAAATACGTGCTCCGGATCGATCACTATCCTGTAGCCCTTTTCCTTTATCTTTCTGCACATCCTGCCTGTATCCGTGTCCATACAGTCCACAGTCTCTTTTCTAAGCATCACGCAGTGCCTTGACACTGCACTCACCTCCTGTCTGAGAGATGCCATATGAAATTTCCCCGACAGGTTACGGTTCATCCCCTGATAAAGCGGGATCAGATGTCCGTCCGTATCTTCGGTATAGCCGGATGAGATAATATGTCCCATCCTGTCCACTACCCGTCCGCCTATCGCCCCTACGTCCTTATTCGCCGCGAGATACGCTGCCATATCGGATATGCTCCTGTCCTTTTCGGGGCTTATATCCGGCTCCAGATACATCTCATAATCTTTTATGCCGTGTACGCAGCTTCCTCTTGCGCGGTCATCATATACCACGCGGTAAAAGCCGCGGTGCGCGGTCTCGGTCACCCTTCCTCCCATGCCGCATCTTTTCAGATGATCCTCTATCGCCCTTTTTCCGGCGAGATGCGCATAGTCCTTTGCCGCGGGATCTCCCGCAGTGGACTCATCGTGTATGCGCCAGTGATACAGTATCCTGTCCACATGGGCTATCTCATTTCTGTCGAGCCTCTCGGCGCACCTGATGATCAGATCATGATCCTGTGCCCCGTCATACTCGCTTCTGAATCCACCTGCCTCAAGCACCAGCTCTCTATCTATCACAAGGAAGTGGCAGATATAATTGTTTGACAGCAGCAGCTCCATGTCAAAGCCCTTCTTTCTGAAGGGTCTGAGATATCTGCCGCTCCCTGTATCATATTTGTCCTCATCCGTATAGATAAGCCTCGCGCCTTTATTTATTTCCTCCGCTATATAAAAAAGCGCATCCGGCTCTATCATATCATCCTGATCCAGAAGGGCTATGTAATCTCCCTTTGCCTCGGACAGTGCGGCATTTGTATTCTCCGATATGCCTCCCCCGTATCCGAGTATCAGTTCATAGCTGCCGTATGTCTGTGCCCTTACCGACCTCAGCATCTGTCTGAAATACTCATTCTTGGGCTTATATACAGGTACCAGTATGGAAATGAGCGGTCTGCACCCTTCGTCCCATACATGACTCCTCTGTCTGTCAAGCTCTTCTCCGGATGCCGTATATGAGGCTCTCGCCCTATCGTACCGGACATCCTCAGCCCTATCCTTTATATGCTGCAGGACGGCATAGCAGGTACTCTTCAGACCGTTACGGCCCAGATAATCAGTCAACCTCTTCGTATTCATACTTCGAGATCGCCACGTCCCTGTATTCACCTCTTATCGATGTAGGCATATCCACATAATCAAAAAGCAGCTTCAGCGTCTTTACCGACTGGCTTGCCATCTTTACGTTTGATACCTGATCCGTCTCTCTCCAGGATATCGGATAGTATCTCATGGTATATCCGTAGTAAGACGCAGCTAAAAGCATCGTGCAGTTAAACATCAGATTGTCAGGAAACTTCAGATAAAACCTGTCTCTGAATATGCTCACATCATACATATTAAGTCCGGCTCCCAGATCGAACACCCGATCCCTGATCCCGATCGCATAGAGGAAATTGTATACAATGTTTCCGACAGTCCTGAAAAGCGAATACCCCTCCAGACGGGACTGCAGCATAAACCTGGCTCCGAGCACACAGTCATATCCTCTGTATATGCCCTTCCTCAACACAGGGAGAAAGTCATGTATATCGCCCTGATCATCACCGTGCAGTACTATGAGATAGTCAAACTTCTCATGAAGCGCATATTCAAATGCCACCTTGTGCGAACCGCCGAGCCCGTAGTTGTCCTTATTTCTAAGCAGCTTCATCGGGATATAGGTATGTGTCCTCATAAACTCCCTTACCGCATCTTCGGTCCCGTCAGTGCTGCGGTTGTTGACCACTATCACCTCGCTGATATACCTCATCACCTCAGCATCAAGCGAACCGAGCACTCTGACTATCTGCTTCTCACAGTTATATGCCGGTATGAAAAGTAATATTTTCGATGTATTATTCATTTTGATATGATCCTGTTAAGCTTTATGAAATCCGTCACCGACTGTAGTCCTATGCCTGTTATCTTCCCCACATTTATGGAGTTCCTGCCGCCCTGTCTCGGCTTAAAGGTAATGGGCACATATCTCACCCTGTATTTCCTCTTTGTAAAGATGACCGTGATCAGCACATTGACAAGGAAATAATCCTTTGGCACGTATTTAAGCTCTTTCTCCAGCACCGAGGCCTTCATGAGCCTGAACGGTGTATTGGCGTCCTTTACATACACATGGAAGGTCGCAAGTATGAGTGCCCTCAGTGTCCTCGTCACGATCACTCGTCCGAAGCCGTCCTCTCTTGCAGTCCTGTTACCTATGATCATCTCGTATTTGCGGCGGTTTTCCCAAAACTCCGCAAATTCCCTGGGATCAGTCTGTCCGTCCGAATCCGTCTGGAAGATATAGTCTGCTCCTTCATCAATGGCATATCTGTACCCTGTAAGTATCGTGGGTCCGTGTCCGGAATTCGGCTTGTGTCTCACATCAAGCAGCGGAAACTCCTCCTGCAGCTTCGTCAGCTTGTCGGCTGTACCGTCCTTTGATCCGTCGTCTATGACAAGAAGCTTTGAGCCCTCCGACCCCATGAGCACATTCGGATACCACTCGCGTATCACAGCCTCTATGTTTTCCTCTTCATTGTATGCCGGAATGACAATATACAGCTTATCACTCATCCTCTCTGCTCCCTTCTAAACATCCTCTCGATCACTATCACCGCAAAAGAGATCGCGCATGCATAATAAAGTGCCCCACTGACGGTAAGGCTTATAACATTATCATTAAATATCCTGTTCACGAAGAAAAATGCCACTGTCGTGATAAGATATATGATCTCTGCCGCTTTCATGCTTCCCGTTGCGAAGTACCCGAATACCACAATCATAATAAAAAAATCGTAGCCCCTGTGGTATGTCATTATGAGCGACAGCAGTATCGCAAGCGAGATAAAAAGCTCATCATTTCCTTCGGGAAGCATAAATGCCGCCGCCAGTATAAACAACATTATAATCCCCGTGAGTGCGACAGTCCATGATGCCCCTCCGGTCAGCACTCCTATATCTATGCTCCCCTCACCGGTCAGTGCCGAAGCAACCTTAAGCGGCTTCATCAGCATATCGGCAAAAGAAACGTGCAGCACACCCGATGCAACTCCCGTCAGTATGATGTGTGGCATAAGACTCAGCGCAAATTCCCTCCATCTCCTCTTATAGATGAAGTATACCGCAAGCGGAGCCGTCACCGTATATTTAAGATAACTGAGCGACAGCAGCAGTCCCGAGGCTATCATGCGTATCACCTTACCGGTGCCGTCAGTCTCCCTCTCGGGAAAAGCCGTAAATACCGCCAGAAGAAAGCATGCCACCGCAAAAATCGTATGCTGTCCGACCCCTATCTGATTTCTCCACGGTGTCCCCGCGAGCATGACCATCATCAGCACCGGATACAGTCTGTCATCCACCCTGCTCATAAATGTACCCTTAAGCAGTCCTATGATCACCGCCGTGCATATCAGATTGGTCACAAGCCACAGCACTCTGGCGGGTACATACGGCAGCAGCGCATATGGTGTCAGGATATAAAGCAGAGACGGGAACTGGTTAGCCTCCATCCTCTGCGGAGTCCCCTGCGCGTCAAAATATGCATAAAACTCCCTCAGTCCCGGGATATCCGGTATCCTGTCCTCACTAAAGTCAAGGCTCAGATCATACGGATCGTATCCGTGTATCAACGCGCATGCGGCATCATACTGAAAGTCCTGACTCATCCTCAGGGCATTTCGTATTCCCTCATATACCGATACAACACTGAGCAGTGCTATGAGTACATAAAGCACCGCCCAGAATCTCCTGTCGTTTGTGATCCTTTTTAAGCTCATCATTATGCCATGGCAATGACGGCTTCCTTCAATGCTTCAAGTCTCCTGTCGGAATCCTCCAGACTGGTGCCCTTCACTCCCATGTAAAACTTGATCTTGGGCTCGGTACCCGAAGGTCTCACGCAGCACCATGAGTCATTCTCGAGATCAAAGTAAAGTACATTTGAAACAGGAAGTCCTGTTACATCCGGTCCCTTCTCATAGTCGACAAACCTGTTTACACCGAGCTCTCCGAATGTCTTCGGAGGATCGGTCCTTATCTTCTCCATCATTGCCTTGATCTGCTCGGCACCGTCTATACCCTTCAGTGTGATGGTGTGTATACCCTCTCTGTAATACCCGTACTTCTCATAGATATTTATCATCTGATCCCAGAGAGTCAGACCGTTCTTCTTATAAAAGGCTGCCGCTTCGGCAAGGCACATGACGGCACATACCGCATCCTTGTCCCTGGCATGTGTACCTGCCAGGCATCCGTAGGACTCCTCGAGTCCGAATACATACTCATGTGATCCGTCCTGTTCGAACCTCTTGATCTGATCTCCTATATACTTGAAGCCTGTCAGCACCTCTATGAGCGTCAGACCGTAGCTCTTCGCTATGGCATCGGCGAGATTGGTCGTCACTATAGTCTTTACAAGAGCCCCGTTTGCAGGCAGAGTGCCGAGTCTCTTCTGCTCACTGATGCGATATTCTCCTATGAGCATACCGGACATGTTGCCGGTAAACGGCACATACTCTCCGGTCTTCGTATCCTTCGCATATATTCCGAGCCTGTCAGCATCGGGATCTGTAGCGAGCACTATATCCGCATCCTTTTCCTTCGCAAGCTTAAGTGCCAGTGTAAATGCCTTGGGGTCCTCGGGATTGGGGTAGTCCAGTGTGGTAAACTTCGGATCGGGAAGCTCCTGCTCCGGTACCACATATACATTCCTGAATCCGAGCTCCTTAAGTATCCTTCTTACAGGCACATTACCCGTCCCATGGAAGGGAGAATACACTATCCTGATATCGTCAGCCATCTCCGTGATGACCTCGGGATGTATGATGAGCTTCTTGAGCTCGGCCATGTATTTATCGTCTATATCTTCGCCTATCACATTGTACAGACCCTTTGCCTTTGCCTCGTCAAGACTCATCGTCTTTGCCTCAGTGATCTGCACCCTGTTTACCTCGTCTATTATCTCTTCGTCTCTCGGTACGGACACCTGGGCTCCATCCTCCCAGTAGACCTTGTATCCGTTGTACTCGGGAGGATTGTGGCTTGCCGTGACTACCACTCCGGCGATACAGTGCAGCTCTCTTAACGCAAATGAAAGCTCAGGTGTGGGACGGAGTGCGTCAAAGACATATGCCCTGATGCCGTTTGCTGCCATACAGCATGCCGTGACATCCGCAAACTCCGGTGACATGAAACGGCAGTCATAAGCGATCGCCACACCCTTATCCTGCCCGTTGTTCTTTATGATATAGTTTGCAAGTCCCTGTGAAGCCTTGCGGACAGTGTATATGTTCATACGGTTCGTACCTGCGCCGATCACACCTCTGAGTCCTCCCGTGCCGAACTCAAGCTCCTTGTAGAACCTCTCTTCGATCTCTTTTTCGTCCTGCGCTATCCCCTGCAGCTCTTTCTTGGTATCCTCGTCAAAGTAAGGATTGTTTAACCATTCATTGTAGCTTTCCTTATATCCCATCACCATACCTCCGTTTTTCAACAGCGGACTATATCATCCGTCTGCCATGCATATGCTTTTATAGTATACCATATACATTAAATGATTGTCACCAATCCCTGTATTTTACAGGGATTGATGACATTTCTGATCTTTGCTCTTCGCCACTAAATCGCCAGTTCGAATTTTTCCATCTCTTTTATAACGGTCTCATCCGTCACGTGGACGTAGAGATTCATCGTCATCTCGATCCTGGAATGACCGAGGATGTACTGAAGCGTTTTGGGCTTCATCTCCGCTTCTATACATCTTGTGGCGAATGTGTGTCTCAGAGAAACCCGCCAGGGTTTCCTTCCTTGTCCCGTTATGACAGTCTTTGAGTATCCTCTTCGCCCTAGACGTAAGCGGTATGCTCCTGCGTCCGGCGCGGGTCTTCGGAGTATTCTCATACAGCAGCTCTTTTCCAAGGATCGATACTGTCCGGCTGACATTTATCTTCCCGTCCATGATGTCCTGCCATTGAAGCCCCGTAAGCTCGCCTGCTCTCATCCCTGTTTCAAGACACAGCATATACTGTCTCGCATACCTGTGATTCGTCTTTTGAATGTAGTCAACGAACTTCTTCTGCTCTGCTACAGTGAGCACACGTCTCCCCTGCTTCTCACCCTTTTTCAGCTTAACTGATCTTGTAACAGGTGATGCCGATATAAGACCGTTCTCCGCCGCTGCGGTGAAGATCTGCTGCATACATATCCGCACCTGCTCCGCTGTCCCCTGACTGTGTTTCCTGATCACATCATTAAGCACTGCCTGACAGTCAAGAGGCTTCACATCAGCAACCAGCATATTCCCAAGCAAAGGCTTGATGCTCCAACAATTCTATCACATCAGGCTGTACTCTCAAATAGCTTTCTGACCCATAAGATACTTCTCATAACGCAGCCACGCCTTGAGGGCACCTGCATAATGCGATAAAATGGCATCCGCGATGGATAATCCGGCTAATCTGATCCTCTCCTTCTCAAAGCTATATTATGACAGGCTATTGCATTCTTATCTCTGATTAGTCAGAAAATTCCGGACAGAACGCATGAAAAAATCATCGCCATTTCTGCTTTTCTTTCGTATAATTATACAGAGCGATAAAGTCGGGCCCATGTGCCAAGAAAAAATATCCAAAAGGAAAAGAAAAGACTTGACAGCAATGATAACAACAGCTATCTTCAGACAGATAAGGTAAAGTCTGTTTTAATATACGGAACAGCAACGGCACCTGCCGTATCTTTTGAGCTATCAGCTTGAAGGATGCAGCAGGTGTCGTTTTTTGTTTATAACCCAATGTAACTGATGATGCACAGGAAAACAGGAGGTAAAGAAATGGAGATCATCGGAAAGCTTAAGGAGAACGTCGAAAAGGCCGAGACCAAGGAAGAAGCAAAGGAGATCATCAGAAATGCCGGCGAGGAGGCCGGCATGGAGCTCTCAGAAGAAGAGCTTGATAAAGCGGCAGGTGGAGTCGGAGTCATCTGGTGATTCACGCAACACAGACCCGTAATACGGAAAGAGCCTTC
>JAGBNR010000039.1 GCA_017634315.1 Lachnospiraceae bacterium
GCGGAGGCACTTCGCGGTATGGACGGGATAGGGCGTATCTTTTCCGAGGGAGAGATAATGCCTTATGTATTCAGGAATGCAGACGCGGAAAAATGCAAAGAGGCACTTTCAAAGAAATATCTCCTTGTGAGAAGCCTTGATGAGATAGGCTATCTCAGGGAGAACGGCTATACGGGAGAGATAGTGGCAGATCATACCCTGTATACCTTTAACAAGCTGTCCCGCGACACCATTGCTGATCTGGGTGTAGCCTATGATACCGCTCCGCTTGAGCTGACATACAGAGAGCTGCGGGACAGGGGCGCAGACGGGAGTGAGCTCATGGTATACGGCAGGATACCGATGATGATAAGCGCGAACTGTATATACAGGGATACGAATAGTGACATGTGTTATAAAAGAGGGAACGGTACCCGGGAGAAGCATATAAGCACCCAGAGTCCTTTTAGGGAGGTCCTGCTCACAGACCGCAGGAATACGGATTTTCCGGTACTGTGTGACTGCAGGTACTGCTATAACGTGATCTTTAATTCCGTACCGCTCTCTCTGCATGGAGAGTGGGACAAGGTAAAGAAGCTCACGCCGGATTCGGTAAGGCTTTACTTTACTACGGAGTCTCCCGAAGAGACCGTAAAGACAGCCGGATATTATATCAGCCTTAACAGGATATCCGAGGGGATGGCTGATGATGGGAGACTTCCCGATATCCCATTTGACGCGTTTACCAAGGGACACTTTATCAAGGGAGCTGAGTAGGAAATTGGCCGGGTTATCCAAATATTTCATAGCCATATTTATAGTTTTCTATACATTTCACTGCTTTGCCGTCTTCTCATACAGAAACGATGAGGAGAGGAGAGTATTTTATCTGTTTCAGAATGTATTGATGGTTTTGACACATGTTTTGGGCTTTTATGTGCTGTGCGTAAGGAAGGAAGACAGCAGTCTGATATTTTTATGCGTATTTGAGGAGATACTTTTCTTTGGATTTATCATATTGTTCCGTGTGATATACCCGGAAGCGTCGAGACTTGTCACCAATAATATCTGTATGCTTATGGCTATCGGCTTTATCATGCTCGCGAGACTTTCTTATACCAGAGCCATAAGACAGTTTGTGGTAGCCGTAATCGCTATGGCCGCGGCACTGATCATACCGTGGCTGATGCAGAAGATATATCTCGTGAGATACCGATACTGGATAGCAGGCATAGCCGGTCTCGCGGTGCTGCTCTTTATGATGACGATAGGTACTGTGACTAACGGCTCAAAGATTACACTTACAATAGCCGGTGTTACTTTTTTGCCGTCCGAATTTGTCAAGCTGCTCTTCATCTTTTTCGTAGCGGGTATGCTGACTGACGAGGAGCATACAGATCCGAATACCGGCAGGGTGGATACACCGCAGCTCCTGGCAAGCATGATGATAGCGATGGCTCATGTCGGGATACTCGCGATGTGCAAGGATCTTGGCAGTGCGCTTATATTCTTTGTTGTATATATGTTCATGCTCTATGCGGCTATGAGGATGCCGATAGTGCTGATAGGCGGGACTGCGGGCATGGCGGCGGCTTCGGTAGTGGGCTACAGGCTGTTCGCACATGTGAGAAACAGGGTAAGGGCATGGAGAGATCCCTTTGCCGATATAGAGAGCAGCGGATATCAGATGGCGCAGTCGCTCTTTGCCATAGGTACCGGGTCATGGTTCGGACTGGGGCTTGCTGCGGGGTCACCGCAGAGCATACCGACAGTGTCAAAGGACTTTATGTTTGCGGCCATATCGGAGGAAATGGGAGGACTTACGGCACTTTGCGTGATACTGATAAGCCTGTCCAATTTCCTGATGTTTATGAATATATCGATGTCCATCAGGGATATGTATCTGAGGCTTATGGCAGTAGGACTTGCGGTAAATTACGGCTTTCAGGTCATCCTTACAATAGGAGGCGTGACCAAGTTTATACCATTGACCGGTGTCACACTGCCACTGGTCAGCTACGGCGGCAGCAGCGTGCTGGTGACACTGATCGGGTTTGCGGTCATACAGGGCCTGTACATCACCGCAGGCAATATGGAGGACGTTGGGCCGTATGAGGATGAATACGATTATCATGATGAAGACGCATATGATGAAGAGGATGAGCACAGGCATCCTTACAGGGGATACAGATGAGGAAGAGAGAGCTGTGGACGATCGTATATATCTTTCTTGCGATTTTTCTCGCGATGACGGGATACTTTATATATAATGTGCAGTTCGGTGCGAAGGCAGTGGTAAATGATGATCACAATACGAGAAAGAAGGATCTGGCAAGGCAGGTGATAAGAGGGTCGATATATGCCGCGGACGGTACCATACTCGCTGAAGAGGCTCTGAATGGGGAGCATCAGGAGATAAGGAATTATCCTTACGGAGAGATATTCGCGCATGTGGTGGGTTTTTCCACGAGAGGGACTACGGGCATAGAAAATGCTGCCGATATAGATCTCCTTACATCCAACGCTCCCGTGGGGGAGAAGCTTCAAAAGGAGATGGCAGGTGTAAGAAATACCGGAGACCGGGTATATACTTCACTGCGTCCCGATCTGCAGATGGCCTGCTACAGCGCATTGGGTCCATATAACGGAGCTGTGACAGTCATGGAGGCGAAGACGGGCAGGATACTGGCGATGGTCAGTAAGCCGGACTTTGACCCCAACACGGTATCCGAGAACTGGGCAGAGATATCATCCGATGATGACAATTCACCGCTTGTAAACAGAGCCACACAGGGACTCTACCCGCCCGGGAGCATCTTTAAGATGGTGACGCTCTATGAGTATATGAAAGAAAATCCGGATACATATACCGACTACAGCTATACCTGCAGCGGCAGTATCACGGCAGATGACTCCACGATAGAATGCTATCACGGAAGTATACACGGACAAGAGGATCTGCTGACTTCCTTTGCGGACAGCTGTAATACGTCGTTTACGAATATCGGATTGATGCTCGATATACCGAAGCTGTCCGATACTGCGGACAGGTTCCTTTTCGGCAGAGTGCTGCCTACGGATCTGGCATACAGCAGATCGAGATTTTCACTCAACTCGGCATCAGGCACTAAGCAGATCATGCAGACCGCCATCGGGCAGGGCTCTACTCTTGTCACGCCGCTGCATATAGCTCTCATCACACAGGCCATAGCCAACGACGGCATGATGATGAGAGCGCAGGAAATAGTAAAAAAGACAAATTATCAGGGGACTCTGATAAAGGAATACCAGCCTGAGGAGTACAGACGGATAATGACAGCGGAAGAGGCTGAGGTGCTGACCGAGTATATGAAAGAGGTGTGTAATACAGGCACCGGAAAGAAGCTTAAGGGTCTGTCATACACCGTGGCAGGGAAGACAGGCTCCGCAGAATTTGGTAATATTAAAGGACAGAGCCATTCATGGTTTACCGGCTTTTCGGATCCCGATGATCCCGATATCGTTGTCACGGTCATAGCCGAGGGCGCAGGATCAGGCTCCGAATATGCGGTGCCTGCAGCCAAGCGTATATTTGATGCCTATTACGGAGTGCATTAGATGAAAAAAAGATCGGACAATAAAAAATGGTATAAGCTCGACAATGCCGCAAAGATAATCCCATCCTCAGCAAAGGGAGCGGATACGAGAGTGTTCAGGATATGCTGCGAGCTAAAGGAGGACGTGGAGCCGGAGATACTTCAGAGGGCACATGACGAGGTCGCAGATGAGTTTCCGATGCTGCGCTGCGTACTGAAAAAGGGCTTCTTCTGGTACTATCTCGAAGAGAGTGATTTCAGTCTGAGGGTGGAGGAGGATCATCTCCCGGCATGTGCGCCGATATACTATCCCGGCAGGGTAAATCTGCTGTACAGGGTCACGTATTACGGACGCAGGATAAATCTTGAGATGTTTCACGTCCTTTCGGACGGTACGGGCGGATTTGTGTTTCTGAAGAGGCTTATCACCAGATATCTGGAGCTTAAGCACGGTATCAGCATTGATGAGCATGAAGAGGAGAAGTCATCCGTAAACGAAAAGCAGGATGATGCCTTCGAGCAGTATTTCAGCAGGCAGAAGCTTACCGATCAGCTGAAGCAGCTTGGGAAGATATCCGTGGGCAGGGCACATCAGATAAGGGGAGACATCGACGAAAATCTGCTGCCGCATCTGCTGGAGGGCGTGGTCCCGGCTAAAAAGATCGTGGCTCTTGCAAAGGAAAACGAGACGACCGTAGGGGTATATACCACGGCTCTTTATATACAGGCGGTGCTCGACTCTATGAGCCGCAGGGAAAAGATGAGACCCGTAGTGGTATCTGTGCCTGTAAACCTAAGGCAGTTTTTCAGATCGGATACGACAAGGAATTTCTTCGGAGTGATAACGGTCGTATATTATCCCGAGCAGTATGACGGGAGCATAGCCTCAATAATAGATACGGTAAAGAGGGAATATGATGAACAGCTGAGGGAGGATAAGGTGGAGCAGCTGATGAATACCTACGCCTCCTTTGAAAATCATATCGCCATAAAGATGGTACCCATATGGATAAAGGATATTGTCATAGGTTTCTTTAACACCAAATCCAAGCAGGGTATCACCAGTACATTGTCAAATCTCGGAAGGATAGATATGCCTGCTGAGCTTGTACCGTATATTGACAGATTTTCAGCCTTTATGGCGGCTCCTTCGCAGCAGATATGCATCAGCTCCTTCGGAGATAGGATGGTCTTCGGAGAGGTATCGCCGTATGCCACACATGATGTGATGATGTATTTCTTCAGGAGACTCGTGAAGCTGGGTGTGGAGGTGGAGCTTTCGACAAATGACTACGACAGTCATTTCGACAATACGCACAGAGAAAAGAGAGCGAAGAGGGAAAAGAAAGAAAAGAAGACCGGAAAAGGAAGGAAGATGAGCGACAGGATCGAAGGTAAAGGTAAGGAGAATAAGGATGAACTACTGTCCCAAGTGTGAGATAGTCATAAGGGGTGTTAAGGACTGCTGCCCGCTCTGTCAGGGAAAGGTGTCAGAGGTGCCGGAAGACAGGCAGGTATCCGAGACATCGGCATGCATGCCGTTCCCGGTGATAGAGAGAAAGGTCAGCTCAGTCACCTTCATTAAGATAGTCACCTTTTTGTTTCTGGCACTGGAGATCACCTTCGGGATGCTGAACATACTCTTCAGAAAGAACGTGCCGTGGGTGAGCCTCGTGATGCTGGGTATCTTTGTGGGATGGATCGATGTACTCGTGGCGATGTATGTCAGGAGCAATATCATAAAGCTGCTCACTATAGAGGCTTATGTGGCATGTGCGGTAAACTGCTATGTGGACTATATGACTAATATGCACGGATGGTCTCTGGCATGGGTGATACCCTTCATACTGATAGGGCTCGGTGTCATCACCATGACTATGGCATGGATCATGAGACTGAGGATCGGAGAGTTCGTAGCTTATATCGCGCTGGATGCCGCAGTATCACTGCTGCAGCTGTTCCCGATATATTACGACATGAATCCGGTCGAGCTTCCGGCACTCATATGCTGCGCCTGCTATATGATATTTATGGCGGGCATAGTGGTCTTTCGTCTAAGGGATCTGAAAAGTGCTCTCGGCAGAAGATTTAATTTTTAGACAGGAGAAAACGGTAATTGCTAAAGGACAGGATCAAAAAGCTAAATCTGGACAGGGGACTTGTCTTTGCTTCAAAGGTCGGGGATTTCGTAGAGAACTCTATAGGTAACAGGATACAGAATAAATACGAGGTACCTGAGCTTGAGGGAGAGCCTGAGATAAAGCAGTGGTACAAGATCACGCTTGCAAACGGGATGTCGGGAGACGGCAGCGAGTACCATGTGTATATCAGTAAGGGCGGAAGCAGAAGCCTGTGTGTGATCATATCGGGCGGAGGAGTAGCATGGAATGAGTTTACCGCGGCGAGACCCGTCACGGGCGGAAAGATGGCAGCCGGACAGCCGAATTTCTATTGGAATAATCTGAGACCCTTTACCCAGATCATGAATATCAATACCGGTATCACCGATATCAAAAATGATACGAACCCCTTTGCGGACTGGAGCTTCCTGGTGGTCACCTACGCCACGGGAGATTTTCATGTGGGAAATAACGACTTCCCGTATACGTCCGAAGAGGGTGAAGCTGAGATACTCCATTTTCACGGACACAGAAACTTTGAGGAAGCC
>JAGBNR010000040.1 GCA_017634315.1 Lachnospiraceae bacterium
AGTCAGAGAGAGACTCAGGACAATCGGAAGGGATATTGTAATGGTTGAAAACTGCGGTCGCTGATGCGGCCGCAGCTTGTCTTTCTTACACGTATAGGATGCTCCTGTTGTCTTATCTTGTGACTATCTGGAGTGGTACGTTCATGATCTTCGCCACCTTTTCAATGGTGTGAATGTGTCTGCCGACAGCTGCACCGAAATGGTGAGTGGGACCCGCTTCGCTCCACTGGTTCACAAATTCCCTTGCGCCTATGCTGAAGCGTGTGCGCATATTGGTATCTCCTATAGAGAGTACCTTGCCCTCTTCATTCACACCCTCAGCTGCGACAAACTTGAAATGACCGTCTCCGTCCTGAGTGATGGCCAGATAGGTGATGTCGCCTGTGGGGGGATAGAACTGTGTGAGATATCCGCCACCGGTCTTGCCGTGGAAGACCTTTACTATCTTCATGGTAGGCTTCTTGGCCTGTGATATATCATAATCACCCGATCCGCTGTGGCCTATGATGGCGATATCGTCGTTAAAGTCTATCGAATACATCTCTGCGAGCTGTCCGGTGCCGGAAATAGTCTTTAATATACTCATAGCCATGGCTACCTTCATGTCGCCTTCCACGGCACAGGCTGTACCCTGCTTGATAAGCATTGAGAACGCAGGTATCAGCATACTGTCAAGCACGCCTGCCTTGCCGGTAGCATAGCCGTCATAATGAGAAGCAATAAGACCAAGCTTTTCATCCTTGACCCACTGCTCAAAGGCTACCACATACTTGGCCATCTCCCAGACCTCCTCGATGCTTCCGCCGCCTTCGATATCAAAGGTGTCGAGTATATCCTGAGCCTTTGCCTTTATTGCAGCTTCGTCATTAATATCATCTGCTATCGCCCACATCTTTTCCCAGTCAAACTGCTTGGTATACAGATGCATCCTGCGATAGAGGTTTGACTCATCAATATAGAGATCCATCATGCCGGGATAGGGTCTGCCTATCTGGGCGATATTGGTGTCCCTAAAGCGTCTTCTGACCTGAGCAGCCTTGCACCAGTCCTCGATCTCTGCGGCTACTCCGGGATCACCGCCCTCTACGACACCCGTGATAACCGCATGTCTTTTGCCGAAACGCTCGAGATCGGCTACCATCTCACCGACAGCACCGCAGGCATAGCCCTCTCCGAGCCAGGAAGCGATATCTGTATGGTCGTAATCAAGAGCCTTGAGCTTCTGGACATTTACCAGTACGACCGGAACATCCAGATCCTTTACTGCAGGAAGCATATTGTAGGATGTGGCGTAGGTCAGCAGCTGCATGAAAACGAGATCCACATCGGCAGCTCTGAACTTGTCCCCTGCAGCCTGTGACTGCTCCTTAGTGGTGATCATACCTCCGTCAATGATCTCCACGGTGTCGGGGATAGTCTTTTTGAAGTCGTCAAACTGCTTTTCGAACTCCGGCACCAACGAGGGGAACTGGGGAAGATAGGCTCCCAAAGCAATGGAAAATACGCCTACCTTTGCTTTTGTTTCTACTAACATTTGTTTACCTCCTTTATTTGTTTCCTTCATTTTTTACCTTTTTTATTCTGCGGCAGGGAGTGGGTCCCATTCGTTAAGACCAATGCTCTGCTTGTATTTGGCCTGCTCCAGCGTCATCGGCTCCAGGTCTTCGTTCAGGTAGTCGAGCAGCTCACTTATCCCTTCACCTGTCACATTGTTTACTTCAAATATCCTGTCACATCCGGCGTCCTCCATCCATTGCCTTATCATCGGTACATTGGCATATGGTGAATCTGTCTTGGTGATCACTCCTATCAGCGGTCTGGAGATAAAGGTGTGAAGACATGAACCGAAGAGGTTATAGGGCTCATCGGCAGACTGTACTATGGCGACCACATCGGCTTCAAAGGAGAAGCAGGCGAGACCGAGACTGAAATGCTTGGACTCGGCATATTCTCCGGGCGAATCTATCATATCGTCCGCTATGTTTGTGTATTGTGTTTTGGTGTAATGGAGCTTTTCACCCCTCAGTGCCTGCGTGAGAGATGTCTTACCCACCTCGCTGCGACCCATAAGAAACATCTTTTTCATATTATCTGTTTATGCCTTAAATACTTCACATGTGGCGAAGCCCAGATCATCACCGAAGAATCGAACGGTTTCTTCGACGGCAGTCTGTACCTGAGCCAGAGCACCGGTGATGATGAGGGAACCGCAGAAGCGATCCATGAATCCTATTTCCACATTTGCTGATTTCAATGCGTAGTCGGCGGCAGCCACTACAGCCTCCCACGGGGTGAAGCGTATCAGTCCCACAGCTTCTCCGAGATGATCCTCGCCCTCGTGCACTCCGATATTAAGTCCGAGATTTCTATATACACTCTCATCCGTAGGGGTAATGATATGAGCCATGCAGACCTCCTTGCCGGGTATCCTTACCCTTGTCATGCGGAGAGTCCTTCCCTTGAGGTGCTCATAGTCATCATGAAATATCTTTTCGAGTATTTCCCTGGCGGAAGTATTGTCCATGTGTCGTGACCTTACTTCTGTGTGATCCTGCACACTACATAGCCGAGATCATCGCGGAAGTAATCGACTATCTCACTGAGAGCGGATTTTACATCCGCAAGCTCACCGGTGATGATAAGAGTACCGGTGAATCTGTCGGCAAAGCCCAGATATATATTGCCGCTTTTGATCGCTATGTCGGATGCGATGACAGCAGACTCGGGAGGGGTCATGTTCATGATACCTATGGCAGATGACGTGTAGTCTATCTGCGGATTGAGACCGAGCTTTTGGAATATCACGGGAGCGGGGCTGCCTATGATATGAGCGAAAGTGATCTCCTTTCCGGCTACGGTTTCCTGTACAATCCTGATCTGTTCGGTATTATCATTTGACATGACTCTTATTCCTTTCGCGAAACGATTCGATATATGAAGTATAGCACATCAGACAGAGCTTTTTAAACTGTTCTTAAATAAATGCAAGGTATTTTGTTGACGTAAATTGGCTCAGGTTTTAATATTATAAGTAGTAAAAGTGTGTAAAGGAGGATGTCATGAACAGAGTATACAGGATTCTTACATCATTGTTACTGACCGGATTGCTCATCATGCTTCCGCTTGCCACGACAGTAGCGAGAGCTGACAGGGCAAAGCCGGGTGATACAGTAGGTACTGTTGACACGGGAGCCTCCAATGTAGCACTCTTAAATAATACGATGCTATCCAAGATAAACGGACTGCGTGAGTCTCAGGGTGTAGGGGATCTGTCTATTGATGCCACACTCAATTCATATGCGGCGATCAGATCCGAAGAAGCAGCTACCAAATGGTCACATACCAGACCGAACGGTGCACAGGGGTGCGATATGATACCCGCCAATAAATGGAGAGGCGAGAATCTCTCATATGTCACGTATCCTGAGTTCGGATATACGCAGGCAGAGCAGATGGCAGCCGCTGATGTCATGTTTGATAATCTCGTGGCATCGCCTACCCACTACGATAATATGGTGTTCGGCTCGTTCACGAAGATAGGTATAAGGACGAGTGTGCTTGGTACCGGAGACGGGACGAGGCTTACCACGGCATATATGTTCTCAAGCTAACAATAAAAACATATGTTACCGCATCGGTTTTCCGATGCGGTATTTTTTTGCTTTTATAATCTGATAAGTTGTGATAGTATATAAAAAGTAGAAACGTTTCGTTTTCATTTCGTGTATGTTCAAGGCGCGTAAATATGGAATCTACGATAAAAGACATTAAAAGAGAAACAGGGCTTGCGCTGTCAACGATTTCAAAATATCTGAACGGCGGTAACGTGAGACCCGAAAACAAAAAAAAGATCGATGAGGCCGTAAGGAAGCTGGATTATCATCCGAATGAGATGGCGAGAGGTCTTATTACAAAAAAGACCCGTACTATCGGTTTCGTACTGTATGATATATCGGGTACCTTCGGAGGTCTGCTCACTCACTATGTGGGTGATCTGCTCAGACAGAGCGGATATGGTATGATCATCTGCGATTCCAATAATGATAAATCTGTCGAAGAGCAGAATATCAAGTTTCTGGTCGAGAAGAAAGTGGACGGTATATTGGTGGTGCCTGTATCTACCGATGACGGATTTCTGGATGTCGCCAAAAGAGCGGATATCCCTGTAGTGACTCTTGACAGGAGTATTTCAGGTGCGCAGCTTGACTGTGTTACCATAGATAATGTGGCTGCTTCACAAAGTGCCGTTGAATATCTTATAGAGAGAGGACATAAAAGGATAGCTGCCATATACTCCGAAGAATACACAGGCAAGCACAGACGCGACGGGTATCGCAGAGCCATGAGGGAGGCCGGACTTAATGTTCCTTCGGAATATGAGTATCATGAGAAGATACACAGTGTTTCTCTGGGATACAACGGAATGAACAGGTTTTTGGAGCTGCCCGTGTCGAAGCAGCCGACAGCGATTTTTATGAGTAACTATGAAGTGGCACTCGGAGTGGTGATGGCTATAAATGAAGTAGGGATAGCCTGCCCGGATGATATTTCTCTCATCAGCTTTGACGCATTGACACTTACCCTAGTCATGAAGCCTAAGATGACCGTTATGGTACAGCCGATGGAGACCATAGCGTCAGAGGCGGTAAGGATACTTATGTCAAGACTGGGAGAGGGCAGTCAGGCTACTCTGCAGAGGGTACTGCTCTATGCGTCACTGAATGAAGGAGATTCTGTACGCGATCTGCGTATATCTTAATATTTTATGAAAGGAGTAAGGTGATGGAAACAAAGTATTATCTGGCGGTGGATATAGGGGCATCCTCCGGAAGACACATTCTTGCGCATATGGAGGATGACAAGATCATTATAGAGGAGATATACCGCTTTCATAACGGTGCGGTGGAGCAGAACGGACATAAGGTATGGGAGACGGACAGGTTTTTGAGGGAGCTCATAGCAGGCATGAAGGCGTGCAGAGAGGCCGGCAAAGTACCTGTATCCATGGGGATAGATACATGGGGTGTTGATTATGCACTGCTTGATAAGAATGATGAGCTCGCGGCACCTACTTATGCTTACAGGGATGCAAGGACTAACGGCATGGACAAGGCAGTGTATGAGATAGTGCCTGAGGACAAGCTCTATGACCGTACAGGTATCCAGAGAGCCATATACAACACCATATATCAGCTCATGGCATCGAAGAAGACAGAGCCCGAGGTGCTCGATAGAGCCGAAAGTATGCTGATGATGCCGGACTTTCTTCATTTTCTTCTTACGGGAAAGAAGTGTCAGGAGTATACAAACGCTACTACGTCAGGACTCGTGGATGCCAAGACAAATGACTGGGACTACGATCTGATAAAGAAGCTCGGCTATCCCGAGAGACTGTTTGGCAAGCTCTCCATGCCCGGCACAGTGGTAGGAGGACTCAGGGAAGAGATACAAAAGGAAGTGGGGTTTGACTGCAAGGTAGTGCTTCCGGCTACGCATGATACGGGATCTGCGGTACTTGCGGTACCTTCGGAGTCGGATGAGGCATTGTACCTGTCATCCGGCACATGGTCCCTGCTCGGATGCGAGCTAAAGGAGGCTAATTGCAGCAAAGAGGCAAGAGAAGCCAATTTCACCAATGAGGGCGGCTATGATCATCGATACAGATTCCTTAAGAATATAATGGGTCTCTGGATGATACAGTCTGTAAGAGATGAGCTGAAGGCGAAGGGACAGGAGCATTCCTTTGCAGAGCTCTGCGATATGGCGGAGGAAGCGGAGGGGGATGTCACTGTAGATGCAAATGACGACAGATTCCTTGCACCGGCATCCATGATCGAGGAGATACAAAAGGCTGTGACTGAAGCAGGCGGAAAGAAGCCGGAGACACCGGGCGAGCTCGCGAGAGTGATATATCGTTCACTTGCTGTATGCTACGATAAGAGTATCAAAAATCTCGAGTCGATCACGGGAAAGAAATATGACAGCCTGCATATAGTAGGCGGTGGCTCCAATGCCGATTATCTGAACAGGCTTACAGCCGAGATGACAGGCAGAAAGGTCTATGCGGGTCCCGGAGAGGGCAGCTCTCTCGGCAATCTCGGTGCACAGATGATAGCTGACGGTGTATTCAGTGATCTGTATGATTTCCGCAAGGCGGTAAAGAGATCTTTTGAAGTAAAGGAATATTGAGAGGATGAGCCTTGTCTACCTGAATAATGCGGCCACATCCTATCCTAAGCCTGAATGTGTAACAGAGATAGCGGTAAGGAAAATGAATGCCCTGCCCTCCGGACAGTTCCGGAGTGCGGGCATTTTAGATGACGGCGATGTTTTTACGGAGTGCAGACAGCGTATAGGGCATATAATCGGTACGGCTGAAGCTGACAGGATATTCTTTTCTTCCGGGGCGACCGAGAGCCTTAATGCGATATTTATCGGACTTGGTATAAATGCTACAGAAATCATAACTACGGTTACCGAGCATAACAGTGTACTGCGTCCTCTCTATAATCTGCCGGATATAAAGGGTGAGCCGGTACTGTTACCCTGTGATGCGTGTGGACGTGTAGACCCGGAGAGGTTTGAGGCAGAGGCTAAAAAGGGCAGGACAAAGGCTCTGGTGCTTAATCATTGCTCTAATGTGAACGGTACGATACAGGATGCCGGGGCTTTCGGAGAGATAGCTGCAAAATACGGGATATTTTTTATACTTGATGCGTCTCAGAGCGCGGGATGCATACCTGTATATGCTGATGAATGGAGGGTCGATGCGCTTGCATTCACAGGGCATAAGAGCATGCTCGGACTGCAGGGGACAGGCGGTTACTATATACGTTCGGGCATACCGTTTCAGCCTATGAGATACGGCGGCACGGGTCTTGATTCCAGCAGGATAAGATATGATGACGGTGTATACGAATATGAAACAGGTACTCAAAATGCCATGGGTATCGCTGCGTTGTCGGAGGCCGCAGGCTATATCCTTGATACCGGTATAGAGAATATCGCGGATAGGGAGCATAGTATAAGAGAGTATACTAAGGAGCGGCTTGAAGCTATACCGGGTGTACATATCATTCCTGCAGCTGATGAGTGCGGACCGGTGATAAGCCTTGTATCCGATATGCTCACGCCCTCGGATCTGGCCTATATCCTGCAGAACAGCTATGAGATAGTGACACGCGCGGGGCTGATGTGTGCCCCTCTTATACATAAGTACATAGGAAGCGGTGATAACGGTACCGTAAGAGTCAGCTTTTCCTGTTTTCAGACTACAGATGATATAGACCGTCTTGCAGAGGCATTGAGGGAGATACATGATAATAACGGGTAGAAGAAAGTCGCTGGAAGCATGTACTGAGGCAGGGTGGGATGCGTTTGACATACTTACCCGGGAGCCGCTTACAGATGAGGATATCGAGTCGCTGCGTATAGCGGAGGGCTCTTTTCTTTACATGAGGCAGCTCAGGAAACCTTTTTTTAAGATAGAAAGTCACAACTATATCATAAAGGGCGTTAAGGGTGATCCTTTCTTCCGGTTCGCGGTACACAGGGATCATACGGATGAGGTGGACAAGCTCATCGGCGCATTATCGTAAAAAAGTACACATTATTAAAAAGAAAAGAGAAGATGTGCTCACGTATAGCTTCTATACTTTTAAGTACAGAAGGTATCCGGATCTGTACAGATCCACGCATAGAGGAGGAACATTAAATGAAAAAACCTGCAATGGAAGAAAAGCTCGTAGTGCGTCCGATAGTCGGATGTCTGATCCACACGCATTTCTGGGAGGGACCATGCCGTGCCGGGCATGCCGAGGATATGACAAAGGAGGCCGAAGCGGCAGCTGCCGACAAGTATTTCGCGCAGATGGCCGAGGAGCTTAAGAAGGTGACACCCGAGGCGGAGCTCATGCCTATGGTGGATGCCCGCTATACGGAGAAGTTTGTGGTATCTGAGGAAGTATATGCCGAGATAGAAAAGGATATGGAAAAGGCCGATATCTTTCTCTGCATGGGGTGGCGCATACCCAAGCTTGAGCGTTATAAAAAGCCCGTCGTAATAATGCAGAACGGAAACGAGGGTATAGACTTTGCCGCATACTGCCGTAATATCGGCGTGGAAGCATATGTGGCAATGGATATGCAGGATCTGAATGAGATACTGCATTATCTCTGGGTGCGTAAGGCAATAGCATGTACGAGGGTACTCTGTCTGTCAGCGGCATCACAGCCCACATTCGGCATACAGAGCCTTATACGTGATCCGGAGGTGCTCAGACAGAAGTACGGACTTGAAGTGATCAAGCTTCCTTTCTATGAGATAACAAAGTACATGGACGAGATCACGGACGAAGAGGCAAAGCCGATAGCCGACAAGATAATAAACGGTTCCAAAGACACAAAGGTGAATACGGACTGGTTTATAAACGATATCAAGTATTATCTCGCCGCAAAGAAGATGATGGATGTGTACCAGTGCAACGCTTTCACCACCGCGTGTCATGAGCTCTGCACATCAGAGATACCTCAGAACAGAAAGTTCACACCCTGTATGTGCCATTCGATCATGAAGGACGAGGGTATCCCCAGCGGATGCGAGGAAGATCTCAATGCACTTATGGCTATGTGTATCATGCAGTATACGGCAAACCGTCCGTGCTTCATGGGCAATCCGAATCATGAGACTGATGAGATGCTGAGAATACACCATGCGGTACCTGCGCTTCAGATGAACGGTTATGGGACAAAGCCTCTGAATTACAAGCTTTGGGCATTTACGGGACAGGGCTTCGGCGGCAAGCTGCAGGTGGACTTTACTGAGAATGAACAGGACAAGGTGACTCTGGGACGCTTTAATCCTGCTGGAGATACGATCTGCCTGAAGACCGGAGAGGTCATCCGTACCGAATACGATGATGTGTACTGCAGTCCTTACTACTATATACAGATGGATGATGCGCGGACCTATATGCACAATCTCGCAGGCTTCGGTCACCATCAGGTGCTGATTTTCGGTGACTATGTAAAAGAGATAAAGGAGCTCTCGCGGTATATGCACTTTAATATCCTGGAAGGATAAGCGGGACTATATAATACGCTATAGAAACAAGGTGTCTCCGATGTTACAATATATAAAGCGGTACAGCAGCGACCGCCGATATCGGAGGCACCTTTTATTGGTTATATGTAAAGATACTACTAAACTGCCGGAGAGCTTTCCGGTGCTCATAAGAAAGCTGACTCTTGCTGAGCAGGATAATGATCCCGAAAGGTTTCATTATCATGATTTCTGCGAGATCACCTATGTACAGTCGGGTTTCGGCAGTTACTTTATAAATGGCACGGAATATGAAGTGGAGCCGGGAGATATCATCATATTCAATCAAGTGGAGCCTCATGGCTGGATCGTTACGGAGCGGGTCATGGAGGTGCTGGTACTGACATTCGCGCCCGAGGTGGTGGCTGATCCGGGCTCATCATCAGAAGATGAGTATCTGAAGCCCTTTTTTTATCTGGGCAGTCATTTTCAGAATCTGATCTCATCCACGGACTACAGGACGGCTGAGATCCACGATATCATGGATGAGATCGCAAAAGAGTCCAGATTCAGGGAAAAGGGCTATGAGGGGATGATAAGATCTGATATCCTGCGTATACTCACGCTCCTCATAAGACATTATGAAAAAGAGGATATGACCTTCGATATAAGCCTTAATGATAAGAAACGCTCCATGAAACGATTGGAACAGGCTATTTATTATATCAATTCACATTACACGGAGCCGGTGACACTTGAGGAGGTATCGGCTCTGGCATATATGAGTCCTAATTATTTCAGTAGTTATTTTAAAAATGTTACCAATAAGAAATTCAGTGAATATGTGACAATGCTGAGATTGAACCGTGTGCAGGAGCTGATAATGACAACGGATCGTACAGTCACATCGATAGCGATGGAATGCGGATTCAGAAACATGTCTAATTTTTATCGTCTTTACAAGAAGCATGTAGGTCCTCTTCCGCAGAGGAGAGCAGCAAAATGCATTGACAGGATGTCCGCATCTGTACAGAACCCGAAAGGCTCTGAACAGGAGTGCATCAGATAAGTGAAAGGGGAAAATATGGAGATCAGGGAAGAAAAAAACAAGGTCACTCTGGTAAGAGACCGGGAGCAGATGGAGTTCTCATATATAAAAAAAGATATCATGCGATGCAGATATACCCGTGGGGAATGGACTGAGAGCGACTCAATGATAATAGAGGATCGCGGAGACAGGGAAGAGATATCTGCCGGTATAAAGGAAAGCAGTGACGGGATCATCATATACGGAGGAGCTGTAAAGGCCGCAGTATCGGCGCAGTCATTTGAGACGATGTGGATGAGAGCTTCCGATGACGGGATATTGCTTGCTGAAGGAAAAAAGGAATTCATACAGGTACCTGTGATGAAATATACGACAGGCGGTGAGGCACCTGTCATTGACAGAGTGAAGACTGTGGACGGAGAAAGGAATTTCATACGTAATCTTAAGGAAGTGGAGGATCATAAAGCCTGGCAGGGAAGGCTGCACTTCAGATTTACTGAGGATGAGCATATACACGGGCTGGGTCAGGCAGAGGAAGGAATATACGATTACAGAGGTCATGTCCAATATTTATACCAGCACAACATGAGGATACCCATGCCGGTCATGGTGTCCGATAAAGGATACGGCCTACTCTTTGACTGTACATCACTTATGACCTTTTCGGATACCGAAAACGGTTCTTATATGTTCTTTGATACCATACCGTATCTCGACTACTACTTTATAGTGGGGGATAGTATGGATGATATCGTCGCCGGGATCAGATATCTGAGCGGAGATGCGGCTATGCTCCCCAAATGGGCATACGGCTATGTGCAGTCGAAGGAGCAGTACTATACCGCAGATGAGCTTGTGGATGTGGCACGGCACTACAGAGATCTGGATATACCTCTTGACTGCGTGGTGCAGGACTGGAATACATGGGAGAAGGACAAGTGGGGCAACAAGATACTCGATCCTGGGCGGTACGGCAATATGAAGGCGTGCTCGGATAAGCTGCATGATATGAATGTGCATACTATGGTCTCGGTATGGCCGAATATGAACTCCGGTACCGAAAACTATGATGAGTTTACCGCGAACGGTCAGATGCTGAATGATCTGGCGACATATGACGCTTTTGATGAGAAGGCAAGAGAGGTCTACTGGAGACAGGCAAAGGAGGGACTGTTTGACAAGGGCTTTGACTCCTTCTGGTGTGACTCCACCGAGCCTTTTTCCGGACCTGACTGGGGCGGAGAGATAAAGAGAGAGCCGTGGAAGAGATTTCAGATAGTGGGAGATGAGCATAAGAAGTACCTGCCTCCCGAAAAGGCAAATGCCTATGCGCTCGCTCATGCAAAAGGCATATTCGAGAATCAGAGGAAGACAACAAAGGAAAAGCGTGTGCTCAACCTTACACGCTCGGGCTATGCGTCAGGACAGAAATACGCTGCCATGCTCTGGTCGGGTGATACATATGCTTCGTGGGATACACTGAAGAAACAGATCACGGAGGGAATAAATATGGGGCTGTCGGGGTATCCTTATTGGACACTCGATATCGGAGGTTTCTTTACCGTGGGTAAAGAGTGGAGAAACCGAGGGTGCGGATGCAGCAATGATCCCACACCGAAATGGTTTTGGGTAGGAAAGTATGATGACGGTGTAAAGGATCCTGCGTACTGTGAGCTTTATGTCAGATGGCTGCAGATGGGAGTATTTCTTCCTATGTTCCGCTCTCACGGCACGGATACTCCCAGAGAGATATGGAACTTCGGTAAAGAAGGTGATGTATTTTATGATGCGATAGCTGCAGCCATCAGACTGAGATACAGTCTGATGCCGTACATTTACTCTCTTGCCGGAATGGTGAGACTTAAATCGGACACTATTATGAGGAGCCTTATGTTTGATTTCCCGGAGGATAAAAAAACATGCCTGATTTCCGATGAATTCATGTTTGGAAGAAGCCTTCTCGTATGCCCTGTCACAGCTCCCATGTATTATGATGTGGGTGGCAAAAGCCTTGATGCGGACAGGAAACGGACGTGCTATCTGCCTGATGGAAACGTATGGTACGGATTATCGGACAGCATAAAATACGATGGCGGCAATACTGTGGAGGTTGAGACGGATATTAACAGTATCCCTGTTTTTGTTAGGGGAGGGAGCATAATACCCATGCGTAAGGGGCTCAGCTATGCCATGGAAGAAAACGATGAGCCGATAGAGCTTCATATATATACGGGAATGGACGGAGAGTTTACCTATTATGATGATGCAGGGGATGATTACTCATATGAGGACGGAGAATATGAGACTGTAGATATCAAATGGTCGGAGGCTGACCGTACACTTGTCATAGGTAAAAGAAAGGGAAGCTTCAAGGGGATGAGATCCGACAGAAAGATAAGTCTGTATATGGACGGGAGACATGTCAAAGATATAGTCTATAGCGGAGAGAGCCTTAAGCTTGAGCTGTGATACGGGAGTAGCATAAGATATGCCGTTTGGATCAAAGAAGAGCATACGTATGATCCTTTTGAGAGCACTTCTCATACTTATGGTGGTGACTCTGGGACTCATATCGGCTATCTTTTCGGTGATGCAGTACAGGACGTTAAAGAATCACGCGACGAGCGATATGAGAGAGAGCTGCGAGGCAATAGCAAGGAGCCTCGGGCAGAGCGTGAAGGAAATGGATACGATACTGCTTTACTCCATGGCATCTACGGAGCTCAAGGAGAGCTTCAGGGAGTACATGAATGCGGAGAGCTCCTTTGAAAAGAACCGGATCAGACAGAGACTCGCCGGTACCATGATACTGCTGAAGGGCTTTGATTTTTCCATACGTCAGCTGAATATATACGATATGGAATACGGCGGCTTCGGTGTGGGAAACTACAACGGCGGACTGGATGTAAGGGTATCGGATGAGCCGTGGTATGACAAGGTACAGGCCGGTGCCGGAAAGAAGTATATCTATGCGCCTGCGGGAGACAGGCTTGCATCCAAGCATGCAGGAGTAGATGATAATACGCTTTATTTCTCTCTGTGCAGACTGGTTTACGGTGATATGCATATCCCGCTGGGGGTACTTGAGGTAAAGATGTACTACGATGAGATACTCGGGAATCTCGGATACAAGACCTCGGTGCTTGATCCGGTGATAGCCGTATATGATACCGACGGCAGACAGATATATCCCGAAAATGCCGTATTCCCATACTTCTCATACAGAGACAGAGGTGACGGCGAGATAACAAACTCATATACAGGCAAAAGACAGTATCTGTGCTTTTCCGAGGATGAAGAGAACGGACTTACGGTCGCCATGGCTGTGGATGATGATGTATTTATGAAGCCTGTATACAGATCGTTCCTGCCTATGATAGCGGCAGTTATTCTCATATTCGGCATATGTGTCGGATTAGCGGCTGCCCTTTCGAGACAGATGAGCGACCCTATGAGACGCATGTATGATTTTCTTTCGAGGAATGACAGAAAGGAGTTTGAAAAGATAGACATACCGGACTCCGGTGTACTGGAGATCGACAAGCTCAAGGATACGATAAATGAGAGTATAGAGAAGCAGGAGACTCAGACCAGGACCATGCTCACTCTGAAGGAGCAGGAGATGCAGGCAAGGATGCTCGCGCTGCAGTCGCAGATGAACCCGCATTTTTTATACAACTCGCTGTCAATGATAGGTGAGATGGCAAGCAGCGGCATGACCGAAGGCGTATCGGAGATGTGTGAAGATATTACTTCCATATTAAGGTATATATCCTCGGATCGTGAGCAGCGTATACGTGTGGAGGAGGAGATGGAGCAGGTGGATCTTTTCTTGAGATGCAACAGGAGAAGATTCGGGAATGATCTGAACTATACCTATTATATAGCAGACGATGTGCTGGACTGTATGGTGCCGAAGCTATGCGTACAGCTCCTTGTGGAGAATGCGATAAAGGCCGTGACTACCGGCAAGCCTCCGTGGAATATAGAGATACGCGGAGCGAGGAAGGGCACGGACTGGTATGTCACTGTATCGGATAATGGACCGGGCTTTGATCCGGAGGTCGATATGCTTTTAAGGAAGAGCATGGACAGCATACTGGAGACAGGTGTGCTGCCGAGCCTCAAGATAGAGGGCATGGGGATATTAAACATATTTATACGGCTTTATCTTCTTGACGGCATCCCTTTCATATTTGATTTCGGAAACAGAGAAGAAGGCGGAGCCTTTGTGACTGTGGGAGGACATATCCATGATACGGATAGATCACTTTAATGTATTGCTTGCGGATGATGAATATATGCTCAGACAGTCTCTTTCGCGGAGGATATCCGAGGCGGACGACAGCTTCAGGATAGCTGTCGAATGCGGAGAGGGGAGATCGGCATTCGAAGCGTTGAAGGATGGAAATATACATGTGGTATTTACGGACATACGCATGCCTGAGATCGACGGACTTGAGCTTGCGAAAATGATCCATGAGAACTACCCGGAGATACTCACGGTGATACTGACCGGATATGCGGATTTCAAATATGCTCAGGAGGCCATAAGGCAGGAGGTATTTGATTATCTTCTCAAGCCTGTATCGGATGAGGATCTCGGCGCAGTGCTCGGTAAGCTCAGCATAAAGCTCAGACAAAAGTATGAGCTGCCGGATGAAGAGGGATCTGCCGGAAGGAGTACCGAAGATATAGTAAGGAAGACGGAGAGATATCTTAAAGAGCATTTCAGGGAAGAGATAGATATCGGCACGGTGGCGGATGGCTTTGGGGTATCATCAGCCTATCTGAGCAGGATATTTACAAGGATCAAAGAAGAGTCTCCGGTGAGATATCTCACTGGACTCAGGATAGCCGAGGCAAAACGGCTTCTCACAGAGACTGACGAGCCGATAGCAAGAGTGGGAGAGCTCTCTGGGTATCCCGATCAATTCTATTTCAGCCGTATCTTCCGCAAGGAAACAGGGGAAAATCCAACCAGCTACAGAAAGCAAAGAGATATATAGGTTAAAAAAGTACAAAAAAACCGACAAAAGACTGCATGGAGTGACGGAAACGTTTCGCTTAAACTGTAACCATAAAAGTTTTAAGCGAAGGGATTTCGGGTTATGCAGAAAAACAAAGTCTATCCATGGTATTTTGCATTAGGTTCGGTTCTTATCTATACAGTGCTAAGCGTGGTACCGGGACTTTTGGGTATCGGCTACAGCTTTACCGACTGGTCGGCGTATTCACCCGATCTTCATTTTATAGGCTTCAAGAATTTCTTTGCCGTATTCTCGGGAGAAAACGATTATCTCAGATATATCACCAATACAGTATGGTTCACTATAGTGACGGTGATAGCAAAGACAGGACTCGGACTTCTTTTTGCGGTGGCTTTGAGCCGCAATATCAAATGGAAGAATTTCCACAGAGGCATCCTTTATCTGCCGTCCGTTCTTCCCATCCTCGTGACAGGTCTTGTATTTACTTCGATACTCAATCCTAAGACCGGCTTCCTGAATGAGTTCCTAAGGACTATAGGTCTTGACTTCCTTGCAAAGAAGTGGCTGGTAGACCCGAAGATCGCTTTCGGATCTGTCATGGCCGTAGATATATGGAGAGGTACCGGATATATCATGACACTCCTCATAGCGGGAATACTTGCGATACCGGATATCTATTATGAAGCGGCAGCCATCGACGGTGCCAATGCATGGCAGAGATTCAGATACATCACTCTGCCGATGCTCAGACAGACTCTCGCAGTAACGATAGTCCTGAATGTCATCTACGGACTGAAGATATTCGATATGGTATACGCGCTTACAAACGGAGGCCCGGGACACAGGACAGAGGTGCTCTACACGGCGGTATACAAGATGATGAGCAAGGGACTCTATGCGGAAGGCACAACCATAAGCTCCGTACTGTTCATCTTCATGGTTATCATCGGTTATTTCATGGTGAAGATACTTACGAAAGACGAAGTAGTTGAGTAGTAACTGTCCGGGACAGATGCGTTGAATAAAAGATAGTTGGGAGATAAGGCTCATGGTATACACGACAAAGAATAAATTCGTACAGATATTATTAAAGAACATCCTCGCATGGTTTGCTTCGCTGCTTGTGATCATACCGCTGCTGCTCGTGGTACTCAATGCGTTTAAGGCAGACGGTGAGACACTCAATATGAATCTGCAGCTCCCCAAACAGTGGATATTCTCTAATTTTTCCACTGTTGCTGAAAAGGGCAAGCTTGCCAGAAGCTTTGTGAACAGCATGCTTTACGCAGGTATAGGTACGATCATAACCGTGTTCTTTGCTTCAATGGCGGCATATGTTTTCTCAAGAAGACGTACAAAGGGGATGGAGAGGCTTTACATGTATGTAGTGCTCGGCATGGTCATACCCGTAAACTACGTAACACTGACCAAGACAATGCTGACACTGCATCTTACGAATACATATCCCGGCATCATATTGCTGTACATGGCTATGCAGACTCCGTTCACGGTGTTTCTTATATACGGTTTCGTATCCAAGATACCCGTAGAGCTGGACGAAGCGGCTATCATAGACGGATGCAGTCCGATACAGCTCTATGTGCGGATCGTATTCCCTATGCTCAAGAGTGCGATCATCACCGCAGGAGTGCTTTGCTTCCTGAACTGCTGGAACGAGTTTATGATGCCTCTGTACTTCCTGCACAGCTCCAATAAATGGCCCATGACACTTGCGATATACAATTTCTTCGGTCAGTACGAGATGAAATGGAATCTCATATGCGCGGATGTCATACTTACCTGCGCCCCTGTTCTGATACTGTATCTGGTATGCCAGAAGTACATCGTGGGCGGACAGACAGCAGGAGCTGTCAAGGGTTAATGCTGACGGTTTAAGACCATATACAGGTCTTTACCATATATAAATCATTCACTATTTCAAAAGGAGGAATGTAATGAAAAAGAAACTTGTATCACTGTTACTTTGCGGTGCTCTTGTATTCTCACTGACCGCATGCAGCGGCGGAGGGGATATGTCAGCTGCTACATCAGATGCTCCGGCTGCTGCTGAGGAGAAAGAAGAGGCTCCTGCCGCAGAGGCCAAGGAAGAGGCTCCTGCCGCTGACAGTGCTGCTGCCGATACCGCATCAGCTGCCGGAACAACGATTACCGTTATGGCGAGCCAGGACTGGGTCGAGGATGCTGAGCAGGAGCTCGGTAAGAAATTCGAAGAGGAGACCGGCATACATGTGGACTATCAGATAGTTCCCGCAGATCAGTATCAGGATCTGCTCCTTACCAGACTTAACAGCGGCGAGGGTCCCGATATCTGGGGAGCACAGTCAGGCTTCGCACTTAAGACCACATATAATGTAGAAAAGAATGCAGTCGATCTTTCAAATGAGCCATGGATGAGCGCATACAGCGTATTCTCGGCAGAGCAGACAGGTGTGGACGGCAAGAACTACGGTCTTACATATTATGATACGACCACAGATTACTATATGGTATACAACAAGAAGCTCTTTGAAGCAGCAGG
>JAGBNR010000041.1 GCA_017634315.1 Lachnospiraceae bacterium
AAATTTACAGACAGCCTCAAGCCTGGATATGATTGCAGATTCGACACTCGAAATAGTAATTGTGTTCTTTCCGAAGTCTAGAATAACACCACCGGGTCTGTCATAAATCTGTCGAACAGCCTTGCGCAGGGCGCTATCTACCGCTTTAGATGAACTGAGAGATTTGAGCTCCCAGTAATGGTCATGCCATATATAATCAGGTTTGCTAACAGCATAAGATTGACCAGCTTCTTTCACCAGAGTTATATCACCGCCAAGAGAGCTTACAGTCTCTCCCTAGAATGAGAGCTGGCATATAAATAGTTCTATCCCAACGGCTGCCCACATTTCGGACAAAAATCAAAATCCTCATCAGTCTCGTATCCGCAATGTGAACATCTTTTTACAGGTCTGCCTCTGAAAACAGTATTAAGGTCATATTCTGATATATCAACAGGGTCACCCATGCGGATCATCTCACCTTTCTCATAGCTTAGCTCAAATACACTTCCGCAGCATGAAGTCCTGACATAATACCTTCTATTCCATTTGAAGCAAGGGATAAAAAAGAGCAGCAGAACCGTATACGTCATAAATACCTGCATCCCGGCTAGCCTTCCACATCCCTGACAGGCGATCATCCTGCCGGAATACGCAAGCTCCTTCTCTCTGTCGGTTATTCCTATCATGAAAAACATATTATTGAAAAGAGTATAGAAGAACAGACGGCATAAAGCCCTATTCACCTGCGAGTTCTTTTATCATAGCGATAACTTCAGAGGAAATAAAGAACCCATCAGCAACCATTTTATCTATGTAGCCCCCAATTCCTGCAAGTGCAATCAAAGGGGTGGAATTGACAATGACAAGCTTAGGCATTACTCAGCTCCTTGATCAGCTCATCTTTGTTTTTGTATTGGAATATACTTACACCGTTTTCCCCAAGAAAACGAATGAAGTCCTCCTCAGGCATATCTGCGATTTGCGCACAATAGCCTATAGAAACATTATTCTTTGTATAATAGCCCAAGGCGACCATCTTTTTGGCGAAAGAGAGCGCATCTGAGGCATCCATATGAGTATCATATAATACGGCTTCAGGTATCTGCATACTTATCTGACACATAGCTCATACCTCCCTTTGCCTAAATAATAGCACATATTGAGAACCATTAACAATTGAGATTTGGACACTAGACATCATCTCTCCTGCCCTCCCCTCTTCTTCTCTGATTTTGCAGTTTCTCTGGTCTGTATCCCCTGCTTTTCCATATACTGCTTCATAACGGTCATCTGCTTCTCCATCTCCTTATATACAATCCAATAAACTTAGTGTTTTAGGAGCAGTTGGTCTGAAGATGTACTATGCATAAATCTAGAGTCTTCGCCCAGATGCTCCATGAATATCATCGGGTGAGCAGTGCAGAAGTCGGTTTCTTTCATGTACCGGCCAAGGGTCTCATCACTGTCATCAACACAGACTACCTTGCGGGGAGACAGCCCTGGGAAATGTTCATCCACGATCTTTGTAGCAATCATAGGCTTCTTATCTGTATCAAGCGTATAGTAACAATGGCTTTTCGGGATACCATAGAGCCTTTCGACCATATCGGATTTCCATTCCTCATGTCCGTGAGGCTCCCTTGATATGCAGAAGATCCTGTCTGTACCGTGTGACGTTATATAGTCATATATGGGTTCCAGTCTTTTACAGTCAACATAGATGTTTACATCTCTGAATGCCGTAGTATAATCCAGTTCATGATGTGCATGGTACTCGCCGTAGCTATAGCTGGTGAGCGTGCCATCAACATCGAATAATACGACTGTTTCTTTTTCGTGTAGTAATTCCCAAATCCTGTTCATTATTCTTCAAACCATCCTGTTATAGTGCGTTACTATATTACCACTTTCGAATAATAAGGGATAATATCGAAACTATGCGCCTGCCTGTGTTTATGATATAATACCGCGATAGTATCAATGATATCCCGCGTGGGAAGAGCAATAGGAGAGGAATAGACATGAACAAGACAGAATTAGTAGAGGCAATCGCAAAGAAAGCAGATCTTTCAAAGAAGGATGCAGAGGCAGCCCTTAAGGCATTCACCGATACAGTCGGCACACAGCTTAAGAAGGGCGACAAGATCCAGCTTGTAGGCTTCGGTACCTTCGAGGTAGCAAAGAGGGCTGCAAGGACAGGTAAGAACCCTCGGACAGGTGAGGCTATCAAGATCGCAGCATCCAAGGCTCCCAAGTTTAAGGCAGGCAAGGCTCTTAAGGATCTTGTAAACAAGAAATAAGATTGATCATAGTTTTTATTTATAGACCCCGGATACAATGCCGGGGTCTTGCTGTATTAGAGTATAATGGGGAAAAAAGAATGATACAGGGGATACGGTGTTTGGACTCGTAAAGAAAAATAAAGACATAGAGCAGCTTCTGAGGATCCTGGAAATGGATGCAGCCAACAACTATAAGGATGCAGTCCAGGAAGATATAAAGCGGATAGAGGCAGAGATAGCTTCTCAGGAATCCATAGGAAAACTGAAAGAGAGTCAGAAAAAACACTACGAGGAAATCCTGACTGGACTCAGATCACAATATCAGCATTTTACCCACCAGGATCAGGGGAAGATAATGTACTACGTACCGGATGGACGGAAAGACTTTCAGTCGCTTTGAAAGGGGTTAAATGAAGTATGAAAAAGAAAGCAGTTGTTTACGTGGTAATCGCAATCATGTCATTTGTTTTATGCGGATGTAAAGAGCAGAAAAAAAGCTCCGGGGATACGCCTGCTACTGATCCACTTCTTGGAGGCTGGGAAATAGCATCTCATGAAGCAGAAGAACTTCCCGAGGACGCTCAGGGGGCATTTGATAAAGCAAAAAAGGAACTAACTGACGGAGAGTATACACCTGTATCGCTTCTTGCGACTCAGCTCGTAGCGGGAACCAATTACTGTATCCTCTGCCAGGTCACACCCGATGATGCCGCATCCGAACAGAAATGGACGCTTGTCTATATCTATGCGGATCTACAGGGAAATGCCGAGATTATGAACACATATGATCTTTATATCGCCCAGCACAGCATGCCGAAAGAATGACCTGCGACGGAGTGGATATGCTTTCCGTGCTGATGATAAGGTGATGCAGATAAAGAATAATTACGATAAGGAAGTATTTAACGGTGATATCGGCATCATAGAATCCGTAAACGAGACGGACAGAACACTGAAAGTCAATTTTGATAGCAGGTAAGCAAACGTATGAAGGAAAGACTATTTGATCAAATAAAGAAGAAATATAAGGTAAAGCCTGAGTATCCCTGGAAAAAGTACCCGGATTATGCTGTCCTTCGTCATGCGGATAATAATAAATGGTTTGCACTTGTGGCTGAGGTAGAGAGTGCGAAGCTGGGACTTTCCGGAGATGAGTATGTGCCGATTGTCAATTTGAAGGTGGATGACATGATGTTTCGGGACATGCTGATACAGGAAGATGGCATCATGCCGGCATACCACATGATGAAGAACTTATTTCACGCATCATTTCCAGGAATCGTGAAAACAGGGCATTCTCGGCTATTCACCATTATTGCGATATCATTCATCTTCGAGGATTCGAAAAAGAATTACTATTACAGAGACCTTCCCGAATGGA
>JAGBNR010000006.1 GCA_017634315.1 Lachnospiraceae bacterium
AATTCATCTATGTGGGAGATGAAGCCGGTCTATCGGACTATGAGGGAGAGGTATCGGATCTTAACGGAAAGCTTATCATTCCGGGTATCATAGACAGTCACGTACATGTCAGTCTGGGTGTCGGATTCGAGTACACGAATTTCGGTGAATATGTTGAGTGTACAAACAAGAAGGAAGCCATGGATTTCATGGCTGAATATGTAAAAAAGAATCCCGGACTTGACCGATACAGATTCGAATTGGAACGCGATCTTTTAAACGGTGAGACTATTGAAAAGGAAGAGCTCGATGCAATATGCCCCGACAGTGAGCTGCTTATATTGGAATCGGAGGCGCACAGCGTCTGGGTGAACTCCAGGATCTTAGAGAAGCATCACATAACGGATGAAACTCCGGATATAGTACCGGGGCTCAGCTATTATGTGCGAAAAGACGGTCATGTTACCGGAAATGCTTATGAAGCCGCAGCATGGAGGTTCCTTTTTGATCATCTGAAGAGCCTTACGGACGAGCAGATAGAAGCGGCTGTCACCCGCTGGATAAACGACTCTGTAAGATTTGGAGTGAGCAGTGTCTTTGATGCCGGATATCCGGAGCACAACGAGCTTCACGAGCGTGTCTATGCTTACTTAAGAGACCTCGATAAAAAAGGAAGGCTACCGGTCTATGTGGACGGAAGCTATGCGCTCACAAGACCCGAGAAGATGAAGGAGGCAGTGGAAGAGACAAAGCGTTTCCGCCGTGAGTTTGATACGGAGCACTTAAAGGTTCATACATTAAAAATCTTTATGGATGGCACCTTAAAGATACAGACTGCCGCACTTGTCACACCATATGCGGATACCGGTGCGGTGGGAGCTACAACCTTTGATAAAGAGGGGATTGCAGAGCTCTTAAAGCTCCTTAACGATGCAGGGCTGGATCTTCACGTACATGCCGTAGGTGAGCGTGCGTCGCGTACGATACTGGACGGTGTGGAAATGGCCAGAAGGGAGCTGGGGGATGACTACCATGTGAAGGTCACCTGTGCCCATCTGGAGATTCAGGATGATGCGGATATTGACCGCTTTGCGAAGCTTGGGGTCTTCGCCGATTACACACCGTGGTGGCATGCGGGAAACATGGGAGGAGAGCCTTTTAAGGCATGGTGCGAGCTGCTGGGGGAGAAGAGGGCACTTTCCATGTATCGCTGCAAGAGCCTTTGGGACAGCGGAGCTGTGGTCACTTTCTCAAGTGATGAGGTATTCTTCGGTGATAACTGGAGCCCTTATCTTGGTATGGAAGTAGGAATGACCCGCCACATCACTGATAAGACAAAAGCTCTGGAACACAGCAGGACCAAGGGGGCATATCCGCCTGCAGCAGAGCAGATGAGCATAGAAGAGATGATTCTCGGATACACCATAAACGGAGCAAAGCAGCTTGGCATCGAGGATAGCAAGGGATCCATCGAGGCCGGCAAGGACGCGGACTTTCTTATATTTGATACTGATCTGCTCACAGCGGAGCATGACGGCTTCAGCAATCTGGGACCAAGTGAAATATATTTCTCCGGTAAGAATCATGGCAGTCACTGTGTATTATAAGCCCACTACGGTATCGTCGTTGCAATTCAGCGTTCCGGCTGACCTGTAATATAACAGTATCACACAATAAGGATAAAAAAGATGAAAACAGATGATAATATAAAAAAATTTCTGAATAAAAAATCACTACTGAAGTATCGCCTGAATAAAGAAGTCCTGGAAGACGGGATCGCCTATATTCCCTGCCATGTACAGAATATGGAAGATATCATATGTAAGTACAGCATCAGGGACTGTGAGAGCCTTAGCTCTGAGTTTTCGGATTATATATCGGATTTTATTGAGTGTATTCCGATAAAGTATCCCATTGTTCTGGAGATATACGGGTCGAAATTTACCGAGGAGGAAAAAAAGATCATTATTGACACAATAGCAGCAGACGGAGATTATGATCTCGGCCGGACCATACAGGAGAACAGACATCACCGGTTAGTTTTTGGAGAAATGGTGGTTGGCACTGTGATCTCAGGCATCCTCCTTGCATTGATAGGAAAATACCTTGGGGATATCCCTCAGGAATTTTTCTATGTGGTATTTTGGCTGTTTGCGGATTCTTTAGTCAGATATCTTTTTATCGAAAGAGGGGACTACCAGGATCAAAGGATCGTCGCAGGGAGAATTGCAAGCATGAAGGTGGAGTTTATAGAGGATGAAGAGAACAGTCCCTTCCCCTCACAACAGTGAGATTCCTTCATTACGGACCGCCCTTACGGTAACCATTATGTTTTTGACATGACGGTAAACAGAGTGATATACTACATTTTGTGTGTATGCGTGCTGTTAAAGTGGCATATATTGATGTATACAGATACACAGATGTGAGGGCTTAAATGGATTTTCTGCTGTCAGTAGTTGTTCCCGTATATAAAGAAGAAGCAAATATAGTCCCGTTCCTTGAACGGACCATAAAGGTCATGGAAGAGAACGGATACCGGTATGAGATACTGTTCTGTCTGGATCCATCCCCTGACAATACCTACGATGTCATATGCGATCAGATCAAAAACAATCCGAATATCAGACTGATAAGCTTTTCCAGAAGATTCGGGCAGCCCTCGGCGACCCTTGCCGGGATATTTGAGTGTAAGGGTGACGCGTGCATAGTCACCGATGTGGATCTGCAGGACCCTCCGGAGCTGATGAAGGAGATGGTAGACCGCTGGATAAATAACGGGAGCGATGTGGTCTATGCCCAGAGGAAATCCAGAGAAGGAGAGCATCTTATAAAAAAGGCTGTCGCCTACCTCGGTTATCATGTGATAAATAAGCTGGGAGAGGTCAGGATACCGGTCAATACCGGTGACTTCAGGCTCATGGATCGAAAGGTCATAGAGGCACTGAGAGAGTCAAAGGAGAGGCACGGTTTCTTAAGAGGCATGGTAGCTTATGTGGGCTTTAAGCAGGAAGCGATACCGTTTGACAGGGATAAGCGTCTGTCCGGAAAGGGTAATTACAATCCGTTCTTCGGTTCATTATACATAGGTCTTAACGGTATCATATGTTATTCAAAAAAACCGCTTCAGTATGTGACGATACTGGGCATGATGCTTTTCATAATAGGCAGTCTGTCAATGTTTTATTATCTCATATGGGCATTGCTCGGTCTTTTTTCAATAGCTATACCTCATATGCCGTTTGCGGTTGCGCTTACACTCTTTTTCGGAGGTATGAATTTCCTTACGCTCGGTCTCATGGGCGAATACATCGGCAGGATATATGATGAGGTCAGGGAGCGTCAGCGTTATATTATCGATGAGATCGTGGATCAGGATGTATTGACGAGGAGGAATGAGGACAGATGATCATCACCAGGAGCCCTTTAAGGATATCGCTCGGAGGCGGAGGCACGGATCTGCCGTCATACTATGAGGAGAGTGAGGGCTTTCTAATAACCGCGGCCATAAACAAGTTTGTGTATATCACTATGCACGAGAACTTTCAGGATGAGATCTGGGTCAAATACTCAAAGATAGAAAAGGTGAGTGACATAGATGACATGAAGCATCCCATCTTCAGGGAGGCTATAAAGATGCTGGGGCTTGAAAGGGACTGGTTCGAGATACAGTCAATGGCGGATATACCCGCAGGCACCGGTCTCGGATCCTCCAGCAGCTTTACCACAGCACTTTTGAGATGTCTCCATGAGTATAAGGGTGAGCTTGTGACTACCGAGCAGATAGCAAGAGAAGCCTGTGAGATAGAGATGGGGAGGCTCAGGGAGCCTATAGGCAAGCAGGATCAGTATATAGCCGCGTACGGCGGCATACGTGCGATGTGGTTCAGGAAAGACGGGACGGTCGATGTAGAGACGCTGAACATGTCAAAGGACACGTATTACAATCTGGAAGATAATCTGGTCCTGTATTTTACAGGGTTTGAGCGGTCTGCTTCACAGATACTAAAGGAGCAGGACGATAAGACCAGGGCATCCAATGCCGACATGAAAAACAATCTTGATCAGGTCAAGCAGATGGGTCTTGACAGCAAGAGGGCTTTTGAAACAGGTGACCTTCGCAGGTTTGCGGAGATCATGAAGCATCACTGGGAGATAAAAAAGAAAAGATCGGGTCATATGTCCAACCCCGATATTGATGAGTGGTATGATCATGCCATGAAGAACGGCGCACTCGGGGGCAAGCTGATAGGAGCGGGCGGAGGCGGATTCCTTATGTTTTATTCCGAGGATAAGGTGAGGCTGCGTGATGCCATGAAGAGTACGGGACTCAAGGAAGTGCGGTTCAGGTTTGAGAATCAGGGCACAAGACTCGTATATTAACCGGAAGGAGGAGTAAAGACATGCATTTCTTGGTCACTGGAGGAGCCGGGTTTATAGGCTCGAATATGACTGACAGACTGTTAAGTCTCGGACACAAGGTGACTGTATATGACGGGTTTATTACAGGACACAGGGAGTATCTTAAGGAGGCTGCGGCAAACCCGGACTTCAATCTTGTAGAGGCAAGGCTTGAGGATGAGGATACACTGAATGAAGCTATGAAGGGTATTGATTTTGTCTTTCATTTTGCGGCAAATGCCGATGTCAGGAGGGGACTTGAGCATCCGCTTAAGGATCTCGAGCAGAATACTATAAATACGGCAAGGGTTCTCGAAGCCATGAGGAAGAACGGTGTAAAGCGTATCGGATTTTCTTCCACCGGCTCTGTATACGGAGAGGCTGAGGTCATACCCACACCCGAGGATGCCCCTTTTCCCGTGCAGACCTCGCTTTATGCGGCCTCCAAGGTGGCGGGAGAGGGTCTCATTCAGGCATACTGTGAGGGCTATGATTTTCAGGGCTATATATTCAGATTTGTATCCATACTCGGTGAAAGGTATCCTCACGGTCATGTATATGATTTCTACAAGAAGCTGAAGGAGGACCCGACAAGCCTTTACATTTTGGGTGACGGACATCAGAAGAAGTCATACCTGTATGTCGGAGACTGTCTGGATGCCATTCTGACAGTCATTGAGAATTGCAGGGATAAAGTAAATATATATAATCTCGGCACCGATGAATATTGTGAGGTAAATGACTCGGTCGGCTGGATCACGAAGCGTATGGGGGTCACACCCACATTGTCCTATTCGGGCGGCAACAAGGGCTGGATAGGCGACAATCCGTTTATATATCTTGACACTAAGAAGGTGCGGGCTCTAGGCTGGAAGCCCAGGTATACCATAGAGCAGGCAGTGATTAAAACCGTAGAGTATATCATGGATAATGAGTGGCTTATAAAGTGATATTCAGGGGGGAACATGGAGCTTAAAGACTATATTTCAAATTACATTGAGGAAACCGTCAGGGTTGCAAACGGACTGTCTCAGGAGGAGATATTCAAGGCGGTAGAGATACTAAGGGCAGTGAAGGCGAACGAAGGAAGACTCTTTATACTCGGAGTCGGAGGCTCTGCGGCAAACGCTTCCCACGCGGTCAATGATTTCAGAAAGATCGGAGGGATAGAGACCTATGCTCCGACTGATAACGTATCCGAGCTTACCGCGCGTACAAATGATGAGGGGTGGGATACCACCTTTACGGAATGGCTTAAGGTCTCACATATAAGGAGTGATGATGCCGTAATGGTGTTTTCCGTAGGCGGAGGCAGCGAGACGACAAGTCAGAATATCGTAAAGGCACTCAAGCTTGCAAAGGAGAGTGGGGCAAAGGTGATATCCGTTGTCTCAAGAAACGGAGGATACTCAAAGCAGGTGAGTGATGCCTGCGTATTGATACCGGTAGTCGATGACAGCCGCATCACTCCTCATGCGGAGGGATTTCAGGGGATAGTCTGGCATCTGCTTGTCAATGCGCTGTGACAAATATGGATATACAAAGTGATAGGTGCGGAGGGTATATGAATTATAAGGATTTAAAGATCGATATATATGCTGACGGAGCTGATATCGAAAAAATGAAAAAACAGCACGAGGAGGGATTTGTAAAGGGCTTTACCACAAACCCGACTCTGATGAAAAAGGCCGGAGTCGAGGATTACCGCGCTTTTGCAAAAGAAGCAGCGGAATCAATAACGGATGTTTCTCTTTCCTTTGAAGTGTTTTCGGATGATTTTCCTACCATGGAGAAGGAGGCAAAGATACTGGCGGGCTTCGGGGACAATGTTTTCGTCAAGATACCCGTTACCAATACAAAGGGTGAACACAGCACAGAGCTGATCAGAAAGCTGTCGCATGAGGGGCTTAAGCTCAATGTAACCGCTATTTTTACAGTGGAGCAGGTAAAAGAGGTGCTTGATGCCCTTGATCCCGGTGTGGATTCTATCGTTTCTGTTTTTGCCGGACGCATCACAAACGCAGGGATCGATGCTGAGCCGATCATCGCCGAGGCAGCAGAGCTTTCGCATAAGCACGGGGGCGCAAAGGTGCTTTGGGCATCCAGCAGAGAGCTCTTCAATGTGATCCAGGCCGAGAGATCGGGAGCTGATATCATCACGCTGACAGACGATATATTAAAGGCTCTGCCGACGATCGGCAAGGATCTTAACGAGTATTCACTGGATACCGTAAATATGTTTTATAACGACGGCAAGGCACTGGGGTATAAGATTATATGATGCCCCACATGGAAGACATACAGGTCGTGGTCATGATGGGAGGCGTGGGTTCGCGTCTCGGCAGTATAGTGGCTGATTGTCCGAAACCCCTGCTCCCGGTAGGGAGCAGGCCTTTTTTTGAATATGAGCTGATATTGCTTAAAGCTGCGGGTCTTCGCAGGTTTTTATTCTGTACGGGGTATCTTTCATCCGAGATAGAGGATCATTTCGGCAGCGGAGAACGGTTCGGAGTGAGTATAGAGTATCAGCGGGACTCAGTGAATGAAGACGGAGAGACAGCACTTCTGGGTACGGGAGGGGCTTTAAGGCATGCTTATCCGAGGCTGGATGAGGACTTCATGCTGGTATATGCCGATTCATTTATGGATATAGATTACAGAGAGGTAGTCTATCGTTATTTTGATGCGAAACGTAACGGAGCCCTTTCTCTCATGACACTTTTGAAAAACGGTGGCAGGTTTGATAAGAGCAACGTCATCTATACGGACAGTCTTAAGCTCTATGATAAAATGAATGCCACTCCGGATATGGACTATATCGACTATGGGGTCAATATGTTCTCACGCTCCGTGCTCGACGGATACAATGACGGAGACAGATTTGATCTTTCGGATATACAGCATGCCCTGTCACTTAAGGGAGCACTTGAGGGACTGGTGGTCAGAAAGCGCTTTTATGAGATAGGCAGGCCGGAGCCCTACAGGGAGTTTATCGCTTATGCCGGAGACAGGTTTGATATCCCTAAAAAGGCGGCCTTTCTGGACAGAGACGGGGTGCTCAATGAGATAGTGTATAATGAGGACACGGAGCAGCTGGATTCGCCTCTTAAGATATCGGAGCTAAAGCTCCTGCCCGGGGCAGCTGAGGCGGTCAGGAGATTAAAGGCAGACGGATACTATGTTTTTGTAGTGACCAATCAGCCGGCGGCCGCTAAAGGCAAGACAAGTCTCGGCACGCTTTGGGACATTAATAAAAGACTGCTTGAGCTGATCCCGGACATAGATGATGTATTCATGTGCCCTCATCATCCTAAGGGGGATTCAAGAAGCAGGGAAAAGGAGCTGATAGGTCCCTGCAAATGCCGTAAGCCCGGGACCGGAATGATAGACGAGGCATGCGCCAGATATGCGATAGACAGGGACAGCTCATTTATGGCGGGAGACAGCTATACCGATATTGAATGCGGCAGGAGAGCCGGACTTAAGACTGTATTTATCGGAGACTATAAGTGTGATATATGCGCAAGGCTTGAGTATAACAAACCGGATGCTGTTTATAAAAGCCTGTATGAGTATACGGGTAATATAGGAAATGAATTGGGGAATGCGTGATAAATGTATAAAAAAGTACATATATCTTATATATCCGCTTGCGGTTTTTATTTATTTCCTGCATCTTTTTTTCAGCTCTGTAAGAACCGGGGTAGCACTTACGTTTGTGCTTGCGCTGGGGGCTGTGGGTATCTGCGTACTGGGGTATTTTACGGTACGTACAACCGAGGATAAGATATTTACGGTATATCTGCTGTACAACCTGATATCCGGAGTGTGGTGTGTTTATTATGGTATGCCCGTGAGTGTATTTCTCGGAGAGGTATCTACGACGGCTCTGCCCATGGTTTTCTATTACGCCGGAAGGGGATTCGATGATACGGAAGCGGAGGGCTTTTACCACAGCTTCATTCTGGCAGCACTTTTTATGGGAGGCATAGGAGCCGTACTCAATATCTGGGCACCGCAGTTTTATCTGGATTTTTCGTATGATAATTCTTTTATATCCGTTGCGGATGCGCAGACTGCGAGGGTCAGGATGGAGTCTCTGATCGGCTCGGGTGCCATGGGATGCTTTGCTGCATACTCTATGTGTGCGTCAGCATTCTTTTTAACGAAAAAGGACAGGAAAAAGCGCATCACAGGTATAGTATATATGCTGTTGTCGCTGCTCTTTACATTTATGGCCAATCAAAGATCGGCTATGTTTTCGGTAATACTGATGCTTGTATTTTTCAATATAGTGGTATTTCATACGGAAAACGGGCTGCATAAACGATATCTGTGGATCGAGACAGCCGCGATAGCCGCATTTCTTGCCGGCATTTTCATATTTGCGAGAGAGATATTCGATAAGTTCTGGATAAGGCTGGCATCCATACCGTCAGGCTTTGGAGAGAGGACCGGCTTTTGGGTAAATGTGGTAAACAGGACGCACAATATATGGCTTGGAGACGGTCTGGGGAGCAGAGGTCACAGGGCTGCGGAATATCAGCAATACATAGTGGCTGACGGTGGACTGGTAAAGCTCTATGTCGAGATGGGACTGATCGGAACGTCGCTTATTATCTTCGTCGTCAGCCTTGTTTACATAAAATCAATAAAGAAGCTGAATAAGGTAATAGCGGAAATAGCGATAATAACATCAGCTATTCTTATGTCAATAGGCTCAAATGTCCTTGAGATAGAGCTTTGTGCACCGATTGTGTATATGGCATTGGGCAGAGCGGTAAAGAAGCTGAATGAGGTTGACATAACATGAAGCCCATCGCTATGTATCTGCCGCAGTTTCACACCTTTAGGGAAAACGATGAATGGTGGGGTGAGGGCTACACCGAATGGACTGCGGTACGACGGGCGAAGCCTGTCTACAAGGGGCATATCCAGCCGAGGGCTCCTTATGACGGAGACTATTATGATCTCTCGGATGAGAGCGGAGCAAGGCTTAAGCTGCAGGCTGAGCTTGCGAACAAGTATGGCATATACGGCTTTGCTTTTTACCATTATCATTTTACGGGTCATAAGCTGATGGAACGTCCTCTTGAGATACTGCTGAGCCATCCCGAGATCGATATGAGGTATTGCATCATCTGGGCCAATGAGACATGGACCAGGGCATGGTATGACAAACAGGATGAGGTGCTGCTTGAGCAGCAGTACGGCGGTGCTGAGGAGTGGAAAGAGCATTTTGGGTATCTGCTTCAGTTTTTCAGAGATGAAAGATACATAAAAAAAGACGGGAAACCTGTATTCTGTATATACAGGACCTTTGATATAGCGGAGCTTTTACGGCTGAGAGAATGCTTTGAGGCCCTTGCGAGGGAGGCAGGATTTCCGGGTATATTTCTCGTTGGGGGAAGGACAGCGGGCGAGATAGATGACAGAGGGATATGTGATGCGTATTACTGCTTTGAACCGGGCTATTCGCTAAAGCATGGTCTGACGCGGCTTGAAAAGTCAGGCTATAATGTCACTACTGCTTTAAGGCATGCGATAAATGTGCTGCTTCACGGTGAAATGCTTGAAAGACGCATACCGGTGGACTGGATATATGATGCGATCCTCAGACGCGATTATGCGGCAAATGAGTATCCGGGGATCATTGCGAGATGGGACAACACTCCCAGACGCGGATACAAGGGACTGGTATATACCGGGACGACACCGGAGAAGTTTGAAAGCATATTATGTAAACTCTATAAAAAACTGGACGATGACCGCTTTATTTTCATAAATGCGTGGAATGAATGGGGGGAGGGAGCTATGCTTGAGCCTGATGCGGCTGAAGGTTATGCTTATCTTGAGGCTGTCAGAAGGGCGGCGGAGGGAAAAATAGATGCAGATGACAGATGATGTGCCTAAGATTTCGATAATATCCATAATCTACAAGGTAGAAAAATACCTGCCTAAAGCCATAGAGAGTATGCTGGGACAGACTTATCCTAATCTTGAGATCATACTCGTGGTAAGCGAAAAGCCGGCATCGGATGGCGGAGGGGAAGATACAAAAGCATCAGGGGATCTGTCTGTATGCAGAAAATATGCAGAAGAAGATCCCAGGATAAAGATTGTCGTGACTCCTGCAAGGGGTACCGGCGATGCCAGAAATAAGGGACTGGATGCGGCATCAGGAGACTATATAGGCTTTATAGACGGTGATGACTGGGTCGAGCCGGATATGATCGAGAGACTGTACACAAACCTCAGGTCATACGATGCAGGTATTTCAGTCTGCGGTAAATACAGCGAATATAAGGATTATTCGGAGGCTGATAAGCAGGCTCCGATCAGGGTCATGGACTCCGGAGATGCCTTTGAGATGATCTTGAGGAATACAGGCTTTTTCTTCCATTGCTGGGACAAGCTGTTTAAGGCGGAAATATTCGAGGGGCTGAGATTTCCGGATGACAGATATCTCGAGGACAGATATGTCATAGATAAGGCTATAGCGAGAGCAGGGCGTATAGTATATGACACCACACCGTTGTATCACTACAGAATGAGGGGGGATAGTCTGTCGAGAGTAAAGGATATGGCTGAATACGATACTGAGGCAGATACCGAGTTTTGTGATTTTGCCTGTAGTATCGCCCCGAGGCTCAGGGATCTGGCCGACGCGTTTTTACTCTATGATCACCTGACCTGCATACAGAACTACCTGCTGTATTTTAAGGGGCAGGACACAGATACTGACAGGATGAAGAGCAACTACCGTATGCATATGGACTATGTCAGGAGTATCGGAAAGAGGATCAGGGGAAATGCCGAGGTCGGAATGTCCTTACGTATAAAGAGGCTTTTGGCACTATATGCGCCGTATTTTCTTGCTTTTATCACTAAAAGGCATATCAGACAGATGGAGACTGACAGAAGGTTTCAATAGGAGAGATCATGAATATAGGGATAATCGGATGCGGACTCATAGGTAATAAACGGGCGAATGCGATATCGGGGGAGCATACCCTGTATGCTGTCTGCGATATTGACATGAAAAGAGCGCAAAGGCTTGCGGAAGATAAAAAGGTGCCGGTATGTACAGATGACTACAAGGAGCTTATCGGGGACAGCAAGGTGGAGCTTGTGATAGTATCCACATTAAACTATCAGCTGGCTCCCATTACCCTTTATGCGGTACAGAACGGTAAGCATGTAATAGTAGAGAAGCCGGGAGCCATCAGCTCTGATGAGCTTATTCCCATTATGGAGGAGGCAAAAAGGAATAAAGTCGTGGTCAAGGTAGGCTTTAACCACAGATATCATCCGGCCATGCAGAAGGCAAAGGAGATCATAGACAGCGGGACAGCCGGTGAGGTGATGTTTATAAGAGGCAGATACGGTCACGGAGGCAGGATAGGATATGACAGGGAATGGCGCTCGGATGCTTCTCTTTCCGGCGGGGGAGAGACCATAGATCAGGGGGTGCATCTCATAGACCTTTCCAGATGGTATATGGGTGATTTTGATGAGGTGATGGGATTTGCGGATACCTATTTCTGGGATATGCCCGTGGATGACAACGGATTTATAGGACTTAGAAAAAAAGACGGCAGGGCAGCATGGCTTCAGGTGAGCTGTACCGAATGGAAGAATATGTTTTCGCTAGAGATATACTGCAAAAATGCCAAGCTCGCGGTCGAAGGGCTGGGCGGGAGCTATGGCGTGGAAAAGCTGTATCACTACCAGATGCTGCCGGAGATGGGACCTCCGGATACCGTGATCTATGAGTATCCAAGAGGAGACAGATCATGGGAGATCGAGTTCAAGGAGACTGTAAAAGCTATCGAGAGCGGCGGGGAACTTAAGGAGGGCGGAGTCGAGGACGCGTATGAGGCACTCAGGATAGTGGAGAAGATATATGGGAAGCGGCATGCTTAAAGGAAAAAAGGCACTGATAACCGGCGGTGACAGAGGTCTGGGATATGAGATAGCAGCGGAGTTTTTGAGACAGGGTGCTGATATCTGTATCTGCTCAAGAAATGCCGATGCCATTAAAGAGGCGGCAGTGAGCCTGGGGCATGAAAGGCAGGATAAGGAGCAGAGGATTCTGTATAAAAAGGCGGATGTATCAGTCACTAAGGATCTGGACGAGCTTTACAAATATATATTTGAGGAGTTTTCGGGAGATTTTGACACAGTAGTCAATAATGCAGGGATACAGGGACCGATCGGAAGCTTTGAGGATAATGAATGGCAGGAGATCCTGAACGTCATAAATGTCAATCTGCTGGGAACCATGTACAGCATGAAATGCGCGATCGGTATGTTTAAGTCCATGCATGCCGATGGCACTCCGGTACGGGATAGGAGTATAATAAACATATCCGGCGGAGGAGCCACCGGAGCGCGTCCTTATTTTACGGGATATGCCGTAGCCAAGACCGGTGTGGTGCGTGCGACCGAGACGCTTGCAAAGGAGAATGAGGACTACGGTATAAGGATAAATGCCATAGCTCCGGGGGCTATGAACACAAGGATGCTTGAGGACATACTGAATGCAGGTGAGAATGCGGGCGATGAATACCGGAGATCACTCAGGCAGAAGGAGAACGGGGGAGCATCCATGGAGAATGCAGCCGGTCTGGTCGCGTATCTTGCATCGGAAAAGGCAGCAGGAGTGACCGGACGTCTGATAAGCGCGGTGTGGGATGATTGGAAGGAGCTGGATAAGCACGCCGGCGATCTGAATGGCAGCGACCTTTATACATTAAGACGTATTATCCCCAGGGACAGGGGATTGGACTGGGAGTAAGTATTGATACAGCGTGACTATAAAAAGGAATACCCGAATCTCTACGGAAAAAGGATTCTTTTTGTGTGCAGGGAGACCTACTCCAAGCCGCTTTGGTTTCTGGCTCGTGACCTTAAGGATACTAATGAGGTTGCAGCATTTTATATAATGTCTGCTGAGTGCACTTACAACAAGTGTTATTATAATGAGCATACGATATACGAATGGCGCGAGAAGCTGCCGGATGTGAAGCTCTATGACGTGGCGGATATCTGTGATGAGTTTGTAGAGGGCTTTAAGAGGACGGCAGAGCCTTTTGATCCGGTCTATCTTGATATGCTTGAAAGGGAATATACGCATTTCAAGGGGCTCGGGTTGCAGCTGATGGCGAGTCAGGAGAACACCAGGCATTACCATTACAGAAAGTACTGGCCGTTTACCTCCGATGCCGAGAACAAATACTGGCTGGAGCTTAACTACAAAAAGATCATAAGCATACTTGAGGAATACAGACCGGATATCATACTTGATACCGACAATGCCGAGCTGCAGAGGACGGTACTTGCCGAAGTCGCATATAAGATGGGTATACCCTGCGAGACCATAGAGTACAGTAAATACGGATTTTACAAGTATCCCAGCTTTCAGAATTCCTTCGGTATAGATCCGTATTTCAGACAGCTGTATGAGGACGCTCTGGAGCTGACTGAGGAGGATATGCGTGAGGAGTATGATTATATCAGGGACTTCAGGGCAAAGAGCTCCATCATGAACAAGGAGTTTGACGGCTCTGTCACAAGCCAGTACGAGCGGACTCCACTGATAAAGTCTATGAAGATACTGCTCGGAAAGTGGAATTACTTCTGGAATCAGGATCATACCGCGGGCAACGGCAAAAGGAAGAAGCAGTCGGGGATGCTGTATGCGATGACCGCTCCCTACCTCAAGTATTACTTTGATGTGGAAAGATACAAGAGGAAGCTGCTGGTGCCCAACAGGTACTTCGAGAATCCCATAGAGGGCGAGAAATATGTATATATGCCGCTGCACCTGATACCCGAGTCATCGGTATTCGTGAAGGCATCCTACTATGTGGATGAGCTGAATCTGATCGAGCAGGTATCCAAGTCTCTGCCTGTGGGCTGGAAGCTCTATGTCAAGGAGCATCAGGCCATGCTCGGCGAGAGGGATCTGTCGTTTTACAAAAAGGCGGCGGAGCTTCCCAATGTCAGAGTGGTGCAGCTCAATTATTACAAGGATCCCAAGCCGTGGATAACCAAGGCACAGGGGGTGGTGACGATAACGGGTACCGCAGCGTATGAGGCAGCTCTTATGGGGAAACGGAGTATAGTCTTTGGAGATGTCCCTTTTAGCCTGATAGACGGTATCACACGCATACGTTCCTTTGAGGATCTGCCGGAGGCGATAAGGGCTTTCGGAGAGACGGATAATATACATTCCGCGGCTGCCTATATCCATGCGGTAAAGCAGGCGGGTAACGAGGTGAAGATTTTTTATCTCATGGATGAGGCAGAGGAGATATTCGCCGGAAGACATGAGGAATCGGAGGAGTTTGACAGGGAACTGACGGTATTACTGGATTTCTATGAGAAAGGAATGGAGAATTACAGGAGATGGAAAGCACGATCATAAGCCGACTCAGGGAGGGCAGATTTGTACTCATTGCCGAAATAGGCGTGAATTATTATGATATCGCCGATAAGATGGGGATATCCAACATGGAAGCGGCGAAGCTTATGATAAAGGAAGCATACGGAGCCGGCATACATGCGGTAAAGTTTCAGACCTATAAGGCCGAGACGCTCGCAGCCAAGGACTCTCCGTCCTACTGGGACAGATCGGAGGAGCCTACGGGCTCGCAGTATGAGCTTTTCAGGAAGTTTGATTCCTTTGGGGAAAAGGAGTACAGGGAGCTGAAGGAATACGCCGATGGACTCGGCATAGAGTTTCTTTCAACAGCATTTGACTATGAGAGCGCGGATTATCTCTGCGAGCTGATGAACGTATACAAGGTATCGTCATCCGATCTTTCCAATATCCCGTTTATAGAGTATCAGGCGAAAAAGGGAAAGCCGGTGATACTTTCCATAGGCGCATCCGAGCTTGACGAGATAGAGAGAGCCGTGGATACCATACGCTCCGTAAATGACAGGGAGCTGGTGCTGCTGCACTGCGTACTGGAGTATCCCACACCGCTCGAGCATGCCAATCTGCTCAAGATACGTTCGCTTAAGCAGCAGTTTCCGGACTGCTATATAGGGTATTCCGATCATACCAAGCCTACAGAGGAGTGTGATGTCGCAAAGGTAGCCTATAACATGGGCGCACAGGTCATAGAGAAGCATTTCACTCTGGATAAGACGCTTAAGGGAAATGACCACTATCATGCCATGGATCCCGCTGATGCAAAGAGGATACTTGAGTCCATAGAGCGTATGGATATGCTGAGGGGCAGCGGAGAGCTTACTGCACTCGACAGCGAGGCGGGAGCAAGGCTCAATGCCAGACGCTCAATAGTCGCGGCAAAGGATATAGCCGAGGGAGAGCTTGTCACCAGGGACAAGCTTACCTTCAAACGTCCCGGTACGGGTATCTCACCTACGGAGATCGGGATGGTGATGGGCAGGACGGCTGCCTGTGACATAGCCGAGGATACCATACTAAAGCCCGGTATGCTGAGAGACTATCCGGGTGGAGAGGACGATGGCTGAGGATAATTCAAACAAAGCGGTACGATCCGGCATCTGGTACGTCATATCAAATGTACTCATACGGGCGGTAGGCATAATCACCGCCCCTTTATACACCCGTCTCCTGACTACCTCGGAGACGGGTTTTGCGAATAACTTCAACAACTACGTATCCATATTCTACGTTATTACCGGGCTGTGCCTTATATACAGTGTTGGAAGAGCCAGACTCGACTATAAGGGCAGATCCTTTGATGGGTATATGTCTGCCATTCAGGGATTGTCGAGTCTCTTTGGACTGGCACTTTTCATCGGGGTGGCAATATGCATGCCAAGGGATGGTATGCTCGGCTACAACAGGCTGATAGTCCTGATACTCTTTGCGTACATGTGTCTGTATCCCTCGATCGACTATATGCAGTACAAGCTCAGATTTGAGTACAGATATAAAGAAAATATAGCGATCTCGATATTTATCACTGTGGCCACGGTGGTGCTTTCAGTGCTACTGATACTCCTGATGCCGGAGGACAAAGGATTTGCCAAGATACTGGGGACCGTGATACCGTCAGCCCTCATGGCATTTGTGTGCTATATGGTCCTGCTCAGGAACGGACGGAGAATGGCTGACATAAATGCATGGAAGTATGCACTGCGCATCGGTATCCCGATGATACCGCACGGTCTGGCGATGATACTTCTTGCAAGGATAGATGTCTCCATGATCTCGAATATGTGCGATTATTCCGCGGTGGGTCTCTATACCTCAGGATATACCATAGGCACGCTGCTTATGTTTGTGGTCAATGCGATAGGGAATGCATGGGTGCCCTTATTCAACGAAAGACTGGATGCGGGTGATATCGATGCGATAAGGCGGGACAATAAGATACTGATGGAGGCCGGATGCTTTATGACAGTATGCTTTATCGCCGTATCACCGGAATTTGTGAAGCTGCTTTATGCGAAGCCCTACTGGGAGTCTATGTGGGTGGTGGCACCGGTGGCTCTCGGCACACTCTGTCAGTATTTCTACACCAACTATGTAAATGCCGAGCTTTTTTATAAGAAAACCGCACTTATAGCTTTGAATTCCTGTATAGCGGCAGGGATAAACATAGTCCTCAACTATATATTCATAATGAGATACGGATATATAGCGGCGGCATATACGACTCTTGCGGGATATTTCATTCTTATGATCCTGCACTATATGGCAACCACGTATCTGCTCAGGAAAAGGATCTACAATGACGGATACTATTTCATCATCCTTATCATTACCATGGCAGCGGGTATAGGACTTTGTGCGCTGTACGGGACCATCGTTCCCAGATATGCCCTTGCTGCGGGTGTTGTAATTGTTCTTGCGTGGATATGGAGGCGCGATATACAGAGCTTCATGCAGATGCTGAGGTCAGGCAGACGGATTTCCTGAGGCGAAGCCACAGGAAACTATAGTTTTTGCGGTATATTATGCACCTGCCTGCGATTATGGTATACTAATCTCATGTTATCGGGGGCAAAAGCGCGAGTTTGTCTCAGAAAGTCCGCAGCGGAGCCATTCCCGAAAAAACATATTTTCAGATAAGGACAGCGGTCACAATGAAGATACTAATAGTTATACCCGCAAGAGGCGGTTCAAAGAGAATACCGAGGAAGAATGTCAGGATAATGAACGGCAAGCCGCTCATATTGTATTCCATAGAGAATGCCAAGCGTCTGGCAAGGGATTATAACGTGGATATATGCGTATCGACGGATGATGAGGAGCTGGCGGGTATTGCGGAGGGAAGTAAGGTTGACATAATATGGAGAGACGAGAGACTATCCGCTGACAATATCACGCTTGATCCCGTAGTGTTTGATGCACTGATGAAGATGGAGAGAGAAAAGGGTGATACATACGATATCGTGATCACGATGCAGGCGACATCTCCCACACTCAGGGCATCCACTCTTATGCATGCGGTCAAAAGGTTTATTGATTCGGATCTGGACACCATGATCTCATGTGTGAACCGTCCGCATCTGTCATGGACGGAACGCGATGGCAGGATAGTAAAGAACTATGAGAAAAGGCTTAACTCCCAGGAGCTGCCGAGTAACTATTTAGAGTCGGGAGCTTTCGTTATCACGAGACGGGGCTGTGTCACCGAGAATACGAGGATAGGCGATAATATCACGGTATTTGAGACTGATCCCAAGGAGGCGGTGGATATAGACTCGGAGGAGGACTGGATAGCAGCTGAGTCCATATTAAAGCGCAAGAGGATACTGATGCGATGTGTGGGCAAGCCCGCGCTGGGCATGGGACATATATACAGATGCCTGTCGATAGCCTACAAGCTGATAGGTAATGACATACTTTTCGTTACCGATAAAGAGAGCACCATAGGAAGGGCAAAGCTTGACGAGTCGTATTTTCCTTATGAGATCATCGGAAACGATGAGGAATATGAGAAGGTACTTAAGAACTATATGCCTGACATTGTGGTAAATGATGTGCTTGATACCGAGGAGGCTCTGATAAAGCTCGAGCGGAAGTATACGAGGCGTATAGTCAACTTTGAGGATATGGGTCCCGGAGCGTGGTTTGCGGATGCCGTGGTCAATGCCCTCTATGAGAACAGACCCAATAAGCCGAGCCATGTGTATGAGGGATCTGATTATTACTTCATACGTGATGAGTTTCTTACCGAGAGACCCAAGGATTTTTCATCCGAGTGCAGGAATATCATGATAATGTTCGGAGGAGTGGATCCTGCGAACCTCACCGGCAAGCTCTACGATATATGCCAGGTGCTGCACCCCAAGATGCCGGGTGTGGAGTTTCACTTTATCACGGGCTTTGCTTATGCACATAAGGAAGAGATCATAAGCATGCCTGCCATGAATATATACGTCCATCATGATGCCAAAAGGGTATCGGGCTATATGAAAAAGGCCGACATGTGTATCACCAGCCAGGGACGGACCGTATTCGAGCTCGCATCCATGGGAGTACCGGCCATCGTCCTCGCACAGAATGAAAGAGAAGCCGAGCATGTATTTGCCGGAATGGGCAACGGCTTTATCAATCTGGGACTCGGAGAGAAGGTGGACACTCTCACTATCATAAAGACTATAATGTGGCTCGCCGATATGCCACATGTGAGATCCGAGATGCGTGATCTGCAGCTTTCAAGGAAGTTTGAGAAGGGGCAGCAGCGTGTGATAAGGATCATACTGGGAGAGGATAAGTGAAGGCAGCCATAATAAATACTGTCATAGGTACCGGGAGTGTAGGCCGCATAGCCTGCGGTACCGCTGATGAGCTGCTGAGCCACGGAGATGAGGTACTGCTTTGCAGAGGCAGGGGGGATGCTGTACCCGGCTATGACAGCTACAGGATAGGCTCCGACCTTGATATGTACGCGCACGGAGTCCTGAGCCGTATCACGGACCGGCACGGGCTCTACAGCAGAGGCGCGACAAAGGAGCTTATCAAAAGGCTTGAAGAATACAAGCCGGACATAATACAGCTCCATAACGTCCATGGTTATTATCTGAACTATCCGATGCTTTTTGAATGGCTTAAGGGCTATGGATGTCCGGTCGTATGGACTCTGCATGACTGCTGGAGCTTTACAGGTCACTGCGTGCATTATGAGTACAGGAGCTGTGAAAAGTGGAAGGACGCAAGCTGCGGCAGCTGTCCCGAGAGCAGGGAATATCCTGCATCGTATATCTGTGATAATTCATCATCAAACCTCCGGAAAAAAAGAGAATGCTTTACGGGAATACCGGATCTGCACATAGTGACTCCGTCCGTGTGGCTCAGGTCACAGGTGGGGATGTCAATGCTTTCGGCATATCCTGTGGAGGTGATAAATACCGGCATAGATCTGGACGCTTTTAGGCATACTGACTCGGATATCAGAGACAGCTACGGTATAGGAGACAGGGTACTCATACTCGGAGTGGCAAATCCGTGGAGGGAGAGAAAGGGCATGTTTGATATGGCAAAGCTTGCCATGAGACTTGATCCGGAGAAATATGTCTTTGCCATGATAGGGCTTAAAAAAGGACAGATGAACCTTCTTCCGCCTCATATAATTAAAAAAGGTCACACGGACAGTGTGCAAAGCCTTGCGGAATGGTATTCGGCAGCGGATATTTATGTAAACCTGACATATGAAGACACTCTTCCCACCGCGAATATAGAGGCTCTTGCCTGCGGTACTCCGGTAGTCACATACAGAGCGGGAGGAAGTCCCGAAACAGTGGATAAAGCTGAGGATGATGGTGTGCGGATCGGACTTGTGACCGAAAAAAACGATATACAGGCAGTCATATCATCCATAGAGTATTTTGGGCATAAAAAGCCGGAGGTAAGCAAGGCCTGCCGTACACAGGCACGGAGATTTGATAAGAAAGATAAATTCAGAGAGTATTATGAGCTTTATCAAAAGATTTAAGAACTCAATAATGGCACTTATGGCTCTTGCGATGTACGGTATCTGTATGCTGTCCCTTTTTCTGCTGCTTGGGATAGAGAACTGGCAGATACTTGATATCTCGCGTACATCTATAATAATGGCATTTACCTTTACGGTCATGGGCTTCCTGCTGGTAAGAGCCTACGGGGGATTTGATGTGGGAGTAAGGAAGTCCAGACCGATAGCCATCTCTCTGTCGCTTGCGATCATACTGGATGATATCATCACATATCTTGTGCTCATAATAATGAATACAAACGATGCAAACGGTAAGAGAGTGGTCTTTACATCATTCGGCTTTCTGCTGCTCTCCATGCTGATACAGACAGTCGTGATAGCCGCCTTCACAAGACTCGGAAATGCCTTCTATTTTTATGTAAACCCTGCCGAAAAGGCTCTTATCGTCGTTGGAGAGGCTTCTGAGGCGGAAAAAGTGAGAGAAGCGGTATCAATATTTCGTATGAGATATGAAATATACGACACAGTCGTGCAAAATGACAACAAAATAGCGGATAAAATAAAAAATGCCGACAGTGTCTTCTTTTACGATGTTTCAAAGGAGCGTCTCGATGAGCTTACGGGACTTTGCTACGGCCTCAGGAGGTCGGTTTACATAAATCCAAACATTACGGACATACTCCTTCACTCGGGTAAAGAGGTCTTTTTTTCCGATCTTCCCTTTTATCATACAGAGGCAAGGCATATGACTTTTGAGCAGAGAGTCATAAAAAGACTCGGGGACATCGTCATATCCTTTGTGGGGCTCATCCTTGCGTCGCCGCTCTTTCTCATAGCGGCGATAGCCATAAGAAAAGAGGATGGAGGCAGGGTCTTTTTCAGACAGGAGAGAGCCACTGTAGGGGGCAGGATATTTAAGATAATAAAATTCAGAACCATGAAGGAGCATGACGGAGAGGACTTTTCGGCTACAAAGGATGATGACAGGATCACATCCGCAGGAAAATGGCTCAGAAAGTACAGGATAGATGAGCTGCCGCAGCTGATAAATATTTTAAAGGGTGATATGAGCCTCGTGGGACCGAGACCGGAGATGCTTAAGAACGTGGAGGAATATACGGCTGATCTTCCGGAGTTCAGATACAGACTGAGAATGAAGGCCGGTCTTACCGGATATGCACAGGTAATGGGAAAGTACAATACCACAAGCCGGGATAAGCTTATGCTGGATCTGATGTATATCGAGAATTTCAGTATCGCCGGGGATATACGCATACTCCTGCAGACGATAACGGTGCTCTTTACAGCGGATGAGTCTACGGAGGCATTTGATGGCAGGTGAGCGGAGGGATGATATAAAGGTGTCCGTCATTACCATCTGTATGAATGCGGAGAGGACCATAGCGGATACGTTTGAGTCCATGCTGGCACAGACCTATGAAGGACCTATAGAGTACATTGTAAAGGACGGGGTATCCACGGACAGAACCCTGAAGATAGCCGAGTCGTACCGAAGCAGGTTTGAGGAACGGGGGATAGATTTCAAGGTATTCAGTGAGCCCGACAAGGGGATATATTATGCCATGAACCGGGGCATAGACCTGACTACGGGGGAGCTGATCGGGATGATAAATGCCGATGACAGCTATGAGCCGGGGTGTATCAGTGCAGTGGTTAATAAATACAGGGAGACCGGCTTCGATCTGTGCTTCGGGGATCTGAAGGTGGTGCTTCCCTCGGGAAAGAGCTTTATCAAAAAGGCAAGATACAGGAAATACACTACCTCCAGAGACTGGAACCACCCTACGCAGTTTGTAAAGCGAAAGATATATGACAGGTTCCGGTTCAGATGCTTAAATATCTCCGATGATATGGATCTTTACTTTGCGGTGAAAAAGACCGATGCGAGGATAGTCGTGATAAATGAGGTGCTTGCGGACTTTAATATAGGCGGAGTATCCAGCAGGATACCGGTGAGGCAGATACCCGAAAGGATAAAAAGACGATATATGGTATACAGGATCAACGGTTACAGCAGGCTGTATATCTTTGAATGCGTGGGATTTGAGCTTGTGAAGTTTCTGGGGGCGAATTTTGGTTAAGACACTGGTACTGATATCCAACTATTTCAACCATCATCAAAAGGCCTTCTGTGATGAGATGTACAAAAAGCTCGGAGATGGCTTCAGATTTGTGGAAACCGAGCCTATGGAGGAGTTTCGCTCTAAGATGGGGTGGGGTAAGGAGGATATCCCCCCTTATGTGCTGAAGTGCCATCTGAGTGCAGATAATGACAGGCTTGCACTAAGGCTTTCGGAAGAGGCTGATGTGGTCATCATGGGTACGGCTCCCGAGAAATACGTAAAAAATCGGCTGGATGCCGACAAGCTTACATTCAGACTCTCGGAGAGACCTCTCAAGGAGGGCAGATGGAAGATATTCGTACCCTATCTGGCGAAGAAGTTTTATATCAATCACATATCGAGACGGGGCAACAGATATCTTTACTGCCTGTGCGCGGGAGCATATGTTGCGTCGGATTTTGAGTTTCTTTTGGGATCATACCGTGATAAATGCTATAAATTCGGCTATTTTCCGTTTCCGGAGTCAAAAACCTATGAGGAACTGTCAGCACTCAAGATGCAAAGTGATCGCGTCAGGATACTATGGTGCGGGCGTTTCCTTAAGCTGAAGAGAGCGGATCTGCTTGTACGTGCCGCATCAGCCATGAAGGATAAGGGATATGATTTCGAGCTGGAGTTTGTGGGTGACGGAGAAGAAGAAAAGCACATCAGGGAGATGGTAAAGGAGTGCGGGATGGAGGACAGGACTGCTTTCATGGGCTACATGTCTCCCGAGGATACAAGAGCCGAGATGGAAAAGGCGGATATATATGTATGTACCTCCAACAAGCTGGAGGGGTGGGGTGCCGTGATATATGAGGGACTGTCGGCAGGCTGTGCCACTATAGCCACATCCGCTGCCGGAGCTACTCCGTTCCTTATAAAAGACGGTGAAACAGGATACGCATACCGCTCCGGTGACTGGAGGAGCCTTGCAGATAAGCTGGAGCTGTATCTTAAGGATACAGCCGGAGCCCGTCTTATGGGAAAAAGAGCTTATGAGCTTATGAACACACAGTGGAATCCGGCGGAGGCTGCTGAAAGAGTGCTTACTGTATCAGAGCATCTGATACGGGGTGAGAGCTTTTTCTTTGATGCCGGCCCTCTTAGCAGGGCACCGCTCATCTATGAAAACCGGTATAAGGGATGAAGAAGATAGTCTATCTTTTGGAATATCCGATAGACCTGCCCGGAGGGGCGCAGATGTCCACGCTATCCGTGTGCGAAGGTCTCATAGCACGCAAGGAGGCGGGATATCAGCCTGTGGTCATATGTCCTAAGCTGCTGACACACAGTGCGGCAGATTACAGCTTCAGGATACTTGAGTATGATATGGGTGATGGCAGGGTCTTTAATCTCTTTAAGCGGATAAGGGCTTTTGAGAAATATATAAGGATGGAAAGCCCCGACCTTATACATATAGAAATGTCAGAGTCCCTTATCACATACGGCTTCATAAGACGTAAATTCAAACAGATCCCCTATATATACACTGACAGAGGGCTGCTTTTCGGCTACAGGAAGCGGAGCAGGCTTTTTATGGACCCGGTGCTTAAGGATGCCCGTATGCTTGTGACTACCACAGAATATAATAAAGGACTTTGGACTGAGGGATCTGCCGTCAGACCGATCAGTGTGATATACAACACGATATCGTCAAGGTATTTCGGCAGCTATGATCCGGACAAGCGTATCAGACATGATAAGCCGGTGATAGGTCTTGCAGGAAGGATATGCATCGAGAAGGACTGGCCGTTTGCGTGTGAGCTTATCGATGCTCTGGCTGCCACGGGAGCGGATTTTAAGGTGGATATAGTGCTCTCTACCTTTGAAAAGGGCGATGATGAACAGGTTAAAGAAATATACTCCAGACTGAAGCATAGTATAGGAGAGGAAAATGTGATACTCAGACAGGAGCTTACCCAGGCTGAGATGGCCGATTATTATTACGGAGTGGATATTTTTCTGATGACAAGTCAGTTTGAGTCGTTCGGTAAGGCTGCGGTAGAGGCCATGAGCAGGAAATGTGCGGTGGTATCCACGGCTGTAGGAGGGCTTCCCGAGGTATTGGGGCTGGAGGATAATCTGTATACAAAGGTTGACATAAATAAGGGCGTAGATCGTATCAGGTCACTTATGGAGGATCCGGAAAAGCTTGAAGAGCAGAGAGAGTATTTCTACCGCAGGTATCTTGACAGATATACAGAGGAGAAATATATAGAAAGGCATATAGAGCTCTACGATGGACTCACAGGATAAGGGGGCATCCCCGATCAAGGGGTTTCTTACATATTTTTACGGTAATTTTGTGGTACTGCTGCTGGGCTTCATCCAGACACCGCTGCTTACACGCATACTCGCTACCGATGAATACGGCAAGACGGGCATGTTTGAGACTGCGGTTACTGTTATATATATCTTTGCCGTGCTGGGGCTGGATCAGGCATATATCCGCTATTATTACGAAAAAGACATAGACCGCGTCGTACTGCTTAAGAGATGCCTGCTGCCGGCTCTTTGCATCGTTACTGTTCTTTCTTTGGTTTACATAATGATATCGGAATCTGCCAATGATTTCCTGTTTGGGGCTACCGGAAGAGATGTGGTGGCACTCGTCGTGATATATACCTTTATTTCCGTGCTGGAGAGGTTTTTCTTCCTTGATGTCAGGATGCAGCAGAACGGTGTGCTGTATTCGAATATCAACATCATAGAGAAGATCCTGTCGATCCTGACTATAATCGCTGCGTTTTTCATGCTGGGAAATGATTACCGCGTGGGACTTTATGCGCTGGCGGTACCGTGGGGTTGTACGACGGCTTTTCTTATCATAAGGTTTCTGGTGCGGCACAGGAGCTACAGACCGGATGGACAGGCATTTATACCGTCCTACAGGGAGCTGCTGTCCTATGGGGTGCCCTTTATCACCGTGCTGCTCATGGAGTGGGCTCTGTCCTCATGCGACAGGATAGCACTCAGGAGCTTTACGGACTTTGACGAGCTGGGGATATATGATGCGGGCATGAAGATAGTGATATTGCTTATTACCTTCAAGAATACTTTTATAGCCTATTGGTCTCCGGTTGCCATGGAAAGGTTTGAAAGCGGAAATGATGAGGAAAACAAGGTATTCTTCCGCAGAGCATATGATACGGTGGTGTTTCTTTGCGTGACCGGGGCGGTCTTCCTTATACTTGCCAGAAAGCTTATCGTACTGCTGCTGGGGGCATCATACAGGTCTGCCGAGAGTGTGATACCTTTTCTGACACTGATGCCGATATATGCTATCATGTTTGAGATAACCGTACAGAGCATAAAGTATACTAAGAACGGACGATATCTGAATATTGCCAGTATCGCGGCTCTTGCAGCAAATATTGCGGGAAATATGCTGCTGGTACCGGTATTTGGCGGAACGGGAGCCGCAGTGACTACCGGAGTATCTTATATCATATATTTCATCATGGGCACCGTTTTTTCGGAAAGATGCATAAAAATAGGCTACAGGTACGGTAAGACGGCTTTGTATACGATACTTCTCATAGCCTATTGTACGGAAGCATCGTTTGTGAATGACACATTGACTGATACCCTGTGCGGTATCATTTTGATAGCTGTCGTTATGATCATGGACAGGAAGGTAGTAAAAGAGGGTATTGTATTATGCCGGAAATATCTTCGAAAAGTAAAATAGGATTTTATTCTTTAATAGGTATCATACTTATTGCCGCTAATATTCTATGCTATAGCCGGGAGTTTCAGAGAGAGATAAAGCTCAGGGACTATACTGCTGCGGAGCAGCTGCTGTATCACCCTGACTTTACCGAGGAGGGCTATGCACCCGATGCGCTCATAAGGGAGATAGTCAGAGGAAAGACTGTGCTGGTGCCCAGAGACGTGAAGCCGTACAGTGAGTACGGCTCTTACGGACATATGCATGATGAGGGCAATCCGTTTTCGATCAGCTATTTCAGTGAGAACAACTACACTAAGTATTTTAGTGAGTACGCGGATGAAATATCTGTGGACAGATCACTTCCGGATCTGTATGAGCTGGAAATAAAGCCGCTTCCGGACAGTGTGTCAGGACAGTTTACTGATCTTGGACGGGGTCATGAGATGATGAGGTACGCGTTCCTGGGGGATCACACCGATGAAGAAGTTACAAACCAGTTCTTCTATACGTATTATTATACAACCGATGACTATTACCAGAGACCCGACGCGTTAAATATATACGTGTGTACCGATCGTATCGCAGAGGATCCTGTTTTGGCGGCTGTATGGGACACAAATGAAAACCTGTTTCTTATGAGCAGGGCATTTTATGATGAGCAGCTCAGGAATATTTACGGGAATGAGATCGATACAGACACGCTGGATCTTAGTGCTGTATACAATGGACATATATCCGGGGTAAGAGATGAGTGAGATATTTAGCATGGTTTCCGAGCTGTCAGGTGGATACTTCGCGGCACAGGTGATCACAGTGATATGCTTCTTTATCACAGGGCTGGTTGTCGTGAGGGCAGACCGGTTAAAAGGGATATGGGCGTATCTGTATGCCTTTCCTGTGGGACTGGCTGTCTTTTCCGTGGCAGGATATTTGCTGCTGTGTCTTGGGATACCGTTTAACGGTGTGTCAGTGACTGTGCTTATGGCAGCGGTATTTGTGAGCTGTCTCATAGTATGCCGGAAACGGAATTTGGTTGACATAAGAAAGGAGCTTCCGCTTTTTACGGGATCGCTGCTGGTTGTTATCGTATCAGCATCTGTTTTCACTGCAAATATATTCGATGTGCTTACAGACAATGACACCTTCTATTACTTTTCCACTTTTCCCGAGGCCATAGTCAGGGAGGGAAGATATA
>JAGBNR010000042.1 GCA_017634315.1 Lachnospiraceae bacterium
ACAGATTATTGAAGGGGAGTAACTATGCAGATACCTGTAAATAAAAATGCGACAAAGGGAGCAAAAGAACTGCTTGTATATCTGTGCGATACGGCGGGCAGGGCAGTCATCACGGGACAGCATACCCAGACCGTATATATGGAGGAAGCAGTCTATATAAACGAAAAGACCGGCAGATATCCAAAGCTCAGAGGCTTCGAGCTGCTGGGATATTCTCCCAATATTAATTATGATGATGCCACCTATGAATGCCTGAAAGAAGTCTATGATGACAGGGGCACCCTTGATGCGGCACTTGAATGGGCGAAGAGCTCTGACGGTATACTGACGTTTTCCTTTCACTGGTTCTCTCCGATGTACGGCAGGGACAAGAGCTTCTATGCGGAGCATACAGAGTTTGATGCGTCCAGAATACTGACAGAGGGTACACCCGAAAGGGATGCCTTTTACCATGATATGGATGTCATAGCAGGTCTGCTGCAGCCCTTCCTTGAGGCTGATATACCGATACTGTGGAGACCCTTTCATGAATCTGACGGAGACTGGTTCTGGTGGGGAGCAAAGGGATCTGAGGTTGCCATGGAGCTCTATAAGCTGATGTTTGAGCATTTCACAACGGTACATCATCTGGACAATCTTCTCTGGGTATGGAACTGCAGACTGAAGGAGGGCTATCCCGGGGATGAGTACGTGGATGTGATATCCGTGGATATATACCTGCCGGAATATAAAGCAACGGATTACAGGAAAGAATATGAAGAACTTGTCAGCAATACCACGCGCAACAAGGTCGCCGCACTTGCGGAGGTGGGTTACCTGCCGGATACGGATATGCTGAAGGAGTCTCAGGTACCGTGGGCATACTATATGCTATGGTCAAAGGAATTTTGTATCGGTGAGAAATACAACACCGTAGAAAGACTCAGGAGTGCCTACACAAGCAGCTATGCGGTCACTTCAGACAGATGATTGTTCAACAGTAGGCAAGGGACCGGATAATATGTTAAAATAATGACTGTATGTATACAATATTTATTTGAAAGGAGAAATAGGTTATGAAATGGGTATGTCAGGTATGCGGATATGTTTCAGAGGGCGATAATCCCCCGGCAGAGTGCCCTGTATGTCACGCTCCCGCAGATAAGTTCAAGCAGCAGGATGCGGATATCCATTGGGATTCAGAGCATGTGATAGGTATAGCAAAGGATGCTCCGGAGGATATAAGGGAGCAGCTAAAGGCAGAGTTTATGGGCGAGTGCACAGAGGTAGGCATGTATCTCGCCATGAGCCGTCAGGCGATAAGAGAGGGCTATCCCGAGGTCGGAGCTTTCTACAGACAGGCAGCTCTTGAGGAGGCAGATCACGCATCAAGATACGCGGAGATGCTTGGTGAGGTAGTATCCGAGTCTACCAAGAAGAACCTTGAGGTAAGAGCAGAGGCTGAAAACGGTGCCACAAACGGCAAGACCGCACTTGCCAAGAAGTGCAAGGAGCTCAATCTTGACGCTTTGCATGATTCCATCCACGAGATGGCACGTGACGAGGCAAGACACGGCAAGGGCTTCTACGGACTGCTCAACAGATATTTCAAGTAAAGACCGGAGATAAAAGAAAAATAAACAGACTCAACGGGCTGTCTGCCGGACAGCCCGTTTTGCTTATCCCGGAGCCGCAGGCACACTCTCAGGCCTGCAGTGCCTCGTCGATCGCCAATGCCAGCTGATCGGCACAGGATGTGCCCCGGCCTCTGCATTCGTTTCCTCTGAGTATGTCGGCTGCCCGTTTTGCGTCTGTGCCTTCTAGCAGTCTGCCGATGGCCTTCAGATTGCCGTTGCAGCCCCCGGTAAATCTGAGATTATATATCTTTCCGTCATCATCCAGTTCATAGTCTATCTGAGTAGAACATACTCCCTTTGGCTTATAGGTGTATTGCTTCATAGTATCTCCTTTCTGACCGCTATATTCCGTGTCACTCATAATGAGCTGCGACCTTCTTCAGGTTTTCTATGATGGGCAGATGCTGAGGACATACTCTCTCGCACTGTCCGCAGCCTATACATTCACTTGCCTTTCCGAATTTCTTCGGGAGGTTATCGTAGTTTGAATAGTTGATCGTCCAGCCCTTTTGCTCCAGATCCTCGCGCATATCCTCGTTGTACAGCGAGAAATACTGAGGTATGGCTATATGCATCGGACATCCCTCGGTGCAGTAGGAGCAGCCGGTACAGGGCACGGCTATCCTGGAATTGATGATGTCTGCGACTTTGAAGCACAGATCATTTTCCTCCCCGGTAAGCGGGACAAAATCCTGCATATAGGAGGTGTTGTCATCCAGCTGCTCCATATCGCTCATTCCTGACAGCACCACCATTACATTCGGCAGACTTGCGGCAAACCTTATGGCCCAGCTTGCTGCAGATCTTCCGGCATCGGCTTTGGCAAATAGCTTTTCAGCTTCTTCGGGTATCTGCGCAAGGGTGCCTCCCTTTACAGGCTCCATTACTATGACCGGCTTGTCATGCTTTACCGCAATGTCATAGCAGGCTTTCGCCTGTACCCACTGGCTGGTCCAGTCGAGATAATTGATCTGCAGCTGCACGAACTCCATCTCGGGATGCTTTGTGAGTATATCGTCTAAAAGCTCTGGGGTATCATGAAAGGAAAAGCCGGCATGCTTTACCAGTCCCTGCGCTTTTTTATCCAGCAGCCATCCGAAGCAGTCGAGCTCTTCATACTTCTCCAGCATGACGGCATCTATGCCGTGTATCAGATAATAATCAAAATATCCGGCTCCGGTCTTTTTTAACTGCTCATTAAAGATCCTGTCCCGATCCTCACGGGTATTTATAAACTCGGCATGAAGCTTTGTGGCAAGGGTAAAGCTCTCTCTGGGATGTCTTTCGACCAGAGCCTGCCCTGCAGCGGGCTCACTGGCGAATTCCTGGTACATCCATGCTGTATCAAAGTAGGTGAAGCCTCTTTCGAGAAATGCATCCACCATCTGCTCCAGCTGTGGGATATCGATCTTTGAAGGGTCGGACGGATCTGTGAGCGGGAGCCTCATCAGACCGAAGCCGAGCTTTTTTTCGGGTTTGAAGTCCATACATTTTCTCCTTTTCTTAAAGACATCGCGTATATGATGTGATAGTGCTTTGCATATTACTATATCATAAAACGCCAGCGTATTTGAGACGTTGATCTGCATTTTAAGAATAATTTGGTAACTATTCAGAGCAGCTCCCCGGGTATAGTCGGGAGGAGCGTGTTAAACTGTACATATAATTGACTTAAGTAAGGCATTGCCTTATAATCCCAGTCATATTGGAGGATGGCATATATGGACACATTATGTGAGAGAGTGAAGTCTTTGAGAGAGGGGTCGGGGTTATCACAGTCGGGCTTTGCTGAAAAGTTCAACATCCCGAAAAGCACGCTGCAGGACTGGGAGCATGACAGACGCGTTCCACCCGTCTATGTTGTGGAGATGATGGAAAAGCTTATAAATAAGTCTGAAATAGCGACTCCCGTTTCAGTAGACAGCCCGAAAACCATTGAGCTTTTTGCGGGAGCAGGTGGTCTTGCGCTCGGAGTTGAAAAGGCGGGCTTTAACACTATCGGACTGATTGAGTTTGATGGAGATGCGTGCGATACACTTCGAAAGAACAGGCCTGAATGGAATATCATCCATGATGACATAGCTAACATATCCAGTTTAGATTTAGAAGAATTCTTTCACATAAAAAAGGGGGAGCTTGACCTGCTCTCAGGGGGTGCGCCTTGTCAGGCGTTCTCATATGCCGGCAAACGTTTGGGGTTTGAGGATACAAGAGGGACGCTTTTTCACCACTATGCTATCTTCTTACAGAAGCTTCAGCCAAAGATATTTTTGTTTGAGAATGTCAGAGGTCTTCTTACCCACGATGGCGGAAAGACCTATCAGACCATGCTTAATGTTTTTGAGGATGCAGGATATACGATACAAAAGCAGGTTATGAATGCGTGGGACTACGGGGTAGCACAGAAGAGAGAACGGCTTATCACAATAGGCATACGAAATGATCTGGTTAATAAACTAAGCTTCTCCTTCCCGTTACCTCATGAGTACAAGCCGGTGCTCAGGGATATCTTAAATGATGTGCCTGATTCACCTTATATTCCGTATGGAGAGAAAAAACGAAAACTATTTGAGCTTGTTCCTCCTGGTGGGTATTGGCGGGATATCGACCCCAAACTTGCAAAGGATTATATGAAAAGCTGCTGGGAAATGGAGGGTGGAAGGACAGGCATTTTAAGACGACTAAGTCTTGATGAACCGTCGCTTGCGGTCTTAACATCCCCTTCCCAGAAGCAGACAGAGCGTTGTCACCCATTGGAGGCGAGACCTTTCACGATAAGAGAAAACGCAAGATGCCAAAGCTTCCCTGATGACTGGATATTCTGCGGCAGTACCATGTCGCAGTATAAGCAGGTTGGAAATGCGGTTCCTGTAAATCTTGCGTATGAAGTTGCTACCCAGATTCATAAGGCATTGGAGGAATACGAAAATGGCATGGACGATAGATTTTATAAAGAAGGATGACTTCGTAAAGCACGTTGAGAACACGATTGGTGAATATGGTCAGAATCTGGATCCCATAGATATTAAGAAATTCAATTCAAATATCATTGACCCCATTAAAATGATATTTGACAAGTCTGTCTACCGCTCATCCTGGGAGGAAATTGTAAGTAACGAGATTTTCCGACAAAGGGATAAGTCGGTCAATAACAGTATCGGATATTTTCATCAGAGAATATTTCAGTATATTGCAAATTGCCACGTGCCCGATAACGGAACAGAGGGCGGATGGGATGTCATTTACAAAAATGGCAAAGGCATTGACCTCTTGGATGGCGACAGGGTTCATACGATATATGTAGAGATGAAGAACAAGCACAATACAATGAATTCAGCTTCGTCAGGCAAGACTTATATCAAGATGCAAAATCAGCTTCTAAAGGATGATGACTGTGCATGCTTTTTGGTCGAAGCTATTGCCAAGCGTTCGCAAAATATTAAATGGGAAACGACTGTGGATAAGAACAAGGTATCCCATAGACGGATACGCAGGGTGAGTATTGATAAGTTTTATGAGCTTGTGACAGGAGAATCGGATGCCTTTTATCAGATATGTATGGTGCTTCCAGAGGTAATTGACCAGGTGATAGCTACGGGTGAGAACATAAAGGCTCCTGTGGATACCGTATACCAAGAACTAGTCAATATATCAAAGAATACTGATATCTCATCAGGTGATTTGTCGATGGCAATGGCTGTATATCTTCTTGGGTTTAACACTTATAACGGATTTTCGACAGAAGACGGGATGTTAAAGCGGCTGTATGAGTATGCCTCGAGGTTAGGTAGTTCATGAAATTCACACCTACCTTCTCCACTTTCGTGTAAGAACAGGAAATATAGCAGGAAAACCGACTTATAAATGAGGTGAACTATTTCCGAAGTCCTGATCAGCTGTTTTTATTAAATGATCAGTAGGGTATAATAATACAGAAGATAAAACCCTTATCGCATGAAAGGAAGAAAAGCCATGAAGAAAACAGCACTTAAAAGAGGTATTAATCTGGGAGGATGGCTGTCACAATGTGACTACAGCAAGGACAGGCTGGACAACTTTATAAAAGAGGAGGATATCGAAAAGATAGCCTCATGGGGAATGGATCATGTGAGGCTCCCCGTTGATTATAATGTGATACAAAATGAAGACGGGAGTATGAAGGAGGACGGTCTTAAAAGGATAGACAGAGCCGTGGGATGGGCAGAGAAGTATGGCTTAAGGATAGTGCTTGATCTGCATAAGACCATGGGTTATTCGTTCGATAAAGGTGAGAATGAATCCGGATTTTTTAGTGATGAAAAGCTGCAGGAGAGCTTTTATAAGATATGGGAGACACTTGCGACACGCTTTGCGGATCGATCCGACAGAGTATATTTCGAACTGCTTAATGAGGTAAATGAAAAGTCCGATATTGATGCATGGAACAGGATATCGAACGAGTGCGTGAAGCGCATACGCGGATATGCTAAGGACAGCTATATACTCATAGGGAGCTATCAGGGCAATGCCGTTACAGCCGTAAAGGATCTCGCATCCCCTTATGATGACAAAGTCATATACAATTTTCACTGCTACGAGCCTATTCGCTTCACCCACCAGGGTGCATACTGGATAGATGATGAATTTCCGACACTACGTATACCCTTTGCCGAGAGCGGCACGGATGAGGCCTACTTTGACGGGCTTTTCGGCAGTGCCATAGAAAAAGCCGAGAAAGAGGGAGCAGCACTATACTGCGGTGAGTACGGGGTGATAGATGTGGTAAGCCCCGAGGATACCCTTGCATGGTACAAAGAGATACATAAGGTCTTTGAAAAGTATGACATAGGCCATGCGGCATGGAGCTATAAGGAAATGGACTTCGGCATCTCGGATAAACGTATGGACGGTATAAGAGACCGGCTGCTGGCTGAGATATAACGGAGCAGGCTGCGTCAGCAGCGCATACGGTTGAGACCTGAAAAGGCTTGACGGACAGAGGGAGGAGTATATGATTAACAGACTTCGACAGCGGATCAATGAGGTTTTTGTAGGCAAGGCAGACGTAGTGGACGATGTACTTGTATGCCTTCTGTCGGGTGGACATGTACTCCTTGAAGATGTACCCGGTGTGGGTAAGACCACCCTTGCCAGGACTGTCGCAGAGGCAGTCGGTGCTGATTTCGGACGTATTCAGTTTACACCGGACACCCTGCCGTCCGATATCACGGGTATCACTGTATACAACTCGAAGTCGGGAGAGTTTGAGTATCGCAGCGGAGCCATAATGCACCACTTTCTTTTGGCGGATGAGATCAACCGGACATCTCCGAAGACACAGTCGAGTCTGCTCGAAGCAATGGCCGAAGGGCAGGTGACGGTAGACGGAACGGTATATAAGCTGTACGATCCGTTTATGGTAATAGCTACTCAAAATCCCGTTGAATTTCTCGGCACATACCCGCTTCCCGAAGCCCAGCTTGACCGCTTCATGATGAGACTCTCCATAGGATATCCCGAAAAGGAGTCAGAGATTGCACTCACACGGAATTCTTTGGAGAACAAAACCGCAGACAGGATGTCTGCCGTATGCAGCACAGATGACATCAGAAGACTGAAGAAAGAAGCAGAGACGGTTCATCTTAGTGACAAGCTCCTTGAATACATTCAGGAGATATCTGTGCTTACGCGGAAAGAAGAGAGCTTTGTGATGGGAGCGAGCCCCAGGGCTACCATATTCCTTGCCAGGGCATCCCGTGCGAGGGCATATCTTGATGGCAGGGATTTCGTAAAACCCGATGATGTGAAGGCGATAAGTGTAAATACGCTGCATCACCGGCTGTCTCTTACTTCGCAGGCAAAGATAAAAAAGGAAAACATCGATTCGATCATAAAGGGTCTGGTGTTGAAGGCAAGGATACCTGTGGAATAAGATATGCGGAGAAACCGGATCATCTGGGCTGCCCTTTGGGTGGCATCTGTTGTATTGATAAGCTTTTACGGCGGAGCCGTCAGCTATGGCATCTTTACGATACTCACTCTGACACCCGTTATTTCTCTTGCCTATATATTGCTGGTACTCGCGAGATTTAAGATATATCAGTATTTTGAATGTCCGGAGATAGTGAGCCGGCATGTCATACCGTTTTATTTTACCCTGCAAAATGAAGACTTTTTTGCATTCTCCGGGGTAAGAGTAAATTTCTATTCGGATTTTTCCTCTATTGAGGGGCTCAGTGATGACATAGAATACGAGCTGCTCCCCGGGACAAAGATAAAAAAAGATACCGGCCTGATCTGCAGATACCGCGGAGAGTATGAAGTAGGTATACGATCGGTAGTGCTTCAGGATCACCTCCGTCTGTTTAAGATAACCTACAGAAACAGAGAGCCCCTGAGAGTCACCGTACTGCCCGACATAATAGAGCTTAATAGCCTGCGAAGTCTCGATATGGACATGATATCCGACAGAGAGGGCGGCACGGACAGGCAATATCCCGATGTGACCGTAAGAGATTACATCGCGGGTGACGATATCAGGCTGATGAGCTGGAAGCAGACAGCAAGGACGGGCAGACTCTCGGTGAGAAATCTCATCGGCGAGGAAAAAGACGGAGTAGGGATCGTGGCAGATAATATCCGTTCGGCCGAAGACAGGAATACCTATCTTCCGATAGAAAACCGGATACTTGAGACAGTGATCGCCCTGTCCCTGTTTCTGAAAAACAAGAATATCCCCGTATCCGTATATTACCGTCAGGGAAGCCTTGACGAGCAGGCGGTGGACTCGGCGGATACGTTTAATGCGCTGTACAGGGTCATGTCAGAGCTGTCCTTTGATCCTCCATCGGAAAAAACCGTCCTCTACAAAGAGCTTATGGAGCAGGGGAGCGTATATTCAAAGCGAACGCTTTTTATAGTCACGGCAGATGCGGATGAGACCGTACTGGAGTTTTCCAAAAGCCTGAATGACAGCAACACGGATGTGATCATATATCTGGTAAAAAATTCCGCGGAGACAGAGACCCCGGTTAAGGTATTTGCTCATACCGGGATATTTACGGTTCCTGCGGATGGAGACCCGGCGGATATACTTTAGACAGGAGAGCCGATGACAGGATTTATATATGATCTTATTTATACGGTATCGCTTGCACTGACGGCAGTGTCTTATTACTGTGCCTGCACCGTATCCGGCGGTATGTCTTTTTGTGTTTATGCTGTGACGGTATTGTCTGTTACCATACTTACACTTCTTACACATATGAGGATGAAAGGCAGGCTCATGGCTGCCGGGACAGCAGTCGCAAGCGCAGCCGGCATTTACATCGTATACCGGCACGATGCGGATATGCTGTCATTTGAAAGCTTTCCATGGCTTACAGCGGTATTGATGCTGTCCTTTTGTGCTTACGTCGCGGGGATCCTTATGGCGCGGATATCCGCGGTAAGGATGGCAGCGGCCGCAGTCGCCGTTTTGCTCATCGCGTTTTATGTCAGATCCACACCTGATATCGGGAGTGGCGGGGCTTTCTTTGCGGTATTCATTATCATCACCGTAACAGCTGATGAGATACAGTCTCACTGGGAGAAGGAGGGCTTTACAGACCGTAAGATGCATTTGATCTGCACGGTACCGTTTATCATACTGACAGTCCTGATCGCTGCGCTTATACGCTACCCGTCCGAACCGTATGACTGGAAGCTGTTTATAAACGCATATAACCGCATCGCGGCTGTCGGCGAGAGGATCAGATTTGGTCTTGACCCGGTCACGGACGGAGTGACAGGGTTCACAGATGACGGGAGACTCCTGACCGGGCTCAGCCCACATACTGAGGAGGTGCTGTCCGTCACACTGGATTCCGACATAGCTGCGCCGGTTTATCTCGTAGGCACTATATCGGATACCTTTAACGGAAAGGGATGGAAACGTACAGATGCCCCCGGACTGCCCGAGCGTGTAATTGACGCGGTGGAGAGCATAGGATCGGTCAAGGCATATGACGGTCAGCTGAAGGACTATTACAGACAGTCATGGCTGTCAATTCGGTATGAAGAGACCAAATCAAAGTATCTCTTCGCGCCGTCCAAGCTCATATCGCAGGGAGCGGGCACATCCGGAAGCGGTATCACGGCAGAGGGCAATATATATGTGTTTAAGCGGCACAATCCCTATCATTTAAGTCTTAATGAATACTATCTGCAGCCGAATGCCGACAGTCCGGATTTCTATGAATTTATGAAAAAGAAAGCCGTACTCGATGAGAACCTGTGGTACAGTGCCGTAAAAAGCAGTGGAATAAGTGAGCAGGTATCTTATGAAACGTATCTGAAATATATCGATATTGTAAAAGACAGATACAGCGAGGACATCTCTCTTTCAGGGGCTTTAAGAGAAAAGCTGGATGAGGTGTATAACGGGGCGGCGGACCCTTACGATAAGCTGAAAAGGCTCGAAGCGGAGCTCGGAAGGATGAAATATACGTTGAGACCCGCACCTATGCCGGATGATGTGGACAGCGCAGCGGAATATCTGGATCATTTTCTTTTGGGCAGCGGAGGGGGATACTGCAGCTACTACGCTACGGCATTTGTTCTTCTGGCAAGAGCTGAGGGGCTACCCGCCAGATATGTACAGGGATACCGTCTCGATACGACAGGACGGGGTACATATACCATCACGACCGACATGGCTCATGCATGGCCGGAGGTATATTTTGAGGGTAAAGGCTGGATAGCCTTTGAACCCACCCCGGGATTTTTCAGGGAAACCGTATGGAATATGCCGGGCAGCGGGACAGAGGGAAACGTACCGTATATACCGTCTAAACCGGTATTCACCGTGTCGGGGGAGGGTATGCCTGAGAACGAAACAGCTGCTGCGGATGAGATAAAAGGTATACCGCTGCAGGCGGCAGTCATACCTTTGATCATGATCGCAGTCTTTTGTGTGATCTTCCTTGTGATAAACAGGATGATGCAAAAACAAAGGCTCCGGCAGCTTGACGAAAACGAAAGGCTGAAATATATGGCTGCCGACAGTCTCAGCGCGTTAAGGCTGATGGGCTCCGGCATATCTCGGGATGAGACCTTGTCCGAGTACAGGAGCAGGATAAGCGGCAGTGTCAGTGATGAAATGCTCGGCTTTATACCGGTCTATGAAGCCCTGCTTTATGCGGCACCCGGCAGGACATGCCCGGATCGGGATACAGTCTATGACTGCCACGACAGGTTACTAAGGCTGTTAAAAAAGAAACGCCCCCTCAGATATATGATCAGGCTGCTTTTATCGTGATCTGCGGTATATGCTTCATTCCTTCGGCAGGCGTTTCATGTACCAGATCAGGAAGAACAGAGATGCGATAAAGGACAGAACAAAGGCCACGGCCTGAGTCTCCTGTATGCCTGAAAACCCACGGTAGTGTGACAGTATCAGCAGGGTTGGAATGAAAAATATGCCGCTTCTCAGCGAAGACAGCACCGCGGCTCCCACACGCTGACCCGTACTCTGGAAGAGCATCTCCGTGATCATGGAGAGGGGAAGAGCCGGCAGAGCCATGCACTGTAATATGAGAGCTCTGCGCCCTGCGGCGATCACCTCGGGATCGTCCCTGAATCTCGCTATGATCGGATCCGGAAACATGCACACGATACCGCTCGCGAGGATGATAAATATCTCACCCATTATGAAGGTCATCCAAAAGGCACGACGTACTCTTTTGTATTTTCCTGCCCCGTAATTAAATCCACTGACCGGCTGGAAGCCCTGACCCATTCCCAAAGCTATGGAGAAGACGAAGAAAATGATGCGGTTTACTATGCTCATTGCCGCTATGGCACTGTCGCCGTAGGCACCGGATCTGGTATTGAGCAGAATGGTGGTGAGACTTCCGAGACCCTGACGGAGCAGGCTCGGCAGCCCGGTGGCGAGGATGTTGCCTATAAGTGCCGCCTGCAGCCTGATATCTGCAGGGGTTATTTTAGTCTGGGTTCTGCCGCATATAAACATGGACAGCAGGATAGAAAAGCTGACAGTCTGGCTTAATGCCGTAGAAAGACCTGCGCCGGCTATGCCCATGTCAAATCCGAACATGAAAACTGCATCACCTGCTATATTGAGTATGCCTCCGGTAAGAAGTCCTATCATGCCGAAGAGTGCCCTGCCCTCATAACGAAGGATGTTGTTGAGCGTAAAGCTTGAGGTCATAAAAGGTGCCGCAAGGAGGATGTATCGGATATAGGTCTTTGCGTAGGGTGCTATAGTCGGCGTGCTGCCAAGGATCATCACTATATCGTCTATGAAAATGAAGCCAAGGACGGATATGACAAGACCACTTGCAAGTGAGAGAAAAAAGGCAGTGGAAGCAGTGTGTGAAGCATTTTTGATATCATGGCTTCCGAGCAGTCTCGATATGATACTCCCGGAGCCCTGACCGAAAAGGAAGCCACAGGCCTGGATCACAGCCATAAAACCAAAGACTATCCCTACCGCTCCGCTTGCGCTGGTGCCAAGCCGTCCCACGAAAGCCGTATCGACCAGATTGTAGATATTTGTTACCAGCATACTTATCACTGTAGGAACGGACAGTATGATGATGAGCCGCAGTATCGGCGTCTCAGTCATTTTTTTGTATTGTGCGTCACCCGATCCTGTCTGCCGCATATGCTGTAGTATCTTTAGGAGAGGTGTCGCTTATCTTCCCCCTGAGTACGATGGCACTGTAGGGACCCAGCTCCACATGGAGTCTTCCCGCTACCACGTCGATCTCTTTATATGCCGTGGTAAAGCCATTTGAGTCTGTCTCTATGAGCCGCCTGACCCAGCATGTCCTCGGCAGTCCCGTCTCCCATACGGATATTGCCTTGTCGACAGCATGATCGTTATTGTTTATTGCCACTATGGTCACATTCTCAAGCGTCATCCTCGCATATGAGATAAAGGCATAGTCACTTACAAGCTTCATCAGAGAGCCTGTCTTCAGCTCTCTGCATCCCTTATGTATCCGTATCATCTCCTTATGGAAATCTATGAGCTCCTGATCCTCATGTCCCCAGGGATATGTCCTGCGATTGTCGGGATCGGTAAATCCAACCATACCGGCCTCATCACCGTAATATATGGTGGGATTGCCGGGCCAGGTAAACTGCAGGAGGACAGCCTCCCTGAACACAGGTTTGCTCACATCCTGCCCTGCCGCCTCCGGGCCAAGGCTTGATGCGCGTCCCGCCTTGTGATTGGTCCTTGTAAGAAAACGGCTGTGGTCATGATTGGACAGCTCGTTCATCGCCACAGACCTTGAGGGCTCCGTGAAGCTCATATTCGCATGCAGCATGGCTCCCCAGAAGGCATCGGCATTTCCGAGCATATTTGCCCTGAAATCATCCGAGTGCTTCTCCTCTCCGGTAAGAAACCATGAGACGGGCTCCATAAAGGCATCATAGTTCATGACCGAATCCCATTCATTTCCCTGCAGCCAGGCCGACGGATCTCCGTAATGCTCCGCAAGGATTATTGCGTTGGGGTTTGCCTGCTTTACGGCTCGTCTGAACTTCTGCCAGAACTCATGATTAAAGTCCGGTGAATGCCCCAGATCCGCTGCCACGTCAAGTCTCCAGCCGTCACAGTTGTACGGGGGCGAGACCCACTTTGCCGCTATGCGGAGTATATAGTCCTGCAGCTGCTGAGAGCCTTCATAGTTGAGCTTCGGCAGGGTGTCATGTCCCCACCAGCCGTCATAGGTGTGGTTGTAGGGCCACTCTGTCTCGGAGTCGTTATGAAATCTGAAGAATGAATGATACGGGCTGTCCTTTGATATATAGGCACCCTCCTTATATCCGGGCTGTCCCTCATATATCCGCTCCCTGTCGAGCCACTTGTTGAAGGAACCGCAGTGATTGAACACACCGTCTATTATCACTCTGATACCGGCCTCATGGCATTTTGAGACCAGCTCCGCAAAAAGCCGGTTGGAGGCTTCGAGATTAGCCCTGTTTGTGACACGGTCTATATATCGTGAAGCTTTTGTATTATCCACGTCTGTCTCTGACAGCAGATCTCCCCAGTCGGATACGATCTTACCGATATGCGGATCTATATAATCATAGTCCTGTATATCGTATCTGTGGTTGGAAGGAGATACAAAAAGAGGATTAAAATAGATGCACTCTATCCCCAGATCCTTCAGATACGGCAGCTTCTCCATCACTCCCGCGAGATCTCCCCCGTAAAAATGTCTCACATCCATTTCATAGGGCAGCTCATCCCAGCTCTTCGCTTTCTGGGAATTGTGCCCTATGTAATGATATTCATTGTCAAGGACATCATTCGCAGGATCTCCGTTTCTGAACCGGTCGGTATAGATCTGATACATCACACAGCCCTTTGCCCAGTCAGGCTCCTTGAACCCGGGTATCAGTCTGAATTCATAGAAAGGATCCTCCTGTCTTGTCACACCCCTTCTGTCATAGAAAGTATGCTGCCTGCCGCTCTCTATATAGAAGTGCCATGTCACGGGAGTGTTATCGATCTCTATCTCTGTCTCATAATAGTCGAAGACGCCTTCGGTCCTTTTATACTCCATGAGCCGCCGTTCGCCGTCTATACACAAGAATACATGTGTGGCATTTTTCTTTCCGGTACGAAAGCGTATCCTCACTATGGAGTATGGCTGCGGCTCAAGAGGCGACACATAATCCTCGGTCATATCCGAAAACAATGCCCTCGTATGCATGGTAGGCTTCATCGTGAGCATGTAGAGACGCTTCATCTCATGCTCCGACAGCCCCCTTA
>JAGBNR010000043.1 GCA_017634315.1 Lachnospiraceae bacterium
CTTCACCGGACAGGCAGGTACGGCAAACGGTCCGATAAGGTCCAAGGTGGCTTCCTCACAGCTTGAGACGGAGAAGATAGCTGAGGCAGGTATTCCCGATGAGGCGGATACAGCTGCTGCCGCAGAGACGCACAGCGTACCGGATGCCGCTATGCCGCATAAGGAATACGGATTTATAGCAGTATCCGCAGGCGAGGGGATGAATGAGATATTCAGAAACCTCGGGGTAGACGAGATCATTTCCGGAGGTCAGACCATGAATCCCTCGACTGATGATATACTCGCTGCGGTCGGAAGGGTAAATGCGGATACTGTATTTGTGCTCCCGAACAATAAAAACATCATTCTGGCGGCAAATCAGGCTGCGTCTCTTACTGAGGACAAGAGGACGATAGTTATACCCTCAAAGACGCTTCCACAGGGAATATCCGCTCTCATCAGCTTCATGCCGGGCGAGACTCCCGAGGATAATGAAGCAGCCATGACCGAGGCCATAGAGGGAGTGAAGACAGGCGAGGTCACGTATTCGGTGAGAGATACCGAGATAGACGGATTTATCATCAAAGAGCATGATATCATGGGTATCGGTGACAGGGGGATACTTGCTGTAGGTACGGAGATACTTGATACCACCTTTGAGATGATATACAGGATGGTCGATGCTGATTCATCTCTTATCAGCATATATTACGGAGAGGATGTCAATGAAAGCGAAGCCTCCGTACTCAAGGTCAAGGTCGAAGAGGAGTTCCCCGATCTTGAGATAGAGCTCCACGAGGGTGGAGAGCCTGTCTATTATTACATCGTATCAGTTGAATAAACTGCATGAGGCTTTCGGATGATATCTCATCTATCAGAGGCATAGGAGAGAAGAGTGCTGCTTTGTTTCATAAGGTAGGCATCTTCTCTCTTAAGGATCTTATCACATATTATCCTGCATCATACATAACCTATCCGCCGATAAGCAGAGCCTGCGGCGTAAGTCCCGATCACAAGGCAGCACTTTTGCTCAAGGTCATGGACGAGCCCAAGGTGGTACATATACGCGGCAGGGTGATGCTTTCATTCAATGCCGGCGATGACACCGGGAAGCTGAAGATCATCTTTTTTAACGCTCCCTATCTTAAAAAGAGTATAAAGCAGGATACATATAAGGTGTTTTACGGTACCGTAAAGGCGAGAGGCTCCCACTATGAGCTCGTGCAGCCCAGAATGTATCCCGAGGATGAGTACAGGGGCATATCGGAGAGGATGCTGCCGGTATATCCTCTTACAAAGGGGCTTACCGAAAAAGCAGTCACAAAGGCCATGATAAGGGCTTTTGAAGCGATACCGGAGATCGAGGACTATCTTGATGATGACGAGAGAAGGAAGCTGGGTCTTGAGCCTTTAAGAGAAAGTCTGTATTACATGCACTTTCCAGAAAATGAGGAAGGTCTGTTACACGCTCGTGAAAGGATAGTGTTTGACGAGTTTTATCGTTTCATACGGGCGGTAAAAAGATTAAAGTCCGACAATGAAAGATCGTCAAATGATTTTCCCATGATAGAGGTCGCCGAGACCCGGAGACTTATCGAAGCATTGCCGTTCAGACTGACAGACTCACAGACAAAGGCATATGAGGATATAATAAAGGATCTGGGATCGGAGCATGCGATGAACAGACTTGTGGAGGGCGATGTCGGCTCAGGCAAGACGGCGGTAGCAATGCTTGCCATGCTCACGGCGGTAAAGAACGGGCATCAGGCTGCGCTGATGGCACCTACCGAGGTGCTTGCTTTTCAGCATATGCAGAAGCTTTCAAAGATAATGGAGCCATACGGTGTCAAATGTGTACTGCTCACCGGTGCCCTTTCGGAAAAGCAGAAAAGGGAAGCAAGAGAAGAGATACGCAGCGGAGCAGCGGATATAGTGATAGGAACACATGCTCTGATCACGGATCTCGTGGAATACAGGGATCTGGCACTTGTTATTACGGATGAGCAGCACAGGTTCGGGGTGAAGCAGAGGAAGACGCTTTCTGACAAGGCAGACGGTAAGACACCGCATGTGCTTGTCATGAGTGCCACACCGATCCCCAGGACTCTGGCGATAATACTGTACGGGGATCTGGATATCTCGGTCATGACAGACAGACCGGTGGACAGGCTGAGGGTCAGGAATGCGCTGGTCGGCAGGGAGTACAGACAGACCGCCTATAACTTTATAAAAAAAGAGGTAAAGGCAGGTCATCAGGCATACATCATATGTCCTCTCATAGAGGCCGGCGAGTCTGACAAGGGAGAAAACGCCACAGAGTACGCTGAAAGGCTGCAGGACATATGGGGAAGTGAGGTCAGGGTGGGACTGCTTCACGGCAGGATGAAGAACAGTGAGAAAAACCGGGTGATGAGCCTGTTTGCTTCGGGAGCGACCGATGTGCTGGTCTCTACTACGGTAGTGGAGGTGGGAGTGGATGTACCGAATGCCACGGTGATGATGATAGAGGATGCACAAAACTACGGACTGTCACAGCTCCACCAGCTAAGAGGACGCATCGGACGCGGTGAGGCTCAGAGCTACTGTATATTTGTGGATACCTCAGAGGGCAAAAAGGCTTCCGAAAGACTGGCGATATTAAATAAGACAAATGACGGCTTCGAGATAGCGTCAGAGGATCTGAAGCTGAGAGGACCCGGGGATATATTCGGACTAAGACAGTCGGGAGAGCTCGGGTTTAAGGTGGGAGATATATATACCGATGCCGGCATATTAAAAAAAGCATCCGAATATGCCGCAGGACATACGGATGATACTGCTTCGGATACAGATGTGGTATTATAACGTATGGAGGAGATACACGGATGACATTCACTTCGCTTGAATTCATTTTCCTTTTTTTACCGCTTTGCACTGCAGGCTATTATATATTCGGGAAAAAACACGGAGGGCTGTTTCTTTCAATAGCCTCGCTTATATTCTACGCGGCAGGCGAGCCGAAAAGGATAGCGATACTCATCGCGAGCATACTGGCAAACTATGCTTTCGGGATACTCATAAAGAAAAGCTCTACGTCACCGGCTGTAAAGAATGCGGTCCTTGTGACGGCTCTGGTTTTCAATTTCGGCATCCTGTTTTATTACAAATATATGCTCTACTCCCTGGGCTCACAGAATATCACGCTGCCGCTGGGGCTTTCCTTCTTCACATTCAGGACAGTATCTTATATTCTTGATATATACTGGGAAATGATGCCCGGAGACCGCGGACTGATGGATGCGGTTCTTTATATAGCTTTTTTTCCGCAGATATCCATGGGACCGATCAGCAGGTATACCGATTTCGTCAGGGACATGGAAAACAGAAGCTTCGATATCACTGTATTCCTTGCAGGGATAAAGAGGATCATCGTGGGTCTTTTCAAAAAGCTTGTGATAGCGGATACACTGCTCCCTATGATCGCTGCAGGCTTTGGGATGGAGGCATCCCAAAGAAGTGTGGTACTCGCATGGCTGGGTCTTATCGGCTTTATGATACAGCTGTACTATGATTTCATGGGATATACCGATATAGCGATAGGTCTGGGCAGTCTCTTCGGATTTGAGCTTCCCGAGAACTTTGACTATCCGTATATGGCTCTGTCGGTCACGGAGTTTTGGAACAAATGGCACATGACGCTGGGACTTTGGATGAAAAACTATATATATATCCCGATTTTCAGAGCATGTCAGTCCAAAAAGATATCAAAGCTCTCATGCTATCTGCTGGCTTCGCTGGGGGTATGGCTCTTTTCGGGTGTGTGGCACGGAGTAGGGATGAAGACGGTCGTTTACGGACTGTATTATTATGTGCTTATAGCCGGAGAGAAGCTTATATCGGATCATCTTAAAGCAAGGAGAAAGAAAGCGGGGTTAAAGAAAAAACCGCAGACGGCTGCCGCAGCAGCACTCTCTCATATATATATGGTCGTGGCGATACTCATAGGACAGCTATTGTTCAGATGTGAGAGCCTGCCGGAATACGTCGCGTATCTTAGGAGCCTGCTCGGGATGTCGGGGAACACTGTCATGCAGCAGGAGGCAGTGTATTATTTCAGACAGAACGCGGTGCCGCTTGCCGCTGGCATACTGTTTTCTTTTCCCGTGATCCCTTATGTGGGAGACAGGCTTAAAAAATACGGAGGAGAGAGGATAATACGCGCCCTGTCACCGGCTGTATACCTGGCTATGCTCATGGTGGTATTTGCGTTTGCATTTACAAGTACATACCGTTCATTTGTTTATTTTCAATTTTAGATATGGAGACGTTAAAGAGAAACTTATTTGAAATATTGATCGCAGTCGAGTTTATCGTACTGATATTGCTGTCATTTGTATTTTTCAACCGCGTTGAAGGTAAGGCATCAAAGGCCGAAAACAGGTATCTGGCAGCCTTCCCCGAGCTGAAAAACGCGGACGGCTCCTTTTCCGACACCTTTACCGGGGAGCTGGCCTCATGGTTTGAAGATAATCTCGGGCTGCGTGATACTTATCTTACAATAAGCGGAGTCATAAACTACAATATCCTGCGCAGATCAAAGACACCGAGGGTGGAGATAGGTGACAACGGCTTCCTGTATCTGGCTGATGAGGGTAATCTTTCGCTTGAAGCCTCAAGGACACCGGAATTTGCCGTAAAGATGCCCGAATATGCAAAGAAGCTTAAGACTGTCTCGGATAAGCTGTCGGAACGTGGGATAGATTATGTATTTATGGTGGCACCGGGAAAGCCATCGGTGTATCCGGAGTATATAGCAAGCAGCTCACACAGGGTGGAGGATACACTCGGGGATGTGTTTTACGACTATATGACGGCAAACTCCGATATCAAAGTGATCTGGCCGAAGGAAAAGCTGATAAACGCAAAAAGCAACAAAGAGGGGCAGAGCATATTTCTTAAGACTGATACGCACTGGACGACGTATGGCAGGAATATAGCATACCGGGATATCACGGACAGGCTTAATGAGTGGGGATATGAAGATATCAGACCTGCAGATGCAGAGTTTTACGTGCCTGAGGATAAGTTTTACGGAGATCTGTCGGAAATGATGGGACCGGTAAAGCTTAACGGGGACAGGCTTGCGGAGCAGGATTATATTGAATGGGAGCCGGTATCGGTAAATGCCGAGGAGATCGTTTCGGGAGAGAAGTACGCGGAATTTCAAAGACTGCTGTCCGAAAAAAACATCTATAATCCGGAGCTTTGCAATATATATCATAATGAAAACGCCTCCGGACTCAACGTACTGATATTCGGTGACTCGATGATAAGGGTATGCATGATGCCGGAGCTTGCAGAGAGCTTTTCTGATCTTACCTTTGTGTGGAGTTATGTGCCGGATATGGATATCATTGATCTGATAAAGCCTGATCTGGTGATATCCGAGTACGGAGAAAGAGAGCTTGCTATCAGACTTACGGATGTGGATAAAGGAGTTGCAAAATAGATATGTATAAGTTTAAGGAACTGATCAAGGCTTCAAAAACGTCTGTCGGGGGCAAAGAAATCAGAATAGCGGTGCTTGGGACATGCGCCACACAGTTTCTGTCAGGGTGTATAGCAGGATATGCGCATCTTAACGGGATGAACCTGAAGGTATTTGATGCCGACTATAATCAGATAGACGCACAGCTCATTGACGAAGGATCGGAAACCTACGCATTCGGACCCGACATGATACTGATATATCCGGCCACGGAAAAGCTGTATGAGGACTTCCTTGAGCTGGATAAGGATAAGAGAGCAGGCTTTGCGGAGGATACTGTAAAGAGACTGATAAGATACTGGGAGCTTGCCGCACGGTTTTCAAAGGCAAGGATAATGCAGATGAACTTCACGGAGATAAGGGATGCGGCTTTCGGAAGCTACGGTGCGGTCGTGGAGGATTCGTTTACTTTCCAGATAAGGAAGCTGAACTATCTGCTTCAGGATGAGATGAGAAAAAGGAAAGGGATATTTCCCGTAGACATCCTCTCTGTCCAGATATCATCAGGCACGGACAGCTTTTATGATCCGGTATTGTATTACAATGCAAAGGTAAACGTGGCACTAAACTCATGGGGCTATGTGGCAAAGGAGATATATGACGTAATCTGTGCCATTTCGGGGAAGATTAAAAAATGCGTCGTACTCGATCTTGACAACACGCTGTGGGGAGGAGTGATAGGAGATGACGGCTTGGCCGGTATAGAGATAGGCGAGCTCGGCAGAGGGCATGTATTTACCGATCTGCAGCTGTACTTCAAGCAGCTTAAGGACAGGGGCATACTGCTTGCCGTATGCAGCAAGAACGACGAGGCGACAGCGAAGGAGCCGTTTGAAAAGCATGAGGAGATGGTGCTCCGCTTATCGGACTTTGCCATGTTTGTCGCCAACTGGGAGGATAAGGCATCAAACATCAGACATATACAGCAGACTCTGAATATAGGGATGGACTCGATAGTATTTATAGATGATAATCCGTTTGAGAGAAATCTGGTAAGGAATATGATACCGGACATATGTGTACCCGAGCTTCCGGATGATCCTGCCGGGTATCTCGGGTTTCTGCAGAGTGAAAATCTCTTTGAGGTAGCTTCTTACTCGAGTGAGGATGCCGACAGGACAGGTATGTATCAGGCAGAGGCCAGAAGGAGAGAGAGCGAGGCATCGTATGAGAGCATAGATGATTATCTTAAAAGCCTTGAAATGGTAGGAGAAGCGAGACCGTTTGACAGTGTCAGGTTTCCGAGGATAGCCCAGCTGACCCAGAGGTCTAA
>JAGBNR010000044.1 GCA_017634315.1 Lachnospiraceae bacterium
ATAAAGCCATAAACGGAGGATTATAAGCGGAAATATCAGACCGACTTCATCCGAGTATGTGATTATCAGCCAGGGAGAAGAGCCGATCACCAAAACATATAAGATAAAAGCTGTCCATGCGATGATAAATGAATCGGATAAACGCTTTGCTATAGAGTATATAAGAGCTCCTGACAACGTGAACAGCAGACACTGAAATAAAAGTATGGGATAGATGGACAGCCCGTGTGTTAAAAGGAAAAACCCTTTAAAAGCCTGTAATATATCAGAACAAGCATCAGGTTATTGGGGTGAGCAGAAAAATAATAATAGCTCACATCCCCGGGCTTACCGTCATACAGACTGAAAACGGCACTGAGAACACCTGCGGGGTCCCAGTCCGAATAAAAAAATCCGCTTACGGCAAAGACCGCCTCAGAAACAAACAATACGAAAAGTGCGACCGGAAAAAGCCATTTTGATCTTCTCTCCAGAAATAACGACAATCTTTTTTTATTATGATATACAAGGAAAGCGGCAGGCAGAAAGATGATAAGCGAAACAGCCAGCAGCTTAAGATCGTTCATTAAGAAGTCTCTTTTAAGATAATAATCAGCCGACTCCTTAAAAAACAGCAGAAGCACAAGCATTATAAATATGTTCGCCGTAAATAAAACGTTTATCAGTTTTTTCATGATACATTGATTATACCATATCCACCGTCTGGTACATAATATCTTACCGGCAGGCTGCCGGATAACAGAAACATCGAACACTTATTCGGTTTACATATTGTCAAATCCAAAATCTTGTGGTAAAATACGAAAGCTGTTTCAATATATAGCAGCATATCATTGATAAGAGTAGAGATTTGAGGTTTAAGCATGGCTTCTGAAAAAGATAATTACGGTGCCCAGAGTATCACTGTCCTGGAGGGGCTGGAGCCCGTCAGACTGCGTCCCGGAATGTATATAGGCTCTACGGGAGTTAAAGGTCTGAACCACTGTCTGTATGAGATCATGGACAATTCCGTCGACGAGCATCTGGCAGGCTACTGCGACACTATCAAGGTCACACTTGAAGCGGACGGCTCCGCCACCATAGAGGACAACGGAAGAGGCATACCGGTCGGTATGCATGAAAAGGGTGTGTCCGCTGAAAGAGTAGTACTGACCACGCTGCATGCAGGAGGTAAGTTTGACGGTGCCTCCTACAAGACCTCCGGAGGTCTGCACGGTGTCGGCTCATCCGCGGTCAATGCGCTTTCAAGCTCTTTTGATATCACTATAAAGCGTGACGGAGTGATCTCACACGATCATTATGAGAGAGGAGTTCCTACAGTGGAGCTCGTGGGAGGGCTGCTCCCTGTCGTGGGAAGGACAAACAGGACCGGTACACGTATCAATTTCACACCTGATCCGGATATTTTCGATACGGTAAGATTTAAGGCGGACGAGATAAAGTCAAGACTGCACGAGACTGCCTATCTCAATCCCGAGCTTACCATCATCTATAAGGATCTGAGGGGCAGTGAGCCTGATGAAGCCACATATCACGAGCCTGAGGGTCTGACAGGCTTCATCAAGGATATGAACCGCAATAACGAGACCATAAGCGACATCGTATATTTCAAGGGCACCTCCGAGGATATATCGATAGAGGTCGCCTTCCAGTACGTCAATGAATTCCATGAAGAGGTACTTGGCTTCTGTAACTGTATATACAACTCCGAGGGCGGCACACATATCACCGGATTCAAGGCGCAGTTTACCCAGATAATGAACACCTATGCCAGACAGCTGGGGATACTGAAGGACAAGGATGCCAACTTTAACGGTACAGATATAAGGAACGGTATGACAGCCGTGGTATCCATCAAGCATCCTGATCCGAGGTTTGAGGGACAGACCAAGACAAAGCTCGATAATCAGGATGCGTCAAGAGCTGTGGCCAAGGTGACGAATGATGAGGTGCAGCTGTATTTTGACAGGAATCTGGATACCCTAAAGGCAATACTTGCAAGCGCAGAAAAGGCTGCAAAGATAAGAAAGGCCGAAGAGAAGAGCAAGACAAACCTCCTTACCAAGCAGAAGTATTCATTTGATTCAAACGGCAAGCTTGCAAACTGTGAGTCGAGAGATGCATCCCAGTGCGAGATCTTTATAGTCGAGGGAGATTCCGCCGGAGGCTCTGCAAAGACTGCCAGGAACAGGATGTATCAGGCCATTCTTCCGATCAGAGGTAAGATACTCAATGTCGAAAAGGCATCGATAGACAAGGTGCTTGCGAATGCCGAGATCAAGACAATGATCAATTCCTTCGGTTGTGGCTTCTCAGAGGGATACGGCAATGATTTTGACATATCAAAGCTCAGATATGACAAGATAATCATCATGGCTGATGCCGATGTGGACGGAGCGCATATCGCAACGCTTCTTCTAACGCTGTTCTTCAGATTCATGCCGGAGCTTATCACCGAGGGACATGTATATATAGCGATGCCTCCTCTGTACCGTGCCCAGCCGAAGAAGGGCGAGCCGGAATATCTTTATGATGACAGGGCTTTGGCGCAGTACCGCAAGACACATAAGGGCGACTTTATACTGCAGAGATACAAGGGACTCGGAGAGATGGATGCAGAGCAGCTGTGGGAGACTACTCTTGATCCCAAGAGACGGCGTATGCGCAGAGTCTCCATAGATGATGCCCGTATGGCTTCTTCTACGACTGAGCTCCTGATGGGCAACGATGTATCGCCGCGCCGCGACTTCATATATGAGCATGCAAGGGAAGCACTTCTGGATATCTAAATTGCGCGTATTTCAGAAAGGAATGCAGGATGGATTCAAATAATATAATCGACAGCGAATACTCTGATATAATGCAAAAATCATATATCGACTATGCCATGTCCGTAATCATATCAAGAGCGATCCCCGATGTGAGAGACGGGCTGAAGCCGGTACAGAGAAGGACTCTTTATGATATGGGAGAGCTCGGACTGCGATCAGACAGACCCTACAGGAAATGTGCACGTATAGTAGGTGACACGATGGGTAAATACCATCCTCACGGGGATTCTTCGATATATGATTCACTGGTAGTGATGGCGCAGGACTTTAAGAAGGGTCGTATACTTGTCGACGGTCACGGTAATTTCGGCTCCATAGAAGGAGACGGAGCCGCTGCGATGAGATATACGGAGGCAAGACTTGAAGCCATCACGGAAGAGGCATTCCTAAAGGATCTCGACAAGAATACCGTAGACTTCGTGCCGAACTTCGATGAGACCGAGAAGGAGCCCGAGGTGCTTCCGGTCAGAATACCGAACTTTCTGATAAACGGCTCTGAGGGTATCGCGGTCGGTATGGCTACATCGACCCCGACCCACAATATGAAGGAAGTGATAGAGGCCGAAAAGGAATACCTGAAAAATCCCGATATGTCCACAGAGGAGCTGCTGAGCTATGTAAAGGGACCTGACTTTCCGACAGGCGGTATCATCACCAATGCATCCGAGCTTCCTGCCATATACGAATCGGGTACCGGAAAGATAAAGGTAAGAGGCAGGGTCACGGAAGAGAAGGGCAAAAACGGACATAAGCTTCTGGTCATCACGGAGATACCCTATACCATGATCGGTGCGGGCATAGGCAAGTTTATGTCCGATGTCATAGAGCTTGTCGAGTCCAAGAAAACAACAGATATTGTAGACATCTCAAATCAGTCCTCCAAGGAGGGTATCCGTATAGTCATCGAATGCAAGCGCGACACCGACACGGACAACCTTAAAAATCTCCTGTATACCAAAACCAAGCTGGAGGATACCTTTGGTGTAAATATGCTGGCTGTCCATGACGGCAGACCTGAGACTATGAGCCTTAAGTCGATCTTTTCCGCACACACGGCATTTCTCTATGATCTGAATACACGTAAATACACCAGTCTGCTTGAAAAGGAGGAGGGGCGCAGAGAGGTACAGGAGGGGCTGATCAAGGCAACCGATCTTATCGATCTTATCGTAGAGACCCTGAGAGGCTCAAAGGACAGGGCTACTGCTATGAGATGCCTGACTACGGGGGACACTGCAGGCATCAGCTTCAGGTCCGGGATATCCGAAAGGGAGGCCAGGAGCTTTAATTTCACCGTGAACCAGGCCAACGCGATACTCGATATGAGGCTTGCCAAGCTGATCGGTCTGGAGCTTGATGCTCTGATAAAGGAGCACGATGCTACCCTTAAGGCGATAGCCGAATATAAGGATCTGCTTGAGAAGCCATCCTCAATGAAGAAGCGTCTGATAAAGGATCTGGACGATATTTCGGCAAAGTACGGCAGAGAGCGGAGGACAGAGATCACCGACGCCGTTACCGAAGCCTTTACCGAAAAGCCGATAGAGGAGACGGATGTATATTTCGTAATGGACAGATTTGGATATGCAAGGATCATAGACACCGCCACCTATGAGAGAAACAAGGAAACGATCGAAGGTGACGAGGCTTCATTCCGATATGCTTTTCTTACTAAAAACACGGGACGTGTCGGTATATTCACAAACACCGGTATGCTGCATATCATCAGAGTGCTGGATCTGCCGCTCACCAAGCTGCGTGACAAGGGCATACCGATAGATAATCTCAGCAAATTTGATTCCTCCAAGGAGACCTTTGTGTTCCTTGATGATCTTGATGCCATCACCAAGTCGAGACTTGTATTTATTACCCGAAAAGCGATGATGAAGCTGGTGGACGGCTCGGAATTCGATGTCATGACGAAGCGTACTGTGGCTGCCACCTCTTTAGGCAAAGATGATGAGCTCTACATGATAAGGAAATATGACGAAGAGACTGACAGACAGGTGCTGCTGCAGACGGAGGGGGGATTCTTCATACGTTTCTCCATGTCGGAGGTGCCTGAAAAGAAAAAAGGTGCTGTCGGCGTGAGAGGGATGAAGCTTACCGATACCGACAGAGTGGAGGAAGCCTACTTTATGAATTTTGCCGATGAAAGAGTCATCGAGTACAAGGGACGTGAAATGGCTCTGACACATGTAAAGCTCTCAAAGAGAGACGGCAAGGGAACGAAGGTGAGGCTGTAAGATGAGGGTCATCGCAGGAAGCGCAAGAAGAATAGAGCTGAAGAGTCTGCCGGGGACGGATACCAGACCGACACTGGACAGATATAAAGAAACCCTGTTTAATACCATTCAGGCCTATGTGCCGGGATCGTATTTTATTGATGTGTTTGCAGGCACCGGTGCCATAGGCATAGAGGCATTGAGCCGCGGTGCAGACAGAGCCGTATTTATCGAAAACAACAGACGAGCGGTATCCGTGATAGAAGAGAATCTCGAAAGGACTCATCTGTCGGATAATGCGCAGATACTTACGGCTGATGCCGTAACAGGACTGATGCAGATAGAGCATACCGGACCCGCCGATGTGATCTTCATAGATCCGCCGTATAATAAAAGCCTGGAGGTACAGGTACTGAAGCTCCTTGCTGACTCTAAGCTGGTGGGAGAGGATACACTGACAGTCGTGGAGGCTTCAAATGAAACAGAGCTTGATTACGCAGACACTTTAGGGTTTAATATAACCAAAACCAAAAACTACCGTACAAATAAACATATTTTTCTTATGAAAGGCTGAGCAAATGGCACATGCGGTATACCCCGGCTCCTTTGATCCCGTGACATACGGGCACCTGGATGTGATCAAAAGAGCATCCGAGTTATTTGATTCTCTCACTGTTTCCGTTCTCAATAACGGGGCAAAGAGTCCGTTGTTTTCTGTAGGTGAACGTGTTAATATGTTACGTGACGTATGCCGTGACATCCCGAATGTTAAAGTGGATTCATTCTCGGGACTCACTGCCAGATATGTGCAGGACAACGGTTTTGATGTTATAATCAGGGGGCTCAGAGCCGTTACCGACTTTGAGTATGAGCTGCAGATGGCTCAGACAAACAGAAAGCTTGCTCCCGAGGCGGACACTGTATTTCTGACGACAAGTCTGGAATACGCATATCTTTCATCGACCACAGTAAAAGAGGTTGCATATTTCGGTGGAGATATCAGCAAGTTTGTACCGCATGATATAGAGCGGCTCATACTGGAGAAGTTTGAATTAAGGAGTAGAGATGGCCAGCAAGATTGAACAGACTATAGACGATATATATGAGTATCTTGACAGCTGTAAATATGCTGCATTCAGTAATAAAGAAAGCATCATCGTAAATAAGGATGACATATATGAGCTTTTGGAGGAGCTGAGGAACAGCACTCCTGACGAGATAAAGAAAGCACGCAATATAGCGGCGAATCAGGAGGCTATACTTGAGCAGGCGAGACAGCGTGCCTCTGATATGCTTGCCAAGGCAGAGGAGAAGCAGGGAGAGCTCATCGAAAAGAATGAGATCATGCAGCAGGCATATGCTCAGGCTGTCGAGGTCGTCAATCAGGCAAATGTCAGTGCCAGAGATATACTCAATCAGGCATCTACCGAGGCTAATAACTATCAGATGTCCGCAATGAAATATACGGATGATTCACTTGCAGGCATATCCGATATATTGTCAAAGGCAATAAGTGAGGCGCAGAGCAGATATAATGATCTAATATCCTCGCTGTCGAGCTGCCTGCAGGTGGTGACAAATGACAGAGCTCAGCTTGCCATGGCAAACGAAGCGGAGCAGATAGCGATCCCAGGCTCCGATGTGACGGGGCAGGAGCAGTCTGCAAGAGGCGGAAGTATACCGCCCACAGTCGGAGCTTCACAGGGAGAAGACTCCAGACCGCAGACAATAGACAGATCAAATTCCATCCGTGAAAACATCAACGATGAAGATATAGATAATCTTTGATACCAGATGAGTGTATTAGAAGGATTAGAGCCCAAAAAAGTATTCGCTTATTTTGAAGAGATATCCCGGATCCCTCACGGCTCCGGCAATACCAAGGCGATCTCTGATTATCTTAAAGGCTTTGCCGCAGAGCGCGGTCTCAAGGTACGTCAGGAGGCTTGCGGGAATATCATCATCTACAAGGAAGCCACCAAGGGATATGAGGCTTCACCTGCCGTATGTCTTCAGGGACATATGGACATGGTATGCGAAAAAGCATCCGATTCAAGACATGATTTCAAAAATGATCCCCTTCCGATCGCAGTAATGGATGATGAAGTGTTTTCAAGGAGCACTACTCTCGGTGCCGATGACGGTATAGCACTGGCTATGACCATGGCCATACTTGATTCCGATGAATATGAGCATCCGCCTATCGAAGCGGTATTTACCGTAGATGAAGAGATAGGTATGGAGGGAGCAAAGCAGCTCGACTACAGTGCACTCAGCTCCAGAAGGGTGATCAATCTTGATTCTGAGGATGAAGGCATTTTCTTTATAAGCTGTGCAGGTGGTCTGCGCGGCAATATCAATCTCGATGTGTCATACAAACGCCATAAGGGTATAGAGTATGACATAGTGATCTCAGGACTGAAGGGCGGTCACTCCGGAGAGATGATCGATAAATACAATGCGAATGCCATTGTGATAATGGGACGACTCCTGCGGTTTATACAGTCAAGGATGAAGCTACGCATCATAGAGCTCTCAGGCGGTCTCATGGACAATGCCATCCCGAGAGAGGCGGCCTGTCATATTCATGTCTCAAAAGAAAATGCCACTATTTTTGATGATACCGTGGCAGAGTTTGAGCAGATCATAAAGAATGAATATCGCGCAAACGAAGACAACCTGATGATCTATTGTGAGAATCTCGGGGAGACCGAAAAGCAGGTGCTGCGCAGCGAAAGCACAAAAAAGCTTATTTATCTGCTGCGTGCCGTACCTGACGGTGTGATAAAAATGTGCCGCACAAAGGGGCAGGAGAGACTTCCCGAGACAAGTCTGAACTTTGGTATAATGCGGCTTGATGATGACAGATTTACGCTGGAAGCCTCATTGCGCAGCTCCATATCAACCGAAAAATACGCTCTTTCCGATAAGCTCAGACTTATCGCAGAGGCAGTCGGAGCGGATTATTCGGAAAAGGGAGATTATCCTGCATGGGAGTACAATGATGATTCCGAGCTGCTTCCCATACTCACACGCATATATGAAGAGCAGTATGGCAGCAGTCCCGTGGTCAGGGGGATACATGCGGGACTTGAGTGCGGTGTGATATACCACGCGTTAAAGCCTGCGGATATTGTATCCTTCGGTCCTACCATAAAGGGTGCACACACTCCCAAGGAAACTATTTCCATCGAGTCGGTACAGAGGACTTTCAGGCTGCTGACGTCATTCCTTAAAGAGTTAAAATGAAAAAGGGCACATACGGGTATATATCACGTATGAAGCTGGTCTCAGGTCTGATCGCAGCTGCCGCGTTCGGTATGGCTGCATTTGTTTATTTCTCGGGTCTGCACTTCTTTCCGGCACAAAGGACCATGGTTGCCATAGTCACGACTCTCATCTGCATACCCGGTGCCATGGCACTGGTCAGATTCATCATGTTCATGAGATTTAAGGAGGGAAGCCGCGAGATCCATGATTTGACCGAAAAGACGAGAGGCGGTGTCCCGGCATTTTATGATTCGATCATCACAACGAGCGACAAGAGCTATGTGGTGGATGTTTTTGTCGCATCTGAAAACGATCTTATAGGATGTACGTCCTATGATAAGGTCGATATACCGAAGCTCGAGAAGCATTTAAATGACATCTTTACCTTAAATAAGTACAAATCACTTAATATCAGGGTTTTTTCCAATGCCGACAAATATCGTGAAAGACTTGTGACTATGTCCGAAAGATCCGGGTCCGATAACGGAAGGGCACTTGCTGTCCTGCATCTTGTAGGGAGGATATCGCTTTGAGGGAATATGTCATCTCCGAAAAAGAGGCAGGTCTCTCACTGATGAAGTACGCTTCAAAGACCCTGTCAGGAGCATCTGCCGGACTGCTTCATAAGTTTTTGAGAAACAAGAATATAGAATTAAACGGCAGAAAGGCCACCGGCAAGGAGATACTTTCCCCGGGAGACCGTGTTGCCTTTTTTCTTTCGGATGAGACATTTGACGGCTTTCATGAAGAAAAGAAACGCGTAGAGAACACAAAAGGTACAAGATCGCTTGATCCCGATGCCATACTGTACGAGGACGAAGATTATCTGTTTTACAATAAACCTGCCGGACTGCGTTCACAGTCGGACGACAGCGGCAGGATATCTTTGAATGACATGCTCCTTGCCTATACCGGATGCGAGGGCGTATTCAGACCGTCCATCTGCAACAGGCTGGATACCAATACCTCAGGGATAGTGATGTGCGGCAAGTCCGTATCAGGTCTAAAGAAGCTCAATCAGGCCGTAAGAGATCACAGGATGGACAAGCATTACCGCGCGATAGTATCCGGTATACTGGAAGAGGATATGCATCTTGTGGCATTTTTAAACAGTGAAAAAGACGTCAACAGGGTACTTGTCTCAGATATGCCTGCTAAGGGATATAAAGAAATCATCACCGATGTTTCCGTGATAAAATCAGGAGCGGGACTCACCTATGCGGAGGTCGGTCTCGTAACCGGCAGAAAGCATCAGATAAGAGCGCAGCTGTCCCATATAGGACATCCGATACTCGGCGATATGAAGTACGGCAGCAGGGTATCCCTTAAAAGGCTCATGCTGCATTCCTACAGACTCAGCCTGCCTGAAGATATACTGGACGGATTGGAGATAGTGGCTCCCATACCGCAGGATATGAGAGAGGTCATAAACGATATCTGATGGCTACATGGAATTCAAGAGGTCTCAGGGGCTCCACTCTTGAGGACATGATAAACAGGACCAACGAAAAGTATGAGCAGTCTCATCTTGCCCTCATACAAAAGATACCCACACCCATTACTCCCGTAAAGATGGATAAAGGCACAAGGCAGATCACTCTCGCGTATTTCGAGCAGCAGTCTACGGTAGACTATATAGGTGCCGTACAGGGCGTGCCGGTATGCTTTGATGCCAAGGAATGCCGTACAGATACATTTCCTTTAAGCAACATTCATGAGCATCAGGTTTACTTCATGGAGGAGTTTGAGAGGCAGGGAGGAGTCTCATTCATCCTTATAGATTACACCGGGCATCAGATACTCTACTACCTTACCTTCAGGCAGTTGATGGTCTTTTGGAGAAGGATGCGGGACGGAGGAAGAAAGAGCTTTCGTCTGGACGAGCTGGATCTCAGCTATGAGATAAAGCCCAAGCCCGGCATACTGGTGCCTTATCTTGATTATATACAGCTGGATCTTGACAGGAGAGGCGGACCGGAGGGCGGTCCGGTAGGCGGTCCGGAAGGCACGGAAAAATAAATTTGCCATTTTTGCGGTTTTATCGTATCAATATATAAAGAAGTCAAAATAATGACTATTTAGTCATATTAAGGAGGTACAGACATGGCTGATGAGAAAAGGCTTAATGATGAGGAACTTGAGGGTATATCCGGCGGTATGATATTTAACGCAACGGGAAGACCTGAGGCTGATCCTTTCAGACCGTGGGAGGTCATCAACAATGACAACGGTGAGATATTGGGAAGGTTTTCGACTCAGGGTGAGGCATGTGAATTTGCCAAGAGATTCGGTAAAAATTCCTATAACGACATGATCGTTCCGTGGGAGACAGTTGAAGAGCTTAGAAAGCATCCTCACACATGCTGAACACATTGTTTACTTTATCTCATGCAGAGAGGCGGTCTATCCCGCCTCTCTTTTTCTTCGAATCAAAAAAATATGACTTTATCCCGCATAAATGCGTGCTTCTGATCAAACATCGTAAAAAAATATACATTTATAAAATAAGTATGGTATAGTATATTATGTTAATTTGAAAATGCGAGGATGCTATGAAAGACATATTATTGCACACTCCCGAAGGGGTAAGGGATCTGTACGGAAACGACTATGAAAGGAAGCTTTCGTTACAGCTTGAATTTCTGCAGATCCTGAGAAATTACGGCTATATGGAGATAGACACACCGAGCTTTGAATATTTTGACATATATTCGGGAGAGATCGGTACCACTCCGGCGCAGGAGCTCTATAAATTTTTCGACAAGGACAATAATACACTTGTCCTCCGTCCTGACTTTACCCCCGGAGTCGCAAGAGCAGCCTCCAAATATTTCATAGAAGAAAACAGCCATGTAAAGCTTTCCTACTCCGGAAACGTATTTTCAAATTCCAGAAGCCTGTCGGGAAAGCTCAAGGAAAACACTGAGATAGGAGCGGAATACATGGGAGACGGCTCCGTGGAAGCAGACGGCGAGATGATAGCCATGGCTGTGGAGCTGTTAAAAAAATCCGGCTTGAAAGACTTTCAGATATGTATAGGTAATGCAGGATATTTCAAGGGACTATGTGACGAGAGCGGTATAGACGGCGAGCTGGAAATGAGTCTCAGGGATGAGATAGGCAGCAAAAACCAGTTTGCAGCCGAGAATCTGCTTAAAGACAAGGAATTTCCCGAGTCACAGGTGGATAAGATACTTCGCTGCGCAGAGCTTTTCGGAGATGTATCTGTGCTTGACAGGGCTCTCGTAGGTATTTCCAATGAGAGATCAAAGAGTGCGATAGACCGGCTCAAGGCCGTGTATGATGAGGCACAGGGCAGGGGTATACAGAAGTACCTTACCTTTGACCTTTCCATGCTCTCAAAGTACAATTACTACACGGGCATTATCTTCAGAGCATACAGCTCATCGCTCGGAGACGCTGTATTAAAGGGCGGAAGATATGATAATCTGCTGTCAAAATTCGGTCATGATGCACCTGCTCTCGGCTTTACACTTTCACTTGATGATCTGATCATGGCACTGTCAAATGAAGAGAGCGGCAGGACGGCATACGACAACGGATATCTCACTGTGGCACTCACCAAGGGAAGACTCGCGGACAAGACGATGGCCATGCTTGAAAAGGCAGGTATATCCGTAGAGGAGATGCAGGATAAGGACTCACGCAAGCTTATATTTACGGATGAACGCAGCAAGATGCGTTTTTTCCTTGCAAAAGGTCCGGATGTACCTACATATGTGGAGTACGGTGCCGCAGATATCGGTGTGGTCGGCGAGGATACCATCATTGAGGAGGATCGTAAGATATATGAGGTACTTGATCTCGGCTTTGGAAAATGCAGGATGTGCATAGCCGGTCCGGAAAGTGCCGGAGAGCTGCTTAAGCATCGTGAGATGATACGTGTGGCCACCAAGTATCCCGATATCACAAAAGACTATTTTCAAAATGTAAAGCATCAGACAGTGGATATCATAAAGCTTAACGGCTCTATAGAGCTCGCTCCCATAGTGGGGCTGTCGGATGTGATATGCGATATAGTGGAGACGGGCAGTACACTCAGGGAAAACGGTCTGGTCGTACTCGAAGAGGTGGTTCCTCTTTCCGCGAGGGTCGTTGTAAATACGGTATCCATGAGGATACACGCAGGCAGGATAACAAAGCTTATAAAGTCATTAAGAGATATTATAGAAACGGAAAAGAGCGGTTCATTATGAAAACTGTAAGACTGACTAAAGAAACAAAGAAAGATATACTCGGTAATCTGCTCAAAAGAAGCACTAATGACTACGGAGATATCGAGGACAGGGTCAATGCCATAATAGACAATGTCAGGACAAACGGAGACAGAGCTGTCTTTGAATATGCCGCGATGTATGATAAGTGTGAGCTTGATGAAAAAAGCTTCAAAGTGACTGAGGCAGAGATAGACGAGGGGGCTGCCTCCACAGATCCCCGACTCTATGAGGTAATGCAGAGGGCATTTGATAATATCAGGACATATCATGAAAAGCAGGTGAGACAAAGCTTCTTTACCACTCGTGAGGACGGCTCGATACTGGGACAGCGCATCACACCCATAGCAAGGGCCGGCGTGTATGTACCGGGAGGAAAGGCGGCGTATCCTTCAACCGTGCTGATGAATATCACTCCGGCTCTCTGTGCCGGAGTACCCGAGATCATAATGTGTACTCCTGCCGGCAGTGACGGCAGAGTCACCCCTGTAGTCCTTGCGGCTGCAAAGATCACCGGAGTAAATAAGATATTCAAGACCGGAGGTGCCCAGGCTATAGCTGCCATGGCATACGGGACAGAGTCGGTACCGAAGGTGGATAAGATAGTCGGTCCGGGAAACATCTATGTGGCACTGGCGAAGCGCGCGGTATACGGTCATGTATCCATTGACTCCGTGGCCGGTCCGTCCGAGGTCATGGTGCTGGCGGATGAGACCGCCAATCCACGTTATGTGGCTGCAGATCTTTTAAGTCAGGCGGAGCATGATGAAATGGCATCAGCCATCCTTGTCACAACCTCGGCAGAGCTTGCCGAAAGGGTTCAGCAGGAGATCGACGGATTCCTTAAGACGCTTTCGAGAAGTGATATCATTAAAAAGTCACTGGATAATTACGGATATATACTGATAGCGGATACAACAGACGATGCTTTGGATGCCGTCAACGATATCGCCTCCGAGCATCTGGAGATCGTCACCCGTGATCCGTGGGGTACAATGACGAAGGTAAAGAATGCTGGAGCCATATTCATAGGGGAGTATTCATCAGAGCCTCTGGGTGATTATTTTGCGGGTCCCAATCATGTACTTCCTACAAACGGAACCGCGAAGTTTTTCTCACCGCTGTCCGTAGATGATTTTATCAAAAAGTCTTCCGTAATATCCTACAGCAAGGAAGCCTTAAGAAGTGTACATGAGGATATAGAGGTGTTTGCAAGGTCGGAAGGGCTTACCGCCCATGCAAACAGCATAGCTGTAAGATTTGAAAATAACTGAAGTGTTTGCATGGGCCACATGCTAAACAGCATTGCTGTTAGATTTGATGAGCAGAGGTAATCTTATGAGTGAGAGAATCGCGGAAATAAGCAGAAAAACAAAGGAAACCGATATAAAATGCCGTCTGTCGCTTGACGGTTCGGGCAGATCCGAGATCGTGACCGGCATAGGCTTTTTTGATCACATGCTGGAGGGCTTTACAAAGCACGGTTTTTTTGATCTGGAGCTTACCTGCAAGGGAGATCTGAAAGTAGATACGCATCACACGGTGGAAGATACCGGCATAGTCCTGGGACAGACTATAGCGGCCGCAGTCGGCGACAAGAAGGGTATCCGCAGATATGGACATTTCACGCTTCCCATGGATGATGCACTCGTCATCTGCGCCGTGGATCTCTGCGGCAGACCGTATCTTGGCTACGATCTGACATTTCCGCAGGACAGGTGCGGAGATATGGAGATGTGCATGGTGAGAGAGTTCTTCTATGCGGTATCTTACTCGGCGGGTATGAATATACACCTGAAGCAGCTCGACGGACTCAACTCACACCATATAGCCGAGGCTGCCTACAAAGCCTTTGCAAAGGCTCTTGATATGGCTACAGGAGCCGAGGAGCGGTCGGAGGGAGTTTTGTCTACAAAGGGCATACTTTAAGATCAGATACATCAGATCAATGGAGGAGGATCATGGAATATAAACAGATAATACCGTGTATTTATTTGAATAACGGGCTTGCCGTAAAGAGTCTGCGGGACAGATCCAAGGTGTCGGAGGATCCCGTCGGTCTTGCTTCGGATTATGAGAATCACGGTGCGGACTCGATACTGATCTTTGATTTCTCCGTAAATGATGCAGGGCATGAGAAAAATCTGGAGATAATCAAGTCCATCAGCCGCACCGTAGATATACCGCTCATAGGTGCCGGTAATGTAAAGCGGATGGAGGATATCAAAAAGCTGCTTTATGCGGGATGCTCCGTGGCTGCTCTTAATTTTTCAAAGAAGAGTAATATAGAGCTTGCCAAGGAGGTCTCGAAGCGTTTCGGCAGAGAAAAGATCGCAGCATCTGTAGCGGATATTTCCGAGCTGGATGCCGGAGAGAGTGAGATAAAGAATTATATAGGGCTGGTACTCCTCATCAACGAATCATACCTTGAGGATACGGACAGATGGTTTAAGGAGCATTGCTCCGACAATTCCAATCCCATGAGTGTGGATCTGATACCTTTGCTTGAAAAGGAATCCCTGCATGATGCCGCAGCAGTATTAAGGTCTTTTGATATTGCGGGCATTGCCGGAGGCATCCTTGACAATTCCGCAAAGGATTTCATGGGCTTTAAGCGTCAGTGCAAGGGACTCGGGATACCGGTAAATACCTTTGAGAGTAAGATAGCATGGGAGGACTTTAAGCTTAATGAGGACGGCATGGTACCTGTCATTGCACAGGATTACAAGACAAATGAGGTACTGATGCTCGCATATATGAATAAAGAGGCTTTTGACAAAACCCTCGCCACGGGCAAGATGACCTACTGGTCAAGAAGCCGTAATGAGCTTTGGATCAAGGGTGATACCTCAGGGCATTTCCAGTTTGTAAAGAGCCTTACAGCCGACTGTGATAAGGATACGATACTCGCCAAGGTGCTTCAGATCGGTGCCGCCTGTCATACAGGTGCCAGATCCTGCTTCTTTAACGACATGGTAAGCCGCGAATATAATGATACCAACCCTCTTAAGGTATTTGAAAAGGAATATGCGACTATAGTGGAAAGAAGAGATCATCCCAAGGAGGGCTCTTACACCAACTATCTGTTTGATAAGGGTATCGACAAGATACTGAAAAAGGTGGGCGAAGAATGTACCGAGATAATCATCGCCGCAAAGAATCCCGATCCCGAAGAGCTGAAATATGAGCTTGCCGACTGGCTCTATCATGCCATGGTGCTTATGGTTGAAAGAGGAGTCACCTGGGAGGATGTCACAAAAGAGATTTCTAACAGGTGATGAGAAAAACAGCGTTAAGTGATGAGATACTGCTCTCTGTAGAGCATCCTGAGAGGTATATCGGCGGAGAGATAAACTCTGTACAAAAGAATAAAGAGGATATAGCTGTAAGATTTGCGATGTGCTTTCCCGATGTATATGAGATAGGCATGTCGCATCTTGGCATACAGATACTCTATGAGATGTTCAATAAAAGGACGGATGTGTGGTGTGAGCGTGTCTATTCACCATGGCTCGATCTGGACAGGATAATGAGAGAAAAGCATATACCTCTTTTTGCGCTTGAGTCCCAGGATCCTGTGCGTTGCTTTGATTTCCTGGGCATCACTCTTCAATATGAGATGTGCTATACCAATGTACTGCAGATACTTGATCTGTCTGATATACCGTTGAAGGCATCAGAAAGAGACCCTGATGCGCCGCTCGGTGAGTGTCCCATAGTGATAGGCGGCGGTCCGTGTGCCTACAATCCGGAGCCTGTAGCCCCTTTCTTCGATATGTTTTATATAGGAGAGGGTGAGAGGCGATACGATGAGCTGTTGGAGCTGTACATATCTGTCAAAAAGCAAGGGGGCACAAGGCTCGATTTTCTTGAAGGAGCCGCACATATTGAAGGTATCTACATCCCATCTTTTTATAAGCCTGTATATAACGATGACGGGACATATGCGGGAAGAGAGAAGCTGGATCGATACGCTCCCGACCGGGTGGTAAAGGCAGTATGCACCGGGCTGGATGATGCTCCTTATCCCCTGAAGCCCGTGGTACCCTTTATCAAAGTGACTCAGGATAGGGTAGTGCTCGAGATCCAGAGAGGCTGTATAAGGGGTTGTCGTTTCTGTCAGGCAGGTATGATATACAGACCTGTGAGGGAGAAAAGCCTTGATACGCTGAAGGGCTATGCCAAAGCTATGGTTGAGGCTACGGGAGATGACGAGATATCTCTCAGCTCTCTTTCCTCATCCGACTACAGTAAGATAGCAGAGCTTGTAAAATGGCTTGTTGAGACATATAAGGACAAGTTTATAAACATTTCACTGCCTTCTCTGAGGATCGATCATGTATTTCTGGAAATGATGGAGACCGTGCAGGATTCAAAAAAGGGATCACTTACCTTTGCTCCCGAGGCCGGCAGTCAGCGTATGAGAGATGTGATCAACAAGGGTATCACCGAAGAGGATATCATGCAGGGTTCGGCTATCTGCTTTACCGCAGGCTACAGCAAGGTAAAGCTCTACTTTATGCTGGGACTCCCGGGAGAGACCGATGAGGATGTCACAGCGATAGCTCATCTTGCAAACGGTGTCGCCATGAACTACTTTGATACGGTTCCCAAGGAAGAGAGAAAGGGGATACGTGTACAGGTTACGAGCTCGACCTCCTTTTTTGTACCAAAGCCCTTCACTCCGTTTCAGTGGTCTGCTATGGACACTCCCGATGAGTTTTTGAGAAAAGCGCATCTCGTAAATGAGACCATGGAGAATGAGCCGAATCATAAAAGCCTGAAGTATCAGTACCACGAGTCCGACCTGTCAAAGCTGGAGGGTGTGTTTGCAAGGGGAGACAGGAGAGTGGCTGAGGTCATTCTGACTGCCTACGGTAAGGGCTGTATGTATGATTCATGGACAGAGAGCTTTGACAGTGTCAAATGGGACGAGGCATTCAGGGAATGCGGTCTGGATGCAGGTTTTTATACGTTGAGGGAACGTCCGCTTGATGAGAGCTTCCCGTGGGATTTTATAGATATCGGTGTCACAAAGGACTTTCTTGAAAAAGAATATCTGAGATCGAAGGAAGCACTTATCACACCGAACTGCAGGGATAAGTGCAGCGGATGCGGAGCCGCGCGATTTGGCACCGGAATATGTACTGTGCCGGGAAAGGTATCTGAAGGATATGAGGCTTAGGATACGTTTCTCAAAACACGGTCCGGTACGTTATATAGGCCACCTTGATATCCAGCGTTACTTTCAGAGACTGAACAGGCGGTCAGGGCTTAAGGTCGTCTATTCCGAGGGCTTTTCTCCGCATCAGAGGATGTCTTTTGCGATGCCGCTGTCTGTCGGCTGCGAGTCCGATGCCGAGTATTTCGATCTGGAGGTATCGGAAGCTGCTTCATCCGGGGCTGTAATAAATGCGATGAACTCACATCAGGCTGAGGGGATACTCGTTACAGGCTGCGTATTGCTGCCGGATAATGCCCAAAACGCCATGGCATCCGTAAGGGCTGCCGATTATACCGTGTCTTTCCGGACAGGATATGAGCCCGGCTTTGATATGGAGGCTGTCGTAGCTGCTTTTAATGCTTCAGACAGCTATATCATATTAAAAGAAAATAAAAAGGCTGCCAAAAAGAAGCGGAGCTTTAGAGGCAGCGATACGGAGCCCCCGGCATTTAAGGAGCTCGACCTGAAAAAATACGTATACGGGCTTTGCACTAAAGAAGATAATACGGTCTTTATGAGAGTCAGTGCCGGCAGTGCCGATAATATCAAACCTGAGCTTGTAATAAAAGCACTTTATGAAAAAGCCGGAAAATAACTGCCTCCTGCGGCTTTGCTTATTACAAGGAAAGAGCTTTATACCGATAACATGCTGAGTCTGCTTGATGTCGGACAGGTATTTTAAAAGAGGATACAACTTGGTCGAATATGTAATTACAAAGTACAGGGATCTGACAGTCATGGCGATCGTATCTGACGGAAGAGTGGAGGATCTCATAGCTGATGAGGGAAAGAAAAAGCTTAATGTAGGCGATATAGTCATTGCAAAGGTAACCGATATCACAGCTAATATCTCATCGGCTTTTCTTGAGCTTGGAGAGAGCAAGGCTTACATGACTCTGTCAGGAGATGACAGAGTGCGTCCCGGAGACGAGCTGCCCGTACAGATCTTAAAGGAAGCCTGCGGCAATAAAGAAATGACCGTAACAAAAAAGCTCTCTATCCCCGGTAAATACGCAGTAGTGAGCCTTGCTTCCGACGGTACGCCAAGGCTTCATATATCAAGAAAGCTTACGGATACATCGGTGAGAACGAGACTTCAGGATGAAATATCACCTATGCTCGATCAGTATGACATCACATTAAGGACCAATGCGGCAGACGGTGCTAAAGAGGATATATCTGCGGAGATACATGAAATATCCGGTGTCCTTTCGGATATACTCGAAAGAGCCGCCACCCGGACGGTATTCAGCAGACTCTATGAGTCTACGTGTCTTTTTACCGCTGCAATAAGGGACAGCCGCTATGCGGGCGATAAGGTGATAGTCACGGATCAGCCTGATATAATGCAGGATATGTCTGAGGCTTTTCCGGATATTAAGATAAGGCTGTATCAGGATGACAGCCTGCCGCTTTCCGTTGTATACAAGATAGGCTATAACATCGAGAGTATAAGGGATCGCAGGGTCTGGCTTAAAAGCGGTGCCTACCTCATAATCGATGGCACGGAGGCCATGACAGTCATAGATGTCAATTCGGGAAAGACCGATATAAAGGGCTCAAGAGAGGATACATTTTTCGCCATAAACAAGGAGGCCGCAAAAGAAATTGCGAGACAGCTTCGCATCAGGAATATCTCCGGCATGATACTCGTTGATTTTATCAACATGAAAAAGCATGATCACTATGAAGCACTGAGGATATGTATCGAGAAGGAAACAGCCTGTGATCTGAGCGGCACGATTTTTGTCGATTTCACAAAGCTGGGTATTGCGGAGCTCACAAGAAAGAAAACACGATGCCCGATACATGAGTTGTTGTGATGTATAAAAAAAAATCCGCACATAATATGTGAAATTTGGTAGAATAAAATATAGTTTTAATAATATGAAGAGGGGGAACATATAATGCTTTTCGGTTTCGGTGCAATGATAGACAGTCTTAAAAGGAGTCCAAAGACCATAGTCCTTACAGAAGGGACTGATCCGAGGGTTTTGGAAGCAGCTTCGAGACTTCTTGCCAGTAATTTCCTTAAGCCGATACTGCTCGGAAATGCGGATGCCATTGCGGATGCGGCGGAAAATGCAGGTTACAATATAAGAGGAGCCGAGATAATAGAGCCCAAGAGCTATGAGAGACTTGATGAGATGGCTCAGGAGTTTTATGAGCTGAGAAAGAGCAAGGGTGTCACTCTTGAAAAGGCAAAGACTACCATGCTCGAGTACAACTATTTCGGTACGATGCTTGTTAAAATGGGGATCGCCGACTGTCTGCTGGGTGGAGCGACCTACTCGACTGCGGATACCGTAAGACCGGCTCTTCAGATAATAAAGACAAAGCCCGGACATTCCATTGTATCCTCCTGCTTCATCCTTGTGCGTCCGGGAGCTACCGGAGAAAATGAAGTGCTTGCCATGGCTGACTGTGCGATAAACATCAAGCCAACCGAAGACGAGCTTGTCGAGATCTGCGGTGATACGATAAACTGTGCCAAGCTTTTCGGTGTGGATCCCAAGGTTGCCTTCCTGAGCTACTCCACCTTCCATTCGGGAAAGGGAGATGATGTAGACAAGATGAGAAATGCAGCTGAGAAGGCCAGAGCGAAGTTCCCCGATATCCCTATCGAGGGAGAGCTGCAGTTTGATACGGCAGTCTCGCCGAGGGTGGCAAAGCAGAAGGCACCTACATCAAAGGTGGCCGGATATGCCAATACATTTATATTCCCGGATATCAATGCCGGCAATATAGGCTACAAGATAGCACAGAGAGTAGGAAACTTCGAGGCATACGGTCCCATACTTATGGGTCTTAACTCGCAGGTAAACGACCTGTCAAGAGGATGTAACGCGCTTGAAGTATACTCTATGGCCATTATTACCGCTGCTTTGAGTATATAAATTGGTCATATCACAGTATTTCAATATTTTCATTTTCTTTTCCTTCCTGGGCTGGATCTATGAATGTATTTTTTGTACGTTCAAGGACAGGCACTGGGAGAACAGGGGCTTTCTTTTCGGACCGATCTGCCCTATCTACGGCAGCAGTGTAGTGCTCGCCCTGATCGTATTCAGCAGCTTGCCGATACTGAAAGACGGTTTTTACACTCCGGTATGGCAGATATTCATCATATGTGCTTTTATGAGTGCCGTTATAGAGTATTCCACTTCCTATATTCTGGAACGTCTCTTTCATGCCGTATGGTGGGATTATTCGGGCATCCCTCTTAATATCAACGGCAGGATCTGCCTCCCGGCGACCTGCGGGTTTGGTATGGCAGGTGTGCTTATAGTACGCTTCATACTGCCTTTTGTGATCTCGCTTCCAATGGAGGAGCATCAGCTTGTAAATGAGCTTGTTTCCCTTGTTTTCATGCTGCTGCTTGGGATAGATATAGCTGTTACGGTCGCTTCGCTTACCGATATGCTGAAAAGGATGGAAGCAATGCAGATCGAATTTGATAAAAGGATGCAGGCAGGATATGAAAGGGCTTCGGCAGGTCCGGCTGCCGTCATGAATGCGGCAAAGAACAGTGCCATAAGCATGAAGAACGAGCTGACCGAGACCGTAAGCGGATATGTACATACCATATCGATCAAGGACAGCCATCACATACGCAATATCAGAGGCTTCCGGTCGGAAAGCTTTAAGAGCTTTGCGGAACGCGCCTCCTCTTACCTGAAAGATCACGATCCCAGAAAGAGATATGCGATGTCAGGCAAAGAGACTGATACAGATAAAGAGTAGCTGTTCAGAGCAGCTTCCCGGGTTTAGTCGGGAGCAGAGCTGCGAAACGCACATATACGGTAAGGAAACATATGAAAAAGGTTCACAGACTGTCCGAAAATGAGTTCAGGGACTTCACAAGGCTTGCCAAACCGATCGCCGGAGACAGCAGGCTGAAGTGTATGCGTAAGTATATACAGCATGGAGATAAAAGCACCTATGATCATTGTCTGAGTGTAGCCTATACGGCTTTTCTTCTCAACAGAAGGCTTCATATCGGTGCCGGAGAGGAAAGCCTTGTCAAAGCCTCCCTGCTTCACGATTATTTCCTTTATGACTGGCATAACAAGGGAGATCGTCTTCACGGATATCATCATCCGCGGATAGCGTGCGAAAATGCGCAAAGGGATTTTGACCTCACAGAAAAAGAAAAAGCCATGATACTCAGCCATATGTGGCCGCTTACTCTGATGCATATCCCTACCTCCAGAGAAGGCTGGCTCATAAGTATGGCAGATAAGATATGTTCATGCCGTGAAATAATACAAAGGAGGCTATCCTAATGATGTTTCCGGCTGACTGGGATAGGCCAGATGTAAATAATGATCTATTGTGTAAACAGTTTAAAAAGGGTAAATACTCCGAAAAAGACGACATGTATCTTTTGTACAGATATTTCGTTCCAAAGGATGCTGTGAGCTCTGCTCCGGATACCTTTCCGCTTGCGGTATATCTTCACGGTGCGGATGCTTTCGGCAGTGATAATATCTCTCAGCTTTCGATACATGATATAGGTACAATGTTTTCAACTGAAGGATGGCAAAGGGAGCACCCCTGCTATATACTTGCGCCGCAGTGCGATAAGATCCACCACTGGTCCCGACCCAGTATGCTGCAGCTCCTGCAGGATACGGTCCTGAATTTTGTCGCTGAGCATCCCGAGATAGATAAAGACAGGATATATGTATACGGATACAGTGCAGGAGGCTTGGGTACATTAAATCTTATAAAGAGATATCCCGGCTTTTATGCCGCAGCCGTACCCATATGCGGAGCTACGGGAGGGGAGAGGCTGGAAATGCTGCTCAGCACCCCTGTATGGCTCGTACATGCCGCTGATGACGGTATAGTCAGGTATTCCTACAGATATAAGCTTGATGAAAGGGACAAAGGCCGTGAGGGCTATTACCTGGGCTCAAAAGACATTTACGAACGATTGAAAAAAATGTGGCCGTTTGATGACGGCCGGATCAATTATACGGAATATCCGGAAGGCTGGATGAAGGAAAAATTCGATGTGAATCCACATTACTCATGGGTCACAGTATCGGATGAAACCTGCGGAAAGCCTGTCCGGGACTGGCTTTTCAGTCAAAAGAGGAGTGCACCGCCCCGGAAATATTTGTTCGTATAATATAAATTATGCGAACTTTTAGTACAGGCGAAAGACACCGAATACTTTACCGAGTATCTTACAGTCATTTACTATGATAGGCTCCATATCGTCATTCTGAGGCTGTAATCTGATATGTCCGTTTTCTTTATAAAAATTCTTGACTGTAGCCGAATCATCCACAAGTGCAACGACAAGATCACCGTTGCTTGCGGAATTTGTTTCCCTTACAAACACATAGTCACCGTCATTGATCCCTATATTGATCATGCTGTCACCCTTGACCTGTAAGGCAAAGCACTGTGCGTTGGGAGCCATTTCCACGGGAAACGGGAAATAATTTTCGATATTCTGCTGTGCAAGGATCGGCTGTCCGGCCGCTACGGTACCGATAAGCGGGATATTTGTCACTTCACGACGTCCCAGATTGAAATCCTCATCAAGTATCTCTATAGCTCTGGGCTTGGTCGGATCACGTCTGATATATCCGTTTTTCTCCAGTGTCTCCAAATGTGCATGTACCGATGATGTGGACTTCAGATCCACAGCCTGGCATATGTCACGCACAGCCGGCGGATACCCCTTTGCAAGTATCTCCGATTTGATATATTCAAGTATCTGTCTCTGCTTATCACTTATCTTACCTTTGGACATGACTGCTTTCCTTTCTGTCTTATAATAAATGGCTGATATCTGACTCATGATGCATCAGCCACGGATATTATATCATCTTTTGAGAAAAAACAGAACATTTTTTCGGAAAATATGTTCGATTGGGCTTTTGACCCTGATATCATATTATATAAGCAGATATGCTTTTATAAGGTTATATATAGTGGCTGAGGTTTCAGCGTTAAAATGCACACCGTCCACAGTTTCAAATCCGTTTGTCATTAAATATGAGTAGGTATCAATATAACGAATGCCAGGCATTTCCTTGATGATACCGTTAAATTCGCTGATCTTCAGATTTACCACCTGAAAGTCAATTATATCGGGATTGGGTGTGACCGGATTTACGGACATGAAATATACATCCCGGTCCACACTTAATACAGATAGCTTGCAGGCGTATTTGTCGGCATTTCCAAGATCATTTACACCGAGGCATATAACGTAACGCCATTTTTTGATTTCTGGATGTGCTTTTTCAAAACGCTTTGCTGCCGGAAGTGCCGTATTTTCAAAATAATTAAAGCCTGCTCCGTTTTGCGCAAATACAAAGACATTATCGGGAGTGGTATTAACACCGTACATTCTGTCAATATTAACTATCCTGCTGTCTCCGATAATGATATTACCGGTGCAGGCGGGTGAGATAAATGCAGTGTTCAATGCAGGTGCAGACACCCCGAGACTATCGTATTCCGCTGAGGGAAGCCCGAGCAGCTTCATCTCGGTTACCCCATGAAGATCTATGTCCTGAGCCGCAGCCCTTTGCGGATATATAAAAACAGTCAGGATTAGGATAATCAGTATCTTATATACATATCTTCCTTTCATAAGAAGTGCCTCTTTACGGATAAAAGTATCAACACATAATAGCACAAAATGAATAAAAGTTACACTATCACCCCCGTAGCCATGCAGCGAGTGCATGGCTTGATGCCGAACAGCAACAAATAAAATTAAAGGGTCGAAAATTTGTTCGAATTTTGCTTGACAACAGAATATGTGTTCGATATAATAACAGCACAAACAGATGTTCGTAACAGGTGTTCGATTTTATATCTATTTTATTAAAGGTGAATGCACATGAGAGATATCCGCAATGAAAATAAAGTATTGAGACGGGCAAGGCTACGCAGGAGGACAGAGCGCAGGAATATAATGATAAGATTTATATCTGCCCTTGTCATCGTTATGGCTGTTATGACATTTACTCTTTCGCTCAGGTCATACGCTCTCGCAAAAGACAGATCCGAGCCGACCTATAAGTATTATACAGCTTATACGGTACAGCCCGGAGACAGTCTGAGTGCTATTGCATCAGAGTATATTACAGATGAGTACTCCTCTGTTCACAGATATATTTCAGAGGTAGTATCCATCAATCATCTGATAGCAGCCTCGGATATTAAAGCAGGTCAGGTTATATATCTGCCTTATTATTCAACTGAGCTTAAATAGCTAAATAGGATTCTCCCTATACATATATCTACTATACATCGACTTCCTGCTTTCCTCCGAGGAAAGTGGGAAGTTCCTTTCCCTCCTTAAGCCACTGTCTGTATTCCGCTATTGCGGCAAACATCACATCGCCCGATGAGTTCAAGGCAGTCTCTACAGAGTCTTGAACCACACCTATGATAAATCCGACTCCGACGACCTGCATTGCTATATCCTGAGATATACCGAAAAGCGAACATGCCATAGGGATGAGAAGCAGTGAACCGCCGGCTACACCCGAAGCTCCGCAAGCTCCGAGAGTGGCAAGGAAGCTGAGGATAAGAGCTGAGGGGATATCTACAGCTATTCCCATAGTATTTGCAGCCGCAAGAGTCATTACCGCTATAGTGACCGCGGCTCCGTCCATGTTGATAGTAGCTCCCAGCGGAATAGATACAGAGTACATATCCGGATCCAGACCAAGCTTTTTGCAGAGCTCCATATTCACGGGAATATTCGCAGCCGAGCTTCTTGTAAAGAATGCCGTTACTCCCGATTCACGCAGGCAGCGAAATACAAGCGGATATGGATTTCTGCGGATCGCGATCCATGCGATCAGCGGATCTACGATCAACGCAACAGCCAGCATACAGCCTACCAGAAGAATGAGAAGCTTTCCGTAATCGGTAAAAATAGACAGTCCGTTGGTCGAGACGTTTGTAAACACAAGACCCATAATACCGAAGGGAGCGAGATTGATTATCCACCTTACGGACAAGGATACGGCATCAGCTATATCAACAAGAAGCTTTTTTGTATTTTCTCCGGCCATTTTCTTTAAGGCGATACCAAATACTGCAGCCCAGAAAAGGATACCCATATAGCTCCCCTCAACTATAGAGCCCAAAGGATTGTCGACCATGTTTGTGAGCAGATTTGTAAGTACCTCTCCTATACCGGTGGGGATGACATCAGCCTGTGCACTCTCTCCAAGCTTCAGTGTCTGCGGGAAAATAAAGCTTCCTGCCACTGCCACTACCGATGCCAGAAGTGTGCTCAGTATATACAGCCACAGCACGGTACTGAACCTGCTGTCAAGCTTGTTTACACCCTGGGCAAGAGCCGATGTCACCAGTACAAACACCAATACGGGAGCTACAGCCTTTAGTGCTCCGACGAACAGATCACCCAGTATACCTATGACCGTAAGCCCGGGAGTGGCCAGTCCCAGGATAGATCCTATTATCAGTCCGCAGAGTATCCTTAGGATCAGACTCACAGAATTGTACTTTGCTGCAATAGCTTTTAGTGTTTTTGACATTTTCTTTCTCCCTTTTATTTATGTAATGATTTCGAGGTCATAACTCGTTTTGCACTGAAAGATATCTACCCTTCCAGATATGCTCGAGATTATAAAAGTCTCTTGCTTCTCTGTCAAAAAGATGAACTATTATATCTGTATAATCCATCAGTATCCAGTTGGATCTGTTTCTTGAGTGTCCTTCGATGCTCTTTGCCGGTATACCGGAACGTGTCATGTATTCATCTACGGCATCCTGAAGAGCCTCCATCTGATTCGGGTTGTTTGCTGTCGCAAGTATAAAGTAATCTGCGATATCGGACAGCTCGGATATATCGATTATCTTGATATCCTCTGCCTTCTTTGCATCCAGTGCCTCATATATCCCTTTTGCAGTCTCTTTTATATCGATCATCAAATCCTCGTCTTTCATTTGCTGTCAGTTATTTTAAGATAATATTCATATGTCTGTGAAGTATGCGGATCGACCGCGGCTGTCTTTGTATTAAGATAATTGAGTGTATCGTGAAGTATCTGTCTCACTGCACCGTCTATATCTGTAAAAGCAAGCTGTCTTATCTCGGGAAGGTTACGGGCATGATCCCTTCTCGGCTCTATGTAGTCCGCGGTAAATATGATCTTTTGCAGCAGACTCATAGCAGGCTCGCCGGTCGTATGCGTCCTTATGGCATTTATTATATCCTTATCAGTTATACCATATTTATGCTCTGCAAGAAAGGCTCCGAGCTTGGCATGTATCAATGCCGGATTGTTTATCTCGGTATCCGTGAGTGCTATACCGTATTTCTCACACAGCTTCAGCTTTTCAGGTGTGGGTATACACTTGGCGCAGTCATGCAGGAGACCTGCGGTAAACGCATCATCCATATCCGCACCGTATCTCATGGCAAGGCAGGAGGCGGTATATGCTACTCCCAGAGTATGCTGGTATCTGTCATTGTCGAGCTCCCTTTTTACTTTTCGCTTGATCTCAATGATATTTTCAGTCATCTGTACAATCCGTTTTCATCTATGTATTTAACGAGCTTTGCCGGCAGGAGCCTGCTTACGTCCTTTCCCTCACGTATCATATTCCTTATCTCGGTGGAGGATGTTTCTTCGGGCTGCAGCTGCAGTATTCGTATGGCTGCGTTGTACCTGCCCTCATATACCTTCATCTGATATGATATATCCTCAGCTGTATCCGATCCTCTTGCAGCTACGATGATGATACAGCTTTTAAATATATAACCGGGCTCGCGCCAGCTATCCATTGCAAAGAAAGAATCCGTACCCACGATAAAATAATATGTATTCTCAGGAGCAAGCGTGATTAGCTCACGCAGGGTATCACAGGTATATGTACTCCCCTCACGTCTGATCTCTATATCCGATACTTCCAGTCTGCTGTCGTCTCTGCATGCCTCAATACACATATCATATCTTACCTTGCCGGGAAGTACACCTGTCCCTTCCTTGAGATATGATATACCGCTTGGGATCACAAGAACCTTTGCAAGATCAAACTGCTCGTATGCAAGCCGGGCAAGCTCCAGATGCTTATTGTGTATGGGATTAAAGGTGCCCCCTAATATTCCGATACTGTTTTTAGCCATCTGCTTATTATGCCTTCCTCTACGGCAGAGTGATCTTAGGCTTTTTGGCGGGACGATACAGTATAAAACGTCTCCCTATCACCTGTACCAGTATACTCTTTGTCCTTTCAGCTGCAGTCTCCGCTATCGAACGTACATCATCCTCGCAGTTTTTGAGTATTGCGACCTTTATCAGCTCACGGGCAGCTACAGCATCATCCAGTCCCTTTATGATCTCGGGTGTGAGGGATTCCTTGCCTATGTGGTATACCGGGTCCATCTCCATAGCCAGTCCCTTTAGATATGCTCTTTGTTTTGAAGTAAGTGTCATGCTCTCTCCTGTCTTAAGTGTAGTAGTCGAAATAGTGCCCGTACATCCTTACGGTATCGCCATCCTGTATCCCGAGCTCCTTCAGCTCGTCAAGTATACCGTTTTCCTTAAGAAACTTTTGGAAGAACAGGAAGCCCTTTTCGGAATTGAGATTGGTATAGCCGAGCATTTTCTCTATACGCGGTCCCTCAAGGACATACTCCTTTTCCTTTTCATCATACGATACAGTATAAGGCTCGGAAGCAGCGATATTAAGCTCAGGGAAATATTCCTGTACAAACACAGGTCCTTCCTCCTTGCGGGATGCTATGATACCTGACACATGATAAAGCAGCTCCCTGAGACCCTCTCCGGTTGCGGCACTTATAGGAAATACCTTTGTATCATCTTTCTCATATTTCTCTTTAAGCTTATTTAATACAGCCTCCCTATCCCCGGGAGAAAGCAGGTCAAGCTTATTCGCTGCGATGATCTGGGGCTTCCTCTTCATGTCCGCATCATAAGCCATGAGCTCATGATCTATCCTGGCTATGTCCTCTGCCGGATCTCTGCCTTCGACTGATGCGGCATCGACTATATGTATCAATACCTTGGTACGCTCAATATGACGCAGAAAATCATGTCCCAGACCGATGCCCTCAGCGGCACCCTCTATCAGTCCGGGGATATCGGCTATCACAAAGCCCGGTGCATCCTGTAAATCAACGACCCCCAGATTTGGCTCGAGGGTAGTGAAATGATAGTCCGCTATCTTGGGTCTCGCATTCGTTACCTTGGAAAGAAACGTTGATTTGCCTACGTTGGGATAGCCCACAAGACCGGCATCTGCTATACATTTAAGCTCCAGCAGCACCTCCAGCTCTATAGCCTCGCCACCCGGCTCGGCATACTGAGGTATCTGCATGGTGGAGGTGGCATAGTGCCAGTTGCCCTTGCCGCCTCTGCCTCCGGTCAAAGCGACAAAGCGCATATTATCACCGGACATATCCGTGATCACTTTGTGTGAAGCGGCTTCAAACACTACCGTACCCTCAGGAACCTTCAATATTACGTCCCTGCCGTTCCTTCCGTGGCATCGCTTTGCGCCGCCTTCCCCGCCGTTTTCCGCGGCATATTTACGTTTAAATCTGAAATCCTGCAGCGTATTCAGACCCTTATCCACCTCAAAGATGACAGATCCGCCCTTACCGCCGTCTCCGCCATCGGGACCTCCGGCAGCCACATACTTCTCCCTACGGAAGCTTACATGTCCGTCTCCGCCCTTGCCCGATATGATCGTTATCTTTGCCTGATCAGCAAACATCCGTCCTCCAAAATCAATAAAGGACTTCGAACTATCCTAAAGTCCGAAGTCCAATAAAAACACAGTCAGAAAAACTTACTGTTCCTCTACAGCGTAAACGCTTGCCTGCTTTCTGTACTTATCCTTTCTCTCGAAACGGAGCACTCCGTCGATCAGGGCATACAGAGTATCATCTCCGCCCTTGCCGACATTCTTTCCGGGATGGATATGAGTACCGCGCTGTCTGTAGATTATGTTTCCGGCAGTAACGAACTGACCGTCTGCTCTCTTCGCGCCAAGCCTCTTTGCCTCGGAATCACGTCCGTTCTTTGTGGAACCGACTCCCTTTTTATGAGCAAAGAACTGAAGATCAAGATTAAGCATCTTTATTTCCTCCTTTAACTCTCTTCCAATACTTTCACATAGCTGCTGCCATACTTTTCCTCTATGCTTTTCACACCCAGATGAAAGGTATCAAGCAGCAATCCTAAGCCATCACTCGGATCACCGGAGATCCTTGCTTCTATGAAGCCGTGATCTTTATCCACTGTGACATCAATATTGTCTTCCGGCAGAAAGCTCTCTATGGCATTCAGGGTATTTATTGTAAGCACGGAAACTGCCGCACATACGATATCCTTACCTGCATCGGCAAAAAAAGCATGTCCTGAAACCCTAAAGCCGATGATACCGGAATTACTGTCACGTTTGATCCGAATCTCGATCATACACTATAAACGTCTTATGCGTTGATCTTATCGATCTGCACCTTTGTGTATGCTTGTCTGTGACCGTTCTTCTTATGATAGCCGGACTTTCTCTTGTAGCGGTATACGATAACCTTCTTGCCCTTGGTCTGATCCAGCACCTTGGCTGTGACCGTAGCCTTGTCTACCAAAGGACTGCCTACTACAAGCTTGTCTCCGCCCACTGCAAGAACCTGATCGAAAGTCACATCTTTTCCGGTCTCGACGTCAAGCTTCTCTACATAGATGACATCGCCTTCGGAAACCTTGTACTGCTTTCCGCCTGTTGCAATGATCGCGTACATACGACACACCTCCTGTCTTTTACTCGCTGATCGGGAACAAAATACGGCTGCTCCCTACGGTGGTATCCTTACAAAAGGACACACTTATACCATTCCATGCGGCATACCTCGATATAATATCAACAGAAACGCCCAAAGTCAAGCGTTTTATAATGATACAAGGATCAAAAGGTACAAATCCGATTGTGCTTGTACAAATAGGATATGCTATTATGCCGGGTGATATCAGTCGGCTCTGACGTAGATCTCCTCCGCGCCTACATCCTCATAGAGCACATAATGTCCGAAGACGTAGCTTTTGACATCCTCGTCATCGAAAGCATCCATCTGCTCGGATATGATATAGTGAGGACGTATTATATCCAGATAATACATGACGTTGGTCTTGATCTGAGGATTAAGATGCATGAAATAAGGCAGATTTACGGGATATCTGTTTGCGGGCAGCAGCTGATTGACCTCATAAAAGATCATACCCGACTCCAGATCATATATATCATTCCACTCATTCTTCGGTATGTAGTTGAGTACCTGCTTGCACTCCTCCACATAAGAGTCCTCGGTGCGCTTTGATATCTCGATATTCTCCTTTATCTTATTCTTACTGTCGACGTAATAATGATCAAAGATCACAAACAGCAGTACGATCCAGAGTATGCGTCTCTGCAGTCTGATACGCTTCCTTGTCCATATTGTCTTTTTGGAGGGCTCCTCTCCCTCTGTGACAGGCGCAGGCTCGCTCCAGTATATGAAGATGAGCAGCATCATAAATATCAGTGAAGGTATAGTGAGCAGGAAGTAATAATCATATGGTGTGCCGAGATGCAGAGCGGCCCATGTGATAAAGGACAGTACAAATCCGAATATTTTGAGGTATTTCTGCTCGGGATTCACCCTTTTCACCGGTACAAGAAGAGTCGCAAGGAAGGTGACGTAGCAGATGATTATCTTTACCTCCCACTCATAAGAAAACTTTTCGTAATAATCCGTACCGCGCTTAAATGCAAATACGAAGGCAGCATAGATAAAATCCGAAAAAGCACCGTTTAGCGCAAAATAAACACATACCGGAATAAAGATAACGACAAAGCCCAGCAGAAAATACGCGAATATACCCGGCAGCATACTGTACTGCCTCTTCATCAAAAGCACGATCAGTACCGTGATCCCGCAGGCTGCCATAGGTGCGCAGGTAGTCACCTTGGACAGCAGCATTATCCCGAATGAGATACCGAATACGATAGCAGGCATGGCATATTCATCATAATAGCCATACTTAAGGTACCTTAGAGTAAGAAATATGCAGGCGAAATTGAAGGGCAGCATATATTCCTCACAGGTATTTCCTCCCCAGAACGGAGATATGGCGATAAAAGCGGTGAATATGAATATCAATGCGGCCTGCCAGCGTTTGATATACAGCAGGCAGGTCTTCCAGATAAATACACAGGAAAACGATGCAGCTATGCACTCGATAATGAAGATACCGAATCTGCCGTGACAAAAGACCTGTCCTATAGCTTCAAAGAAGAAGAAAACAGGTCCTTTAAGATCAAAATAGTCCCTGTAGGGAACCATCCCCTGTGTGATAGCCCGGCCCATCATGCTGTACCATGATGAGTCATATCCATAGGCATCATGAAAGATCGGGCTCACCCAGCTGGCACTGAGCAGCACAAATACGCAGCCGCATATGCATACGGCTGCGTACTCAATGATCAGTTTAAGATAATACTCAGTCTTCGTCCGAGATGTCGACAAGCTTATCCTTTCTGGCCTCTATCTCGGCCTGCTGTACATCAAACGGAGCCTGCTCATAGCGGTTGAACTCATACGAGAAATCCCCCGAGCCTCCTGTCATGGAGCGCAGATCTGTATTGTATCCGAAGATATTTGCCTCAGGTATCTCAGCCTCGATGACCTGTCTGCCGTTACCTGTGGGATTCATGCCGAGCACTCTGCCGCGTCTCTTGTTGAGATCACCCATGACATCACCCGTATACTTGTCAGGCACATCCACCTTTAGACTCATGATAGGCTCGAGCAGCACGGGAGTAGCCTTCATAAAGCCTTCCTTAAATGCCATCTTTGTAGCCATCTTAAATGACTGCTCCGATGAATCCACAGGGTGATATGAGCCGTCGTAAAGCACTGCCTTGACTCCGACCACGGGATATGCGGCAAGAGGTCCCTTGTCTACGGAGTCAGCCAGTCCCTTCTCTACTGCGGGGAAGAAGTTCTTGGGTACCGCGCCTCCCACTACCTCTTCATCAAACTCAAAGGTCTTTGTATTGTCTCCGAGAGGGTAGAACTTCATCTTTACGTGCCCGTACTGTCCGTGTCCTCCGGTCTGCTTCTTATACTTGCCCTCCACATCCGACTGACCTATGATCGTCTCTCTGTAGGCCACCTTGGGCTTACTCAAGGTAATCTCCACCTTGTAGTCCGAAAGGAGCTTTGACTTGACTATATCAAGATGCTGGTCTCCCATACCTACAAGCAGGGTCTGATGATTCTCTGCGTCATTGATATTCTTTAATGTGAGATCCTCGGCGCACATCTTTGCAAGTGCCTGCGATATCTTGTCCACATCGGCCTTGTTCACAGGTCTGTAGCGCATGGGATTGTAGGGAGTCGGGATAGGTATCATCGCATAGTGGATGGCATTTGCCTTTGTCGATAACGTATCACCTGTCCTCGTGAGATCAAGCTTTGAAAGTGCCCCGATATCACCGGCATGAAGCTCTCCTATCTCAGCTGTCTTGCTGCCGCACATGGTATAGAGCTTTGCGACCTTGATCTCCTGATCCCTCGAATCGTTGTAAAGCACGTCTCCTGCCTTTATTACACCTGATGCGACCTTGATGATGCTGTATTTGCCGATATAAGGATCTACTATCGTCTTCCATACAAAGGCTGACTTTGCCTTACTGAAATCATAGTCAGCCTGAAATACCTCTGATGTAGCGGTACTGATACCTGCGAACTTCCTGCCCTGAGGTGAAGGCAGATACTTTACGATATCATCGAGCAGAGTGTATATGCCCTGCACCAGAGTATTGGAGCCGCAGCATAACGGGACGATCGTACCGTCACACACCGACATATGAAGGGCTGCTCTTATCTCGTCATCCGAGAAGGTCTCACCTCCGAAATACCTCTCCATAAAGTCCTCGGAGGTCTCTGCCACAGCCTCCATGAGTGAATCCCTGTAGGTGGTGAGATACTCGCTTAAGTAATCGGGGATATCGCACTCTTCCGCCTTATTCTGGGCATTCCACTTGAAGCCCTTTTCGGATACCACGTTTACGTATCCTACGAATTTTTCGTTTTCTCTTATCGGGAAGTTAAACGGTGCTATCTTCTTGCCGTAGAGCTCGGTAAGCTCCTCCAGTATCTTCCTGAAGGATGCATCATCAATATCCATATTCGATATATAGAAATATCTGGGTATATTGTATTTCTCGCAGAGATCCCATGCCCTCTTCGTGCCGGGCTCCACTCCGGCCTTTCCGTTTATGACTATGATGGCCGAAGCGGCAGCTGACAGCGCCTCTTCGACCTCACCGACAAAGTCAAAGAATCCGGGTGTATCGAGAAGATTTATCTTGGTATCGTCCCACTCGATGGGAACCACCGATGTGGAAATGGAGAACTTCCTCTTCTGCTCTTCCTTATCAAAATCGCTGATGGTATTACCGTCATCGACCTTTCCGAGCCTGGTAGTGAGCCCTGAGAGCAGTGCCATGGCTTCGACGAGACTTGTCTTTCCCGCTCCGCCGTGACCAAGGATGGCAACATTACGAATCCTGTCGGTAGTGTAGACTTTCATTTGCAGATCCTCCATATTAAATATTATTATGTATTATACATTTTACCAAATCAAACATCTGTATACAATCATTTGTTGTAAAATGTGTACAAAATAAAGCATTATCCGAGGCTGTCCAAAGCAGCTTCTCCGAAATATCTGAACTCAAGCATGGTGATATCGTCAAACTGCGGCGCATCACCCACAAAGCCATCTATCTTATTTTTCACATTCTTAAGCAGAGTCTCGGCATCGGCATCGGGCAGCTCATTCAGAGCATCCAGCAGCTGCTCCGGACCGAACATCTTCACGTCGGCATTTGTAGCCTCTAATACACCGTCGGTATATATGAAAAAGCTGTCCCCGGGCTCAAGCTTAAACTCATGCTCTGTAAAGACCGTATCCTCCATTGCGGCGACTGCAGGTGAGTGCTTGTTTATCACATAGTCATAGCTGCCCTGCTTTCTTCTCACTGCCGGTCTCTCATGACCGGCATTGGATGCGATCCCTTTTCCGGTAGATATCTCTATGATCCCAAGCCAGACGGTGACAAAGAAGCCTGCTTCGTTTCCCTCGCAAAGCCTGCCGTTGACATCCTTTAATATGGCAGCCGGAGAGATGACATCTCCCGTAAGACTCCTGTATTTGATGAGTGTCTTGGCTATGACCATGAAAAGAGCTGCCGGCACACCCTTGCCTGATACATCCGCTATGATTATGGCTATGTGATCATGATCAATGAAAAAGAAATCGTAAAAGTCTCCTCCGACCTCCTTAGCCGGAGTCATTGAAGCATATATGTCAAACTCCTTCCTGTCGGGATACGGCGGAAAGAGTCCCGGCAGCATATCGGCCTGTATCTGTCTTGCCACGTCAAGCTCCGCACCGATACGCTCCTTTTCCGCGGTCACGGTCCGTATCTCTTCTATGTACCGGGCTATGTCATTTTCCATTTTATTGACTGAGACTGCCAGCTCCTCCAGCTCGTCCCGTGTCCTGACACGCTCAAGCGTATTATCGTTTTCGGCATTATTGGAGGCGAAATGCAGCACATTCTTTCTTATGGCCATGATCGGGTCGATAAAGTATCTGTTCATAAAGTACCAGTTTAATGTACTGAACACTATCAGAAGGACCATTGCTATACAGCTGACTGTCAGCACATAGCGATGGAGAGTGGAAAGAATGACATCCATATTGGTGTCCACAAACAAAAGAGCTGCTGTACTGCCGCTGCTGTCCTTTATGGGCAGGCAGCTGGATGTAAGAAAGCCGTACTGAGAGTGTCTGACAAGATAGTCATCGGGTCTGACACCCTCTGTGTAGCTCCTCCATATCTTTTCAAAGGGAGCTGAGATCGGATCGACAAATCCCATCTCACTGCCGGAATCATATATGTATTTTATGGTTTTGTCTTCATAAGGCACACCTATATAGATGTAGGCTGCATCGGAGCATTCCTGAATCATCTGCAGATATTCCGACATCTCATTATAGTAGCTGTCTTCTGTCCATGTCCTGGCATATTCCGCTATCTTATCATGGTCGATCTGCTGCAGAATGATATTTGCAACCACATAGCCTCTTTCGTTATATATTTTTTCGATAGCTTTGTCGAATACAAGGGAACCGCTTAAACACATAAGTGTATTGATCAGAAGCATGAACAAAATGATGCTTATGATCGACTTTTTACCGATACCCATATGCTTTTTTTTATCTGTAGTATTCATAGGCTTTTTATCCTTAGGATCTGTATTAGGGTCAGTCACTTATCCGTGAGCAGATCTTCAAAGAATCCCGGGTAAGATACCGATACACATTCGGGATGTACTATCTCCGTGTCACCCTCTGCCGCAAGACCTGCCACCGCGAACGACATGGCGATCCTGTGATCATATGCATCCTCTATGACCGTACCGTGTAACGGCAGAGGATCACCTGAAGGATTGATTATGAATCCATCGCCGGTTGCCGTGATGTCGGCATGCATGGATTTAAGATTCGCACTTACAAGGGCTATGCGGTCGGACTCTTTTACCTTGAGCTCAGCGGCATCCCTTATTACAGTAGTCCCGGAAGCATGTGCAGCCACTACTGCGATGAGCGGGAGCTCGTCTATCAGTGTAGGTATGATCCCGCCGGATATATCGCATCCCGTGAGACCGGAGCTTTGCACATGTATGTCCGCTACAGTCTCTCCGGCTTCGGTACGGGTATCCATGAGCTCTATCCTGCCGCCCATCTGCTTAAATACTTTAATGATACCGTCTCTGGTGGGATTTACCCCGACATTTTTTATCAGTATATCAGAACCCGGCACTATAAGCGCGGCACCTATAAGATATGCCGCAGACGATATGTCTCCCGGCACATTTATGTCGCATGAATGCAGAGTATGTCCGGGAGTAAGTGCGGCATAGCTCCTTCCGGTCTCTTCGTCCGTACCGGAGGTGATATCGGCTCCCAGTGCCTTAAGCATAAGCTCGGTATGATTTCTTGAAAGCACCGGCTCATATACGGTGGTCGTACCCTCAGCATACATCGCAGCCATCAGCAGACAGGACTTGACCTGTGCGGAGGCTACGGGTGACATATATGATATCCCCTTTAACCGCGCAGGTGATATGCAAAGCGGAGCACAGCCGTTATCTCTTTCCGATCTGATATCGGCTCCCATCAGACACAGCGGCTCAATGATGCGCTTCATCGGTCTCTTTTGTATAGAGGCATCTCCGGTGAGTCTTGCAGCAAAAGGCTGTCCCGAGAGCAGACCCGAAATGATCCTTGTCGTAGTACCGGAGTTGCCGCAATCAAGCGTATCCGCCGGAGCCCTTAGTCCGTGCACGCCGACACCGTGTACCGTCACATCAGTCCCGCCGTCATATACTATATCGACTCCCATCGAACGGAAGCAACTGATGGTCGAGGTACAGTCCGCGCCGTTCAGGAAGCCCGATATATGAGTCGTACCTTCAGACAAGGCACCGAGCATCACAGCCCGGTGTGATATGGATTTATCCCCGGGTACGCTGTATTCGCCTCTTAAGCCTGTTCTGTTTTTCCTTATGGAAATACCCATTATCTGATCATCGAATCCCTGTATTCCTTGGCTTCCTTAAAGATACCATACAGAGCCTTACCGTTTCCTTCCGCTATATGCTTTCTTACTTCAATGAGCTTCTCTATATATTTATCCATCAGCTCTGTAAGATTGTCTTTATTTGCCAGACAGATCTCCTCCCACATGGTGGGATCGGAAGAAGCTACCCTGGTGATATCCTTAAAGCCACCGGCTGCGGTGACTCTCATGTACTCCTCGGGAGTATCCTCATCCTGCACAAGCTTTACAAGAGTATAGGCAGCCATATGCGGCACATGCGAAATGGCACCCACGATAAAATCATGTCTTGCCGGCTCGACTATGATCGGTCTGCATCCGAGAGACGTGATAAGCTGTTCAAAACGCTCTGTGTCATTTTTATCAGCTCCCTCGGATGGTGTGACAAAATAATAGCATCCCTTAATGAGCTCATCCGAAGCATTGAAATAAGACGACTTTTCCCTGCCTGCCATCGGGTGTCCGCCGATGAAACGTATATCGGGAGCGATCCGGGATACCGCCTCATGTATATTTCCCTTTGTGGAGCCTACATCGGTCAGTACGGTGCCGTCTGCGATATATGGCAGCAGTCCTGAAATAAAAGATATATTGGTCTCTACAGGTGCGCACAGAAATATATAATCACAGCCCGAGAAGCTGTCATCGATGACCCGGGTCGAAGCATTGATCACTCCGTCGGAAAGAGCCCTTTCAAGCGGCTCCGCCGATCTGTTGTAAGCTACGATCTCGGCATCGGGATATTTCTTTCTTATCGCCATGGCGATGGAGCCGCCGATAAGCCCAAGACTTACAAATCCGACCTTCAAGGCAGTCAGTCTCCCATCTCCTGATAGGTCTCATATACTCTTATGCGCGACCAGTCCGACTCCGGCATGCCTACGAAGATGCCTCCGTATATGGCCCCCTCTTCCTTCTGCTGTACTCTTACTATCTCGATGAAGGCATGTATCCTGTCACCGGTCCATATGGTGATATCAGCCTGATATACCGTACCGTTCTCCAGCTCCTTAGGGCTGTAGAAGCCTATGCCGGTCCTTGATACGTCAAGCACCTCCACAGGTATCTTTTCCCCGTCGTCCTCCACCTTTGTCATATATACCATGATAGACAGACTGTGCCTTAAATTTTTACGTCTTTCATCACTTGCCATGCTTGATCCCCCTTTAATCAATTATTGTAATCATTTAACTATTCATAGCAGCTCCCCGAGCGTAGTCGAGAGGAGCGTGTTAAGCTGTACATATACGTGATCATTAGTATCAGCCATATTCTAACCCTACAGGTCTGCTGTTTACAAGTCATAGTGTACCGTCTCCTGGCTACTGTTTAGGGACTGATCGATCCTGTTATAAACATCGCATCCCCAAAGCTGAAAAAACGATACCTCTCGGCAACCGCGGTTTTATAAGCCTTCATAATATTGTCATAGCCTCCCATGGCACAGACAAGCATTATGAGAGTTGATTCGGGCAGATGGAAATTGGTGATAAGGGCATCCGTCATCTTAAATTCATATCCGGGATAAATGAATATATCGGTCTCTCCGCTACCGGGCTCTATCATCCATTCCGGGTCGTCCCTGCCGGTCCCTGCCGCAGCCTGTACTGTCCTGACGCCGGATATGGCATGCTCCTTAAGTGCTGCGGCTTCAAGCGTGCGACAGGAGGTGGTGCCTACACATACCACTCTGCCCGAGCCGGACCGGTGTACGGCATTTATCCTGTCTGCCGTCTCCTTACTTACCTCATACCATTCGGTGTGCATATGATGCTCAAGTATATTTTCCTCCTTGACCGGTCTGAAGGTGCCGAGTCCCACATGAAGCGTGACATAAGCTATGCCTACTCCTTTACTCTCTATGACATCCAGCAGCTCCTTCGTAAAATGCAGTCCTGCCGTGGGTGCCGCGGCACTCCCCTCATACTTCGCATATACAGTCTGATATCTGTCCCTGTCCTTAAGCTTATGTGTGATATATGGGGGCAGTGGCATCTCACCCAGAGAGTCAAGCACCTCCTCCCATATGCCGTCATAGGTGAATCTTGCAAGTCTGTTTCCCTCTTCGGCAATACCGGTTATCTCTGCCTTAAGTCTGCCGTCACCAAAGGACACTATAGCTCCCGGGTGCAGCTTCTTACCCGGACGCACGAGACACTCCCATACGTCATTTCCTTTATTCTTAAGCAGCAGCAGCTCTGCGGCAGCACCGGTATCCTCCTTCACTCCCAGCAGTCTTGCCGGTATGACCTTGGTGTTGTTCAGCACAAGCAGATCTCCGGGATTAAGATAATCAGTCACATTATGAAAAATATCATGCTTTATCGCACCCGTATTTCTGTCGAGCACCATAAGTCTCGAATCATCTCTCTTGAGAAGCGGATCCTGTGCTATGAGCTCTTCAGGCAGCTCATAATAAAAGTCGGACTTTTTCATGACCTGAGCTCTATGCCCAGTCTCTCAAGACCGTTTAATATCTTTTTCATTACAGAATTGATATCATCATCCGAGAGTGTCTTATCCTTTGCCCTGAAGACCACGGTATATGCCATGCTCTTAAAGCCCTTCTCGATCTGCTCTCCCTCATAGATATCAAACAGCCTGAAGCTTTCCAGTATCCTGCCGCCTCTCTGTACTATGACATCATCTATATCCTGTGCGGATACACTCTCGGGCACTACCATGGACAGATCCCTTGATACTGCGGGATATCTGGCGATGCCCTGATATCTGGGCTCAAACGAAGCCTTCTCAACTATCTCGGGCATATCTATGACCGCAATATATACCTCAGCCTTTGCCATATCATATGCCTTTGCCGTGAGCGGATGCACCTGTCCGATATATCCCACGGTCCTTCCGTCGTATATCATATCCGCCTGGCGTCCGGGATGCAGATACGGACGATCGGACACCTCGTACTTCATCCTTTCCTTAAGACCTGCCTTATAGATAAACTCCTCTGCCACACCCTTCATCTCATAGAAGTCTATATCGCCGTAGCCTCCCAGTGTAAACTGCATACGTTCATCAGGATAATCGGTAATGGGCAGTGCTGTCGTGGGGATATAGATATTTGCAAGCTCAAACAGTCTGACATTCTCATTCCTGTGATTAAAGTTGGAGGAAAGTGAGCTTAGCATCCCGTTCAGAGGCAGTGTCCTCATTATCGAGAAATCGACTCCCAGCGGATTGGATATCTGTATCGCCTGTCTTTCCTTTGCATCCTCCTGTAATCTAAGCTTATCAAATACGTCCGGGCTCTCGAATGAGTAGCAGTAGCCCTGAGAAAAGCCGAAAGCACAGGCGGTATCACGGGCCAGCTTTTCAAGTCTCAGCTTAAAGGGCAGGGCTCCTATCTGACCGGACTCCTTAGGGAGTGTAGTCGGTATCCTGTCATATCCGTACAGACGTGCCACCTCCTCTGAAGTATCCGCAAAACCGATTAGATCCTGCCTGAAGGTGGGTATCACGAGCTCCCTGCCGTGCTCGTCATACTCCACTTCAAGTCTGCTGAAATATGAGAGCATATCCTCTTTGGATATATCGGTACCCAGATATTCGTTTATCCTGTCCGGCTCAAATGCTATCCGTTTCTTCTCCGGAAGAGAGTCATATACGTCCACTCTTCCACCGACTACCTCTCCGCAGCCGAGCTCCTCTACAAGCGAGCAGGCTCTCTCCATGGCGGCATATGCATTGTGTGGATCAAGACCCTTTTCAAATATACCCGATGCATCGGTACGCAGTCCCACTCTCTTGGAGGACTTTCTGATATTTGCTCCGTTAAAGGTGGCTGCTTCAAACAGCACATCCTTTACGCTGTCCGTTATCATGGAGTTCTCTCCGCCCATTATGCCGGCTATACCTACCGCCTTCTCTCCGTCACAGATAGTGAGCACATCACTGTCAAGCTTTCTTTCCTCACCGTCAAGTGTCGTAAAGGTATCGCCGTCCTTTGCTCTTTTGACCACGATCTTATTGCCTGCTATAGTGGACAGATCGTAGGCATGCATGGGCTGACCGTATTCAAGCATCACGAAATTAGTGATATCCACCAGATTGCTTATCGGTCTGATGCCGCAGGCACGCAGCCTCTTTTTCATCCACTCGGGGGACTCACCTATCTTTATGTTCTTTACGACTCTCGCCACATATCTGGTGCATAGATCCCTGTCTTTAATATCCACTGAAATATAGTCTGAAGCCTGCTCGTTGTTTCCGGTCTCCCTTACTTCGGGATAATGATACGCAAGGTCAAAGGTGGCTGCAGCCTCCCTTGCCACACCCATGATCGCATAGCAGTCCACTCTGTTTGAAGTAATCTCATAATCAAATACTGTATCTCTTAAGCCGAGAGCCTCTATGGCATCGTCTCCGGGCTTCAGCCCGCTCTCCTTATCAAAAAGATATATCCCATCTTCGGGGGCTTCCGGATATACATCCCTTGAAGAGCCGAGCTCTTCTATGGAGCACATCATGCCGTTAGATGGCACTCCCCTCAGCTTTCCGGCCTTTATCCTGATGCCGTCCTCGGGAAGCGGTCCTCCGTCATGACCTCCCGCGACCTTGCCGCCGTCAAGTACCACAGGCACCAGATCGCCCTCGCTCACATTATTGGCTCCGGTAACTATCTGTACAGTCTCGCTGCCTGTATCGACCTGACATACTATAAGCTTGTCCGCATCGGGATGAGGCTCTATCTTCTCTATCCTTCCTACTACGATCTTCTCCAGATTTTTATCCAGTCTCTCATATCCTTCGCACTTTGTACCTGACATTGTCATGGCATCCACGAACTCCTGATCGGTACAGCTTAAGTCCGGCACGAAGTCCTTTATCCAGCTGAGTGGTGTTTTCATCTTGTGTTTTCCTCCTTGTATTTATAATAAAAATACAATACGCCTTATCAGGCTACTTGCTCATTTACGTTAGCGTCTTTCATGACAGCATGTAATAATGCGTAAACACAAAAACATGCTGAAGACCGGCTTTATGCGTTAAAACTGATCGAGAAACCTCTGATCGTTCTCATAGAGCAGTCTCATATCATCTATCTCATACTTAAGCAATGCGATACGCTCCAGTCCTATACCGAAAGCGAAGCCCTTGTATTTAAGCGGATCTATCTTACACATCTCCAGCACATGAGGATGCACCATACCGCAGCCGAGTATCTCTATCCAGCCCTCACCCTTACAGAAGCGGCAGCCCTTACCGCCGCATTTGAAACAGGACACATCCATCTCTGCCGATGGCTCTGTAAAGGGGAAGTGATGCGGTCTGAACTTCACCCTGGTATCATCCCCGAAGAGCTTTTTGGCAAAGGTCTCGAGAGTACCCTTAAGATCCGAGAAGGTCACGTTTTTATCTATAAGCAGACCCTCTACCTGATGAAATGACGGAGAATGCGTCGCATCCACCTCATCCGATCTGAACACTCTGCCCGGTGATATCATCTTGATCGGGAGTCTGCCCTTTTCCATCTCATGTATCTGCGTACCTGATGTCTGTGTACGCAGCAGCATCTCACCGTTAATGTAAAAGGTATCCTGTTCATCCTTCGCAGGATGGTCTGCCGGAATATTAAGTGCCTCAAAGTTGTAGTAGTCCTTTTCAACCTCGGGACCTTCCACTACCTCATAGCCCATGCCGATGAATATATTCTCAAGCTCATCAAGAGCTATGGCATTGGGATGCACATGTCCCAGTCTTCTGCGCTTTGCCGGCAGGGTGACATCTATCTTTTCCGACGCGAGCCTTGCATCTAAGGCCTTTGCCTCAAGGCTCTTCCATGCTTCGTTTATGGCCTCCTCGATGATGTCCCTTGTCTCGTTTACAAGTGCTCCCACCTTAGGTCTGTCTTCCTTTGCGACATCCTTCATACCCTTCAGTACCTCAGTGAGCTCGCCTTTCTTGCCGGTAAATGCGACTCTGACTTCGTTCAGTGCCTCAAGTGCTCCCGCATCCCTGATAGCTTCAAGTGCTCTGGCCTTGATCTCCTCGAGATTGTCAGTATTCATATCTTCCTCCTTATAATTAAACAAAAAAAGGCGGTACCTCCGGGGCGAATCACTCGCGGTACCACCCGTTTTATCACTCATATGCCGTAACGTGGCCATCCGTTCCGACTAAACGCTGAATATCTTCCCGACACCTGCCACGGACAGCTCTCAGCCGGTGACTGTCCTCTCTCATGTGGCATACAGAAGCTCTCCTTTATCGGAGCGTCATTATGCCGGTATCTTGCAGGCCGCCGTGTATCATTGCGAAGCCTGTACGCTTTCCACATCGGAAATATTTGATTGTGATCAATGTGCATTCTAACACAAACACCGGCTTAAATGCAATCATCACGAATACTGCTGATTTATAGTATGGATGCTGTGCTGTATCTCGCCGCTTAAGCTCTTTCCATTTACTCTTTACATTATCGTCTCGAAGCTGTCAGGGTGGGCTCTGAAAATGAGAGTCAGACCGTACTCTTTTGCAAGGGCTGCAGACTCTGCGGTAGGAACCGACTTTGACACAAGCACAGGTATTCCTGCGGCTATAACCTTTTCCGTCATATCTACGGGTACCCTGCCGGATGTGTAGAGCATACATTCATTTAGCGAAATGTTATTTATAAGACCGTATCCAACCGCCTTATCCACAGCATTGTGTCTGCCGATATCCTCACAGCTGAACACGAAGCCGTCCTTTCCCGCAAGTATACAGGAGTGTGTACCCTGCGTCATACCGTGTAATCCGCTGTCATTCACAAACCTCTCAGCCAGCGCAAATACCCACTGAGGATCATAGTCTGCCGCAGACAGCCTCTTCAGGCCGATCCTGTCATTTTTTGTCCTAAATACAATGTTTCCCGCGCAGCAGCTCAGATCCTTCCTTATGCTATCCTCCAGTACTGCATCGCCTTCAATAAAGACACTGGCTTCCTTCTCATAGCGGCAGAAATATATTTCAGCGATATCCTCCGCTTTTTCTATTATTCCCTCTGTGTAGAGTCTGCCCGTCACGAGCTCCCTGAGATATTCTTTTGTACAGATGAGTCTGAATGCCGGCTGTTCATTTATAATCACGGTAAGCTCATGCTCCTTTAATAAAGCGCACTCTCTTACCGATCCGGAGCCATCCGGATAAATGACTGTAGTGGTATGCCTTTCGGTCAGATCTTCGTATCGCGATACGTAGGAGCTGTTTTTCTCATCCTTTAGAGTCTCATCCATCCGCTTCACCTCTTAATATAAGTATGCCATGCTCGAGTGTGGGAAGCAGATAGTCAAGACATTCCTTTACCGCCTTGGGACTGCCGGGCAGATTCACTATCAGAGTCTTTTTCCTTATCACACTCACCGCTCTGCTCAGCATGGCTCTCGGAGTGATGCCAAGGCTGTAGGCTCTTATTGCTTCGGCTATCCCGGGAGCATTTCTCTCTGCCGCCCTCATCGTCGCTTCCGGCGTGCGGTCGCGCTCCGCAAAGCCCGTACCTCCGGTTGTAAATATCACATCCGGCATCACCTCATCCGACAGCCTCACCAGCTCATTGTAAATAGCATCTTCATCATCAGGCAAAAGGAGCTGTTCCACTACTCTGCAGCCTGCCCTGCGCGTCAGCTCCATAATAAGAGGACCGCTCCTGTCCTCCCTTTCACCCCGGAAGGATCTGTCGCTTGCCGTGATGACAGCCGCCGTGAGCACTCTGCGTATCTCAGCTCCCTTGCTTATCACTCCACCCTTTAGTACCTTTGCAAATACCCCGTTTGACGGCATGATACACTCACCGGCAGTCTTCATTATCTCGCATCCGCTGTGGCACTGCTTTCCTATCTGTGTCAGCTCGAGCAGCACATCTCCCGAGATAAACCTCGTACCTACAGACATCCCGGCCAGATCATAGCCCTTTACGAGCAGATTTTCACCGAAGATGCCCGGTACTATACTGACCTTTCCCGACTCATGCTCCTTCTTAAATGCCTCCACCTTATCGTATGAGAGCAGACTTACCTGTCTCTCACTCCCTGCATGCGCGTCATTTTCGAGTCCGTAGTCCTCTATGACCATACAGCTTCCTATATCGTGCTTGACCGTGCCTTTTTTCTCACTGATACAGACAGCCTCTATGCTTCCCATATCCTATCCTCCGATCTC
>JAGBNR010000045.1 GCA_017634315.1 Lachnospiraceae bacterium
GAAACCTCCGGCGCATTGCGGCAGGCAGTGCCGGATGATATCATCTTCGTGGCTGAGTCAGGCATCAGTACAGCGGAGGATGTACGTGCCTTAAAGCAGATAGGAGTGGATGCCTGTCTCATCGGAGAGACGCTTATGCGGGCCGATGACAAAGGGGCAAAGCTTCGTGAGCTTGATGAATAAAAGAAAGGAAGTATGCGATGAATAACGAGGGCAGATTTGGACCTTACGGCGGGCAGTATATCACCGAAACACTGATGAATGCCGTACTGGAGCTGGATGAGGCTTACAGAAAATATAAAGATGATCCTTCCTTTAAGGATGAGCTCAAGGCTCTGTACAGAGACTATGCGGGACGTCCGTCTCTGCTCACATATGCGGAGAAGATGACCCGGGATCTCGGAGGGGCAAAGATATACTTAAAGAGAGAGGATCTGAATCATACGGGGTCTCATAAGATAAACAACTGTTTGGGACAGATCCTGCTGGCAAAAAAGATGGGCAAGACACGCATCATAGCAGAGACCGGTGCGGGACAGCACGGAGTGGCTACAGCTACGGTATGCGCTCTGCTCGGCATGGAATGTGAGATATTCATGGGCGAGCTCGATACCGAGAGACAGGCTTTGAATGTATATCGGATGGAGCTCCTCGGAGCAAAGGTGAATGCGGTAAAGACCGGCACAAGGACACTGAAGGATGCCGTAAATGAGACCATGAGGGAGTGGACGAGCAGGATAGCCGATACACACTACTGTCTCGGATCTGTCATGGGACCGCATCCTTTCCCCACGATGGTAAGAGATTTTCAGAAGATAATAGGTGAAGAGATCAGAGAGCAGATGATGCAGGCAGAGGGCAGGCTTCCCGATGCGGTACTTGCCTGTGTGGGAGGCGGCTCCAATGCTATGGGTGCTTTTTATGATTTCATACCTGATGAGAGTGTACGGCTCATAGGCTGTGAGGCGGCAGGAGAAGGAGCGGATACGTCCCGTACCGCAGCTACCATAGCTACGGGCAGGGTAGGGATCTTCCATGGGATGAAGTCTCTCTTCTGTCAGGATGAATACGGACAGATCGCACCGGTCTACAGTATCTCGGCAGGACTTGATTATCCCGGGATAGGTCCGGAGCATGCCGAGCTCTACAGGAGCGGCAGGGCACAGTACGTCCCTGTGACCGACGAGGAAGCAGTGCAGGCATTTGAGTATCTGTCCAGGACGGAAGGGATCATACCCGCTATAGAAAGTGCGCACGCAGTCGCACACGCGATGAAGATAGCACCGGAAATGGGTAAGGATAAGATCATAGTCATAAACATATCGGGCAGAGGCGATAAGGATGTCGCTGCCATAGCCAGATACAGAGGGAGGGATCTCCATGATTAAGATAAAAGATGCATTTAAGAACGGTAAGGCTTTTATTCCCTTTATCACGGGCGGTGATCCGGATCTGGAGACTACGAAGGAACTGATGCTTGCGATGCAGGAGGCCGGGGCAGCTCTGATCGAGGTAGGGGTGCCTTTTTCGGACCCGATAGCTGAGGGACCCGTGATACAGGCAGCGGATGACAGGGCACTTGCCGGCGGATGTACGACAGACAGACTGTTTGATATGATAGCATCCGTGCAGGGCGAGATGAGGATACCGATGGTCTTTATGACCTATATCAATCCGGTATTCTCATACGGTCAGGAGAAATTTATGGACAGATGTGTCGAGTGCGGTATATCCGGTCTCATAGTTCCCGATCTGCCTTATGAGGAAAAAGGAGAGATACTGGAGAGCTGTCACAGGCACGGCATAGAGCTGGTATCGATGATAGCACCGACCTCTGAGGAGAGGATACGCACGATAGCGGGAGAGGCAGAGGGCTTTCTTTACTGTGTATCATCGCTCGGAGTGACAGGAGTGCGCCGGAGCATTACGACAGATATAGGCTCTATGATAAGGATGGCAAGAGAAGTGACCGACATACCATGCTGTGTGGGGTTTGGCATATCCACTCCGGAGCAGGCTAAAGAAATGGCAGACAGATCCGATGGGGCGATAGTCGGCTCCGCTATAGTAAAGATCATTGCAGAGCATGGCAGGGACTCAAAGAAATACGTGTATGATTACGTAAAGGAAATGGCGGAAGCGGTGCATACGTGAAGACATCATGGGACTATTGAGAGACTTATTTGATCCTAAAAAGAAAATAAAGATAAAGGGCATGAGTGATACCTTTTATGCTACCGAAGACTGCGACGGCTGCGGAGAGTGCTTCAGAAAGTGTCCTACAGGTCATATCAGGATGATCGACGGCAAGCCTGACTGGGGCAAGCCCTGCATGATGTGCGCACAGTGCAGCTCCTTCTGTCCGAGGGATGCTATCCGGTTTGGGGAGAAACCATAACGTAAGAAGAAAGACCTTTATCAACAGTAAGAGAGGAGCTCGTGATATCCATGAGCTCCTTTACTGTGTTTTCGTACAGAGCTTCGGATACCGCAAGGCGATACTCCACCTTGTCAGTGTAGACCGCATCCAGCCTTGAGATATCATGATGTCCTATAAAATGATCTATGGAGCCGGTATGCGTGTAATCAAAGGTGACGGAGAACTCCTGCATCAGAGACATTTTAGCGATACCGGCATCAGCCAGAGCCGCCTTTGCGGCATCGGTGTATGCGCGTACCAGACCTCCGGTGCCGAGCAGAGTGCCGCCGAAATATCTTGTGACGACGATCACCACATCCTTGAGTCCCGCGCCGTCTATCACCTCGAGCATGGGCTTACCCGCAGTACCTGATGGCTCACCGTCATCGGAGGAGTGCACTGTATCAGGGGCACCGTCCCTGCCTCTGATGATGTATGCGCTGCAATGGTGCTTTGCGTCATGGTATATCTTTCTCTCGGAGGCAAGAAACGCCTCTGCTTCCCCGGAGGAAGACACTGCTCTTAAAGCACCTATAAATCTGGAACGCTTTACTTCTATGACAGCATCCCCGTTTTTTCCGACAGTAAGATATGAGTTTTCCATACATCAAATATACCACATACCTTGATTTTTAACTCTGAAAAAGTTAGAATAACGTTTGGCTTTTTAGACAGGATCTTTCAGGAAAGGTGGTGGTAAATATGACATCTGACAGTCCGTATCATGAACGCATATACCACCATAGTTTAAAGGAGAGATTTTGTCATGGAAAGAGAAGAGATAGAGCAGCTCATTGAAGAGA